>CAYOVM010000025.1:1672-24454 GCA_964407355.1 uncultured Enterobacteriaceae bacterium
AGCTGCTCGTTCGCCTTTGCGCCTACTACCTCGCGCACGTGAAGGAAGGCGAGGGTCAGGCCGAAGAAAAGAAGCAGGGCCGGGAGCCGCTCGACCCGGTGGCGCGCTTCCACCTGGGCAACGGCGCGATGCTCGAGCGGATCAACTGGATGGGCGACACCTCCGAGCAGGGCATGGCGCGCTCGGCCGGGCTGATGGTCAACTACACCTACTGGCTGGCCGAGGTCGAGCGCAACCACGAGCGCTACTTCCGCGAGCACATGGTGATCACCTCGCCTCAGGTCGAGAAGCTCGCGCGCGAATGCCCGCTGGCGCTTCGTCCGGAATGACCGCTCCCACCGCCGAAGGGCGGCTCGCCGAGAACGTCATGCACTTCGCGCGCCTCCTGCGCGCCGCCGGGCTGCGCATCGGGCCCGACCGCGTGCTCGACTGCGTGCGCGCGCTGGAGATCACCGGCGCGCACCAGTTTCCGCCGCGCCGCGACGACTGGTACTGGACCATGTCGGCGGTGCTGCTGTCGCGCGAGGAGCAGCGGCCGATCTTCGACCAGGCCTTCGCCATCTTCTGGCGCGACCCGAAGCTCGCGGAAAAGATGATGCAGCTCCTGCTGCCGCAGGCCTACGGCCGCGGCGCGCTCCCCGAGCAGCAGCAGAGCCAGCGCCTCACCGACGCGCTCGCGCAGCAGCAGCGCGAGGCCAACGAGAGCCGGGAGGAGCGCACCGGGCTCGAGGCGCGCCTCACGTTCTCCTCCCGCGAGGTGCTGCAGCGCATGGATTTCGACACCATGTCGGCGGCGGAGCTCGCGCAAGCGCGCAAGATGATCTCGCAGCTGCGCCTGCCGCTGCCGCTGATCCGCACGAGAAGGAAGAGGCCCTCCGCCGGGGGGAAGTCCATCAACCTGCGCGCGACGCTGCGCGAGTCGCTGCGCGAAGGCGGCGACCTGATCGCGCTGGTGCGCGAAGCGCCTCGCGAGCTGCATCCGCCGCTGGTCGTGCTGTGCGACATCTCGGGCTCGATGAACCCGTATTCGCGGATGTTCCTGCACTTCCTCCACGCCGTGACCAACGATCGCGACCGCGTCACGGTCTTCGTGTTCGGCACGCGGCTCACCAACATCACCCGGCAGCTTCGCCACCGCGACGTCGACGTCGCGATGGCGAAGGTCGCCGAGGCGATCCAGGACTGGTCGGGGGGCACGCGCATCGGCGCGTCGCTGCGCGAGTTCAATTTTCGCTGGGGCCGGCGCGTCCTCGGCCAGAACGCCTGCGTGCTGCTCGTCTCCGACGGGCTGGATCGCGAGGCGGGCGAAGGTCTGGGCGAGGAGATGGAGCGCCTCGCCAAGTCCTGCCGCAAGCTCGTCTGGATGAACCCGCTCCTGCGCTACGAGAAGTTCGAGGCGCGGCCGGCGGGCGTGCGCGCGATGCTGCCGCACGTGGACCTCTTCCTGCCGGTGCACAATCTGAAGACCCTCGTCGATCTCGCGAAGACGCTGAGCAGCCCGTCGCCGCGGGAAAGGACGCCCATGAGAACCCAAATGAGCAAGGAGCACCGCGCATGGAGATGACCGGCGAGCAGCTCGTACCCGCGTCCCAGGAGGTCACCTGGAACGCGCTCAACGACCCCGAGGTGCTCAAGGCCTGCGTGCCCGGCTGCGAGTCGATCGAGCGCATCTCGGGAAACGATTTCCAGGTGCTGATGGTGGCGCGCGTCGGCCCGGTGAGCGCCAAGTTCAAGGGCAAGCTCAGCCTCTCCGACATCAAGCCGCCGGATTCCTACTCGATCAGCTTCGAGGGCCAGGGCGGCGCCGCCGGGTTCGCGAAAGGCAGCGCCAGCGTGCGCCTGTCGCCGGAGAATTCCTCCACGCGGCTTTCCTACGACGTAAAGGCCAACGTCGGCGGCAAGCTCGCGCAGATCGGCTCGCGCCTGGTGGACGGCGCGGCGCGCAAGGTCGCGGACGACTTCTTCCGCAACTTCAACGAGAAATTGTCCGCGGCAACGCCCGCCGATGCGGCCCACGCGCATCCCCCCGCGGACGATCACCACGCCGAGCCGGTGCCGCGCGATCCGGACCTGCCCTCGGTATCCAATACCACGCTGGAGTTCTTCGCGGCCGGCGCGCTGGTCGTCTATCTGCTTTCGCTCGTCGTCATGTTCGACTGATCTTCGATTGGCTCGCAGCGGCGTTGGTAATCGTGAACTAGTTGACGTTCCTGCCCCGTTCGCCGCATTTCCTGTAGTAATCCGACGACAAGCCGTCATCCTCCCCACCTACATGAGTGGGGTGGCGGCAATTCTTTTTGTGATTAAATCCGGTCACGCCGCTGCGGAAAGACCTTCAGTGCAAAGAACGACATTAGAGATAAGGGTGTTGAAGCGGTGCGTTACGTTGCTCGGCTCCGAGCGCGCGCTCGCGAATATGTTGCGTGTTCGCATCGCGGATCTGTTCCTGTGGTTGAGCGGAGCCGAACGTCCCACTCGTCGGCAGTTTCTTGCAGCCGTTGATATCCTGGTCGAGCGGCGCGACGAAGTCGGTCTCGAGAACTTGCATTCTTTGTCGCCGGATCATATTGACGGCTTGGAGGAGTTCTTTGGCTCTCGGCAAGTTTCTGATCTTCGGAAAGGCTCTACCTAGTGGTTGCGACAGAAGAACGTCCGCCGGTCACGCGTAAACCGGTTTTCGATTTAGGAAAGTCACGTCGTGTCCTTATCGTCGAGGACGATCTCGACAGCGTTCATAGCCTGGTGTTCTTGCTTCGCGATCTTGGCCACCGCGCGGAATATGCGATCAACGGCTATGCGGCGCTGTCGGTAGCGCGAACTTTCAAGCCCGAGATCGTCCTGGTCGATCTGGGCCTGCCCGGAATGGATGGTTTCGAATTTTGCGCGCGGCTCAGGATGGAGCCCGGCCTGGAATCGGTGCGCCTGATAGCGGTAACGGCCTACGGTCAGGAAGCCTACAGGCAGCGCGCGTCGAAGGTCGGGTTCGAGGCCTACTTCGTGAAGCCCGTCAATCCGACGCAGCTTATCGATCTGCTCTCGCAATGACTGCGCAGTAGCTGTCAGCCGCCATGCGGCGGTCAGCCGCTGTTGTCGTCGGGGGGCAGGTACGACCGTTGTTCCCAGTCTTCCGGGAATCCCGGCGGGATGGTGCCCGCCGCCTCGGCTTCGTTGAGGAAGTCGATCGCGCGCAGGAACAGCCAATCCGGAATCGCTTCGCGCTCGTGCAGCATGCCGTCCAGCGAGTCGGAGCCGATGCCGATCTTTCGTGCGAGGAAAGACACTCCCCCGGCGAGGTCGCGGCACCGCTTGAGCGCGGCGAGCTGGATGCTGCTTTTCTTGGCCATTGCGCCCGCCGATAGTCCGCCTATTGGCGCAAGGCTACAAGTCGCTGAACGCCCTACCGTCGCCCAAGTCGACGTTTTACGCGCGGCGCGTAGCTGCTCGGCTACACAGACGATATGCCCGCCGCCTCGCGCATCGCGGCGGCGAGGGATTCGGGCGGATGCGCGCCGGAGACGCCGCTCGTGCGATCGAAGATGAAGGTCGGGACCGCGGAGATGCCGAGGCCGCGCATCTGCCCTTCGAGCTCGGCGACGCCCTTCGCGTCGGCCGACTCCGGCCAGCCCGTCACCCCATTCTTCCGAGCAATCGCCGCCAGCACCTCGGTATCGCCGATATCCCGGCCCTCTTCGAAGTAGGCGCGGAACAGCTCGTCGACGACGGGCGCGGCGAGGCCCTGCTCCTGCGCGAGCTGGATGAGGCGGTGCGCGGCGAGCGTGTTCGGCGTGCGCTGCATGCGTTCGAACGCGAACTCGAGTCCTTCGCGCTTTCCCTCTGCGGCGACGCGCGCGTCGAGCTCGCGGCCGCGCTCGACCGAGCCGAACTTGGCCTTGCGATACTCGGCGCGCGGCATGCCTTGCGCCGGCATGTCGGGATTGAGCTGGAAAGGCAGCCAGCGGATCTGCGGCCGGATCTCGTCCTTCACCAGGGCGAGCGCTTTTTCCAGGCGGCGCTTGCCGATGTAGCACCAGGGGCAGATGACGTCGGAGGCGACCTCGATGGTCAGGTCTTTGGCCATCGCTATTGCTTGCGCGCCGGGATCGTCCAGAAGTAGATCGTGCGGCCGTTCAGCTCGAGCTGCTTTTCCGGCTTCCAATCCGCCATGTCGAACTGGTGCGAGACGACGCGCGTGCCGGGCTTGAGCTCTTTCCACAGCCGCGGCCGCAGCTTCACGTTCAGGTCCGGCAGCAGATAGAGCGTCACCACGGTCGCTTCGCTGATGTTCGCCTTGAAGAGATCCTCGTTGCGGAACCGGACGAGCTTCTCGACGCCTTCTTTCTTGGCGTTCGCGTTCGCCTCGCGGATGCGCTCGGGGTCGATGTCGATGCCGACCGCGCGGATGCCGTACTTCTTCGCCGCGGTCACGGGAATGCGGCCGTCGCCCGAGCCCAGGTCGTACAGCACGTCGCCTTTCTTCACGTCGGCGATCCTGAGCATCTCCTCCACCACCTCGGGCGGCGTCGGCACGTAGATCACGTCCGGCGCCCGCGGCGCGGTCTTCGTTTCCTGCGCAAGGACGGGAGCGCCCGCCAGAAAAAGAACGGTCGAAAAGCACAGCCACGCACGCATGGAAAATCTCCTTGGAGTTCGCGGCTAGTCGCCGGCGATGGTCATGTTCTCGACCAGGATCGAGCCGGTCGAGCGCCCGCTGCGCGTCAGCACATCGGCGCCGATGGCGACGATGCCCTTGTACATCTCGCGCAGGTTGCCGGCGATGGTGATCTCCTCGACCGGGAAGCGGATCTCGCCGCCTTCCACCCAGTAGCCCGCGGCGCCGCGCGAATAGTCGCCGGTGACCAGATTCACGCCGTGCCCGAGGAGCTCGGTCACGAGGAGCCCCCGATTCAGCTTGCGCACCATCCCGGCGAAGTCCGGCCCGCTCGAGCGCACCGTGAGATTGTGGTGGCCGCCGGCGTTGCCGGTGCTTCGCATGCCGAGCTTGCGCGCGGCGTAGCTGCCGAGGAAATAGCCGTCGAGGACGCCGTCGTTCACCAGCACACGATCGCGCGTCGCCACGCCCTCCTCGTCGAAAGGGGTGCTGGCGGAGCCCTGCGGCTCGCGCGGGCGCTCCTCGATCCGCACGAGCGGCGAGAACACCTGCTTGCCCAGGCTGTCGACGAGGTACGAAGTCTTGCGATAGAGGTTGCCGCCGGTCACGCCCGACAGGAAGTGGCCGAGGAGCTGGATCGCCACCGGCGCCTCGAACAGCACCGGCGCGTTGCAGGTGGCGATCTTGCGGGCGCCCAGGCGCGCGAGCGCCCTCTCGCCCGCGTAGCGGCCGAGCGCTACCGGATCGGCGAGATGCCCCGGCACGCGCGAGGCGCTGAACCAGTCGTCGCGCTGCATCAGGCCCTTGTCCTCGGCGATGACCGAGCAGGACAGATAGTGGCGCGAGCCCGGGTAGCCGCCCATGAAGCCCAGGCTGTTGGCGAGCACGAACTGCGAGTGCTGCGCCGAAACGGTCGCGCCTTCGGAGTTGCGGATTTTCTTCGACACGGCGAAGGCCGCGGCCTCGCAGCGCCGCGTGAGCTCGATCGCGTCCTCGGTGGTAAGAGCCCACGGGTGGTACAGGTCGAGATCCGGTATCTCGCGCGCGAGCAGCTCGGGCTCGGGCAGCCCCGCGCAATCGTCCTCGGCGGTGTGGCGCGCGATCGCCGCCGCCGCATCGACCGTCTGCTCGAGCGCCGCGAGCGAGAAATCCGAGGTGCTGGCGTGGCCGCGGCGGACCTTCGGACGCTCGCCGAAATACACCGAGACGCCGACGCTGCGGTCCCGGTTGTGCTCGACCACGTCGGGCTTGCCCTTGCGCACCGTCACCGAGAGGCCATGGCCTTCGGACACGTCGCAGTCGCAGCCGCTCGCGCCGACGCTCCGGGCGCGCTCGAGCACCGCCTGCGCGAGCTCGCGCAGCTTTTCCTGCGTGCAGCTGAAGCCGCTTCGCTCGGGGGAGGGCCGCGGCGCGGGCCGGGACTGCGGGGAAGGCTTTACGGCGGACTTCAAGGGGACTCCGGAAACCTCTGCGGAACGTTATGATACCGCGCGATGCAGGACGAAATCGTAAGCAAGACGAAACGAAAGCAGGAAATGCACGAGCTGCAGGCGCTCGGCGCGGCCCTGGTGGAGCTGTCCGAGCCGCAGCTTGGCGAGCTTGCGCTGGAAAGCGGCCTCCATGAGGCCGTCCTTGCGGCAAAGCGGATAAAAAGCCACGAGGCGAAGCGCCGCCAGCTGCAATACATAGGCCGGCTGATGCGCGCGGTCGACGCCGCGCCGATCCGCGCCCGGCTCGCCGCCCTCGAAGGCTCCTCCGCCCAGGCGAGCGCCCAGCACCGGCGCCTCGAGACCTGGCGCGAGCGGCTGCTCGCCGACGACGAGGCGCTCACCGAATTCGCCGCCGCCTTCCCCGCGACCGACCTGCAGGCGCTGCGCGCCTTGCTGCGCAACGCCCGCAAGGAAATGAAGGAGGGCAAGCCGCCGCGGGCGTACCGGGAAGTCTTTCGCCTTCTAAAGGAGCTTTCTGCATAAATGAAAGAGGAGCTGCTCGTCGGACTCGTTTCAGTGAGCGACCGCGCTTCGGCCGGCGTGTACAAGGACGAGGGCATTCCCGCGCTCAAGGCCTGGCTCGCTTCGGCGATCGCGGCGCCCGCCTGGCGCGACGAGACCCGGCTCATCGCCGACGAGCAGGCGGTGATCGAATCGACGCTGAAGGAGCTGGTGGACGAGAAAGGCTGCCACCTGGTCCTCACCACCGGCGGCACCGGGCCGGCGCCGCGCGACGTCACGCCGGAGGCGACGCTCGCCGTCGGCGACAAGGTGATGCCCGGCTTCGGCGAGCAGATGCGCGCCATCAGCCTGCGCTTCGTGCCGACCGCCATCCTCTCCAGGCAGGTGGCGGTGATCCGAAAGGGCGCGCTCATCGTCAATTTACCCGGACAGCCCAAGTCGATACGCGAGACGCTTCAAGGCCTGCCGGAGGCTCCGGGGATCTTCGCCGCCGTTCCGTATTGCATCGATCTCATCGGGGGTCCGTATATCGAGACGCGCGACGAGGTCGTAAAGGCGTTCCGGCCGAAATCGGCGGTGCGCAAATCCTAGCTCACTACGGGGGAGCCTATGGTCAACGTAAAAGGGACGGCAATTGCCGGGCGCAGGCAGTACGTGCTTCGCCACCACGGCGAGGAGAAGCTGCGCGCCGTGCTGGCGGCGCTCAAGGACCGCGAGGCCGCCAGGCGCATGGAGATGAGCGTGCTCAAATCGGCCTGGTACCCGTTCGATCTGTTCATCGACCTGACGGAGACCATCGACCGGGTGATCGGCCGCGGCGACGGCAAGCTCTACCGCGCCATGGCGGGGCAGACCGCGGAAGACGACCTGTCGACCATCTACAAGGTGTTCTTCAAGTTCCTGCAGCCGATGTTCATCTTCGGCAAGGCGGCGTCGGTCTGGAGCGCGTACTACACCTCCGGAAAGCTGAAGGCGACGCAGCACGCGCCGGGGGACATCGAGCTCGAGATCCTCGAGTTCGAGACGCCGCACTGGGCGCATTGCGAGTCGGTGCTGGGCTGGGCCCAGCGCAGCATCGAGCTGACCGGGGTGAAAAACGTCCGCGCCGACCATCTCGAATGCCGTGCGAAGAATGCCCGGCGCTGCCGCATGCATTTCGCCTGGGCCGAAAAATAGGCCTGCTAGGCGATCGGGCGCCCGACGCCTAGTCCGGCCCGACTGGCTGTCTCCGGCGTTTTCACCCGAAACCACGCCGCATAGAGCGCCGGAACGAAAAGCACCGTCAGGACCGTGGCGACGATCAGCCCCCCCATGATGGCGTAGGCCATCGGGCCCCACAGAACGCTGCGCGTGAGCGGAATCATCGCCAGCACGGCGGCGGCCGCGGTCAGGACGATCGGCCGGAAGCGGCGCACCGTCGCCTCGCGGATCGCGGTCGCGCGATCGGCGCCGGCTTCGATGTCCTGCTCGATCTGGTGCACGAGGATCACGGCGTTCCTCATGATCATGCCGGCGAGCGCGATGGTGCCGAGCATGGCGACGAAGCCGAACGGCTGGCGAAAGACGAGCAGCGCGAACGCCACGCCGACGATGCCGAGCGGCGCCGTGAGCACCACCATGAAGGTGCGCGAGAAGCTCTTCAGCTGCAGCATGAGCATCGCGAGCACCACCGCCGCGGCGAGCGGCAGCCCGGCGGCGATCGAGCGCTGCGCTTTCAGGTTCTCTTCGTACGCCCCGCCCGCCTCGATCCGGTAGCCCGGCGGCAGGTCCTGGCGCAGGGCCGCGAGCGTCGGCTCGATCTGCATGGTGACCTCGGGCGCCTGGGCGCGGTCGACGATATCCGAGCGCACCGTGAGGGTCAGCACCCGGCTGCGCCGCCAGAGGATCGGCTCCTCGAGCGTCTCGTTCACGCTCGCGACCTGCGCGAGCGGCACCGCGCGCCCGCCGGGGGTGGGAATGCTCAGCTCGCCGAGCGCTTCGAGCGTGCCGCGCTCGCTGGCCGGGGCCCGCAGCACCACGTCGATCAGGCGGTCGTTGTCGCGATACTGGCCGATCGGCACGCCGGTCACCACCGCCGCCACCGAGCGCGACACGCTCGCGGAGGAGACGCCCAGCATGCGCGCCTTGTCCTGGTCCACGTCCACGCGCAGCGCCAGCACCTTGTCGCCCCAGTCGGTGTTGACGTCGAGCGTGCTCGGGTTGGCGCGCACGCGTTCCGCCACCCGGTCGGCGATCGCCTTGAGCTGCGCCGGATTCTCGCCGGTCACGCGAAACTGGACCGGATAGTTGACCGGCGGGCCGAGCGGCACGCGCAGCACGCGGCCGCGCACCCCCGGAAAATCGCCGGCGAGGGCCGTGCGCAGGCGCTCGACGACCCGCTCGCGCGCCTCGAGGTCCCGGGTGAGGACCACGAGCTGCGCGTAGTTGGTGCGAAAGAGCTGCTGCTCGAGCGACAGGAAAAAGCGCGGCGAGCCGTTGCCCACGTAAGTGACATAGCTCGCCACATCCTCGTCCGAGCCGAGGAGCTTCTCGACGCGCGCGGCTTCGCGCTCGGAGGCTCGCACCGAAGCGCCTTCGGGCAGCCACAGCTCGACCATCAGCTCGACGCGGTTCGACGAGGGGAAGAACTGCTTCTCGGTGAGGCCCATGCCCGCCGCCCCGAGCACCAGCGTCGCCGCGCTCGCCGCGAGCACCGTCTTGCGATGCGTCACGCACCATTCGATGAGCGAGCGCAGCCGGCGGTAGAAAGGCGTGGCATAGACGTCGCGCGGCGCTTCGCCCGCCGCGACCTTGTGCTCCTTCAGGAAGAGCGCGCCGATGAACGGCGTCGCGGTGACCGCGGCGACCCAGGAAATGACGAGCGCCATGGTGGTCACGGCGAAGATGCCGAAGGTGTACTCGCCGGTGGTCGATTTCGCGGTGGCGATCGGCAGGAAGCCGGCGGCGGTGATGAGCGTGCCGGAGAGCATCGGGAACGCGGTGCTCGTGTAGGCGAAGGTCGCGGCGCGCGCCTTGTCCCAGCCCTCCTCCAGCTTGCGCGCCATCATCTCGACCGAGATCATCGCGTCGTCGACGAGCAGGCCGAGCGAGATGATGAGCGCGCCGGTCGAGATGCGGTGCAGGTCGATGCCGAAGAAGCGCATCCCGAGAAAGGTCGCGGCGAGGACGAGCGGGATGGTGAGCGCGACGACCAGCCCGGTGCGCGCGCCGAGCGAGAGAAACGACACGATGAGGACGATGATCACCGCCTCGCCGAGCGAGCGCATGAATTCGCCCACCGAGCCCTTCACCACCGCGGGCTGGTCGGACACCTGCTCGAACTCGACGCCGATCGGCAGCTCCGAGCGCAGCCGGGCGGTCTCGCGCTTCAGGTCCTCGCCGAGCTTGAGGACATCGCCGTCGCGCGTCATCGACACCGCGAGGCCGAGCGCCTCCTTGCCCTTGAAGCGCATGGTGAACACCGGGGGATCGGCGTAGCCGCGCTTCACCGCGGCGATGTCGCCGAGCCTGAAGGACTGCGCCCCGTTCTGTCCCGCGACGCGCAGCACCAGGTCGGACACCGCCTGCACCGAATCGAGCTGGCCGGTGACCCGCAAAGGCACCGACGCGTTCTTCGTCTCCACGGTCCCCGGGCTGACGACGGCGTTCTGCGAGGCGAGCGCCTGGCCGATCGCCTGCGGATCGAGGCCGAGCGCCGCCAGCTTCTTCGTCGAGAGCTCGACGAAGATCTTGTCGTCCTGCACCCCGACCAGGTCGATCTTCGCCACGTTCGGCAGGCGCAGCAGCTCCTGGCGCACGCGCTCGACGTAGTCGCGCAGCTCGGACAGCGTGAAGCCGTCGCCGGTAAAGGCGTAGATCGATCCGAAGACGTCGCCGAACTCGTCGTTGAAGAACGGACCGATCGCCTCCGCGGGCAGCGTCTGGTGGATGTCGCCCAGCTTCTTTCGCACCTGGTACCAGATCTCGGGCACCTCGCGCGGCGCGGCCGTGTCGAGAAGCTCGAGGACGACGAGCGACTCGCCCGGCTTGGAATAGGCGCGCGTCCACTTGTAGTACGGCGTCTCCTGCAGCTTCTTCTCGATGCGATCGGTGATCTGGCGGTCGACCTGCTCCGCGGTCGCGCCCGGCCACAGCGTGCGGATCACCATCGCGCGGAAGGTGAAATCCGGGTCCTCGCGCTGGCCGAGCTGGAAGTAGGCCGCGATGCCGCCGATGGCCACCGCGAGCAGCAGGAACAGCGTGATCTCGCGATACTTGAGCGCGGCCGCCGAGAGGTTGAAGCGGCCTGCCGTTTGCCCGCCGCTCGGGCGCGTTTCGGGTTCGCCGCCGCCGCTCATTTTGCCGTCAGCTTGTGATCGCTTTCCTCGAGCACGCGGACCTTCTGGCCGGCGCGGATGAGGTTGGCGCCGGCGATCACGACCTGGTCGCCGGCGCCCAGGCCGGATTCGATCACCACGTTCTCGCCGACGACGCCGCGCGTCTTTACCGGCACGAGCCGCACGACGCCGCCGGGGCCGACCACCCACACATTGGGCGAGTCGCCTCTCGAGTAAAGCGCCGCGACCGGCAGCTCGACGCCGGCCACCGGCTGCGCCGCCGCCACGCCGACGCGCGCGCTCATGCCGAGATCCATCGCCTCGTCCGCGCCGAGCACGGTGATGCGCGCGGCGTAGGTGCGGCTTGCCGGATCGGCGGCGGGCGAGAGCTCGCGCAGCCTGCCTTTCCAGCTGCGGCCCGGCACCGCGTTCAGGGTCACGCTCACTTCCTTCGCGGCTTCGATGAGATCGCGCTGCGATTCCGGGATCGCGATGGCGATCTCCTTCTCGCCCGGCCGCGCGAGCCGCGCCACCGTCTGTCCCGGGGTCACGACCTGGCCCGCTTCGGCCTCGATCGCGGTGATCACGCCCGCCGTATCGGTGGTGAGCGTCGCATAAGCCGCCTGGTTGGCCGCCTGCCGGTATTGCGCGCGCACCGCGCCGAGCTTCGCGTCGGCGGTGGTGAAGGCGCTCAGGCGCCGGTCGTACTCGGCCTGGCTGATGAAGTTCTTCTCGCGCAGGTCGGAGTAGCGCTTGAGCTCCGCCTCGGCGAGGTTGCGCTCCGCTTCGAGGCTCGCCATCTGCGCCTTCGCGCTCTCCGCGGCGAGCGTGAGGTCGGTCTGGTCGAGCCGCGCCACGGCCTGCCCGGGACGCACCCGCGAGCCGACCTCGACCAGGCGCTCGACGATCTTGCCGCCGACGCGGAACGACAGCCGCGTCTCGTGCCGGGGGCGCACCTCGCCCGCGTACTCCACGGCGCGCGTCGCGCTCGAAGCGGCGACCTTCATCACTTTCACGGGACGGATCTCCTCCGCCTTCGGCGGCGGCGCCTTGCCGCAGGCGGCGACGAGGAGCGCCGCGGCGAGCGCGGCGACGGCGGCGGCAGGCTTCATTTCTTTCTCCGGGCGGCCGCTTCCCACAGGTCGAGCAGGGCGGCGGTGAGCTGTTTCTCGTAGTCGATCTTGAAGATCGCCATCTCCGGGCGGTCCATCACCGCGCGCAGCGACAGGGGCGGATCGGCCTGCTGCCACAGCCCGATGATCATGGCGTAGCTGTTCATGAGCAGCGCGGCGCCCTCGCCGGCGCGCAGGCCGGGATAGATCTCCTCGATGCGCTGGCCGAGGACTTCAAGGCGCCGGCCGAGGCCGATCCTGAAGGCGAGCGCCGCCTCGGTGCTGACATTGGTGTCCAGCATGGTGTGGCAGCTCGCCGCGAGCGGATAGAACTGCGGGTGGGCATGCAGGTAGCGCACGCCGGTGCGCACCACGCTGTCCGCGCTCGCCCCGGGGGCGGCGAGCGCGCGCTCGACGATGTCGAAGACCTCGTGCGTCTGCTTTTCGTGCACCGCCAGCAGCACTTCTTCGCGCGAGCGGAAGTAGAGGTACACCGTCCCCTTCGCGAGGCCCGCCTTGCGCGCGAGCAGCTCGACCGAGCACGAATCCAGCGCGGCGCGGCGCGCGAGCAGGCCCTCGGCCGCGCGCACGATGGCGGCGCGGCGCTGCGACTTGTGCTCCGGCGCCCGCGCCCGGCGCAGCGGCGCCTTGGGCGCGGCGCTCCTGGAAGCGGCGCTCCTGGAGGCGGCCTTTAACTGACTGACGGTCATTTGAGACCGGAACTTTAGATGACCGGCGGTCATTTGGTCAACCCCGATTGCATTACATGCGACACCGATTACACTCGGCGTCCATGGAAACCGTTGAAATTCAGACCGGGCCGCGGCCCGACGCGGCGGTGATCTGGCTGCACGGCCTGGGCGCCGACGGGCACGACTTCGAGCCGATCGTGCCCGAGCTCGGCCTGCCGCCCGCCTTGCAGCTGCGCTTCGTCTTTCCCCACGCGCCGGTCCGGCCCGTGACGCTCAACCAGGGCATGCGCATGCGCGCCTGGTACGACATCCTCCGGCTGGGCGGCGGCGCCGAGGATGACGCGGGCATCCGGGCATCGCAGGCGCTGGTGGAAACCCTGGTTGCCGAAGAAGTGAAAAAGGGGATCAAGCCCGCGCGCATCGTCCTTGCGGGTTTTTCGCAGGGCGGCGCGATCGCGCTCCAGACGGCGCTGCGCCACCCGGCGCCGCTTGCAGGCGTACTCGCGCTTTCGACCTACTTGCCTTTACATACCAAGTTGAAAGAAGAAATGCACGAGGCCAACCGCAAGACGCCGATCTTCATGGCGCACGGGCAGTACGACGACATCATTCCGCTCGCGCGCGCCGAGCAGTCGCGAAGGATCCTGGCGGAAGCGGGTTACGACGTACGATGGAAGACTTATCCGATGCCGCACTCGGTGTGCGCCGAGGAGATCGCCGACATCGCGGGCTTCCTTGTCAGGATTCTCGGACCATCTCCCTGAATCGCACGATGTCGTAGTCGTCGCCGCGCTCGGCGAGATCCTGCGGCAGATAGACGTAGGTTCGGCCGCCGCGCTCGTTCTCCAGGGTCTGGCCGGGGACGAAGACGCCGGTGCGCAGCGCGATCGACGCCTCGCCGCTGTCCAGGCCCGCCGCGGGCAGCAGCACGCCCGCCTCGGGCGCCCGGCGCGCCGCGCCGCGCAGCGCGAAGTGCGCGAGCTGCGGCGCCCGTGAGAGCGTCTGGATGCCCACGCGCGCTTCCTGGGCGGAGATCTTGGTGACCCGGCGCACCATCCCCACCACCCAGTTGTTGCCGCCGTCGGGCTGCATCGCGAGCAGCGCGCCGATCTTCAGCCAGTCGCTTTTCGCCTGCGGCACCACCGCGCCGAACCCGCCGGCGCTCACGTTCTCGACGATCCAGTTTTCCGCGCCCTGCTTGTCCGCACTTTGGTTGAGCGAAACCGGCGCGGCTCCCGCGCCGTTCAGCGCGCTCACGACGCCGTCGAAGCCGTGCACGATCGACAGCCGCGACTTCACCGCGTGGCGCGGATGCTTGCGCTCGGGCGCGGCCGAAGACCAGTAAAGGAGGAGATGGCGCATCACCTCGATCGCCGCCTCGCTGTCGAAATTGCCGGTCGCGGTGACGCTCGCGGGCAGCTGCCCCGTGGCCTCGACGCGCCGGATCAGCGCCTCGAGCTCGCCGAGCGCGCTGCCCGCGCCGAGAAAGCGCAGGCCCGCGGTCCGTTGCGGCGTTTTTGCCAGCCGCCGCGGCGCCATCGCCTCGCCAAGATCGGTCCAGTGCGTGAGGTCCGCCCCGCCCTCGCCGACGAGCAGCAGGCTCGGGGCGAAATCGCCGATGAGGCGCTCGGCGAGCTCCATCTCGGAGGGCAGAAGGCTGTCCGGCGAGCTGACGTTGAGCATCAGCGCCCGGACGAATTCCTGGCGCGGCGTCGATTCGCCGCCGGCGCCGGGGTAGACGGCCGGCACGCGCGTATCGGCGATGCCCTGCGCCTCGGCAAAGGCGTACACGCCGTTGAGCACGCGCCAGACCGAAAGGTCCATGGGCCCGTAGCGCAGGTGCAGCCACTTGATCTGCTGCGAGAGCGCGCGCAGCGTGCGAACCACGAGCAAGGGCAGCAACGGCTTTGCCGCATCCGCGCCCCGGGCGCCCTGCAGCACGGTGTCCACGGCAAGCGCATAGGCGCGGCCGCATTCCTTGCAGTAATCGTGGATGCGGGTCCAGATGCGGTTTTCCTGGAATCGCGACGGCCGCGCGGCGGCAAGGTAGTCGCGCGCGGCCCTCCTCACGGAGTCCTGCGCCGACTCGTCGATGGCGAACAGAAGCTGGATGCGCGCTTCCGGCCGGAAACCTTCGGCGGCGCCCACCGACTCGTGCCAGTGCGCGAGATCCTCGAGCGCCTTGAGCGGTTCCTGGGAGGTGATCTCTTGGAGGAGCCGGCGCGCTTCCTTGGGGTCCGCCATCGGGTGCCCGGGTCTCGCGCCACCGAAGAGCTTCTTCATCACCGGATTTTTTCCCTCTCCCGCGGGGATTTTTTCCCTCTCGCTCGCGGGATCGTATCACGCCGAAGTGGCAAAATAGGCCGATGCCGATCGTAAGGCCGAGCCGCGAGCCGGGACTGCCGACGGGCAACGAGCAGGAGCCGCCGTTTCCCGGCTACAGCATCGTCCACATCATCGGCCAGGGCGGGCAGGCGCAGGTGTATCTCGCCGAGCGCGAGCACGACGGCCTGCGCGTGGCGCTCAAGGTGCTCGACCGCACGCTGCGCCAGGACCCGGTGTTCCTCGAGCGCTTCGTGCGCGAGTACAAGCTGATCGCGAGCCTGGAGAACGAGCACGTCGCGAGAATCTACGACCAGGGATTCGCCGGCGACTATCCGTACATCGCGATGGAATTCCTGCCGAGCGGCACGCTCGCCGCGCGCATCCGCGAAGGCCTCAGCTCGCGCGCCTCGCTGCGCATCGTCTCGCAGGTCGCGCGCGCGCTCGACGCGATCCATTCGCAGGGCATCGTGCACCGCGACCTGAAGCCGGCCAACATCCTCTTTCGCCCCGACGGCCGTCCGGTGATCGTCGACTTCGGCCTCGCGAAGGATCTCGGCTCGAAAGTCTCGCTCACCATGGCGGGACAGCTCCTCGCGACGCCGCGCTACATGAGCCCGGAGCAATGCCTCGGGCGCGCGGTCGACGCGCGCTCGGATCTCTACAGCCTGGGCGCGGTGTTCTATGAAATGCTGACCGGAACCAAGCTCTACGAGACGGAGACCATGGCGAACCTCGTCACCGCGCACGTCCATCATCCGATCCCGCGGCTGCCCGAGCGCCTCGCCGGCTACCAGCCGATCCTCGACCGCCTCCTCGCCAAGGATCCCGATGCGCGTTTCCAGAGCGGGCGGGAGCTCTTCGCCATGATCGCGATATGAGCACCGGAGAGAAACAGTACCTCGATCTGCTCGCGGAGCTCCTCGAGCGCGGCGCGGCGAAGTCCGACCGCACCGGCACCGGCACGCGCTCGGTGTTCGGGCGCCAGATGCGCTTCGACCTGGAGCGCAGCTT
Organism: uncultured Enterobacteriaceae bacterium; assembly: GCA_964407355.1. Taxonomy (GTDB): domain Bacteria; phylum Pseudomonadota; class Gammaproteobacteria; order Burkholderiales; family SG8-39; genus SCGC-AG-212-J23. The sequence continues at coordinate 17,690 of CAYOVM010000025.1, forward strand.
CCCGCTGCTTACGACGAAGAAGCTGCACTTGAAGTCCATCATCTACGAGCTGCTGTGGTTCCTGCGCGGCGACACCAACGTGAAGTGGCTGCAGGAGCGCGGCGTCAGCATCTGGGACGAATGGGCCGACGAGAACGGCGAGCTCGGGCCCGTGTACGGCTACCAGTGGCGCCACTGGCGCACGCCCGGCGGCGGCGAGATCGACCAGATCGAGAAAGTGCTGCAGTCGCTCAAGAGCAAGCCCGACTCGCGCCGCCACATGGTCACGGCGTGGAATCCCGCCGACGTCGACCGCATGGCGCTGCCGCCCTGCCACGCCCTCTTCCAGTTCTACGTCGCGCAGGGCAGGCTCTCCTGCCAGATGTACCAGCGCAGCGCCGACGTCTTCCTCGGCGTGCCGTTCAACATCGCCTCGTACGCCCTGCTGACGATGATGGTGGCGCAAGTCACCGGCTTCGAGCCCGGCGAGTTCATCCTTACCCTCGGCGACGCTCACCTCTACCTGAATCACCTCGATCAGGCGCGCGAGCAGCTCGGCCGCGCCCCCAAACCGTTCCCGCGCATGCGCCTCAATCCCGCCGTGAACGACCTCTTCGCTTTCCGCTACGAGGACTTCACCCTGGAAGGCTACGAGCCGCACCCCGCCATCAAGGCGCCGATCGCGGTATGAAAACGTTTTTTCTCATGATCGGCTCCGCGGTCTGCGGCGTGCTGATCTTCGTCGCGGCTATATATGGTTACTTCTACTACCAGTCCTCGGTATCGCCGGGAGCGTCGGTCTATTTTCCACCGAGGAATGAGAAGACAGTCGGCGCCGCGCCGCCAATCGTCGAGGTGGAGCGCTTCTACGGCTCGCATGGCCGCTGGAGCGGAGAATTTTCTGCGGCTGCGCGCCAGACAGTGCTCGCTCCCGGGCCCGGAAAGCTCGCCGGCAGCGTCACTTCGGGCGGCAAGCCCCTTCAGGGATTGCGTCTGCGACTCGCGCTCAACGGCGCGGTCATGAGCCAGTGGGCCACGAGCGACGCCGGCGGAAAATACGACATCGCCCTTCCGTACGCGAAGTATCGCATCGACGGTTACGAGCTCGATTCATCCGTCGCCCATACCCTCCTTGCCGGAAAAACCGACGGGCCACGCGACGATCTGCTTGGCATGCACGAAGCTGTGGTCGTCGTAGAGGAAGGAAAAGTCGGAAAGGGGCCCGACCTCACATTCGTCGATCCGGTGAGAAAGAAAGGGCCGTTCGGCGACGTCTCGCTCGCGCAGCCGGTGGTAGTTACCTGGGAAACGTATCCGAATGCAGCCGCTTACCGTCTGCAACTCGTGGAGCGGAAGAATCCACGCGACTATTCGAGTCAGCGCCACGTGTTCGAATGGCAGCAGCGCCCGACGCTTTCCGGGACAAGCGCAAATCTCGCGGAACTCGGCGTGACGCTGAAGAAGGGATACCACTACACGGTCGAGATCGAAGCGCTAGACGAGCGTAAGCAAAAGCTGTCCGAGGCACCGCGGACCATTCTCGAAGCCGATTTCCACGTTACGGACTAGCACTTCGGCCTGCTCAGCTTAAAAAAAACGGGGCCCGCCTTTAGGGGGGGAGGGCGAGCCCCGGGGAGAGAGACGACTGTCGATCGTCCGCTTGAAAATCGGGTGGGGCGGCCTACGCCATTCAGAACGTTCCCTTGACCCAGAGGTGCCCGAGATAGAAGAGGCCCGTCGCGGCGAAGGTGTACACAAGCAGGTCCGCGTAGCGGTTGCGGGTGCGGGGCGAGGTCCAGCCGCGCGAGAACCAGGCGAGCCCGCCGATGAGGAGCAGCGAGCCGAGCGAGGCGGCGCCGGCGGACAGGCTGCGGCCGAAGGCCTGCGACACCCAGCCGTCCGGCGCGATCACTTTGTAGATGGTGCCGCCGATGCCGACGATCACGAGCGCGACGATGCCGGCGCCGATGACGACCTGGCCAACGGTGTAGACCTCGCTCTTGACGTCGCTTCGGATCGGCAGTGCCATGGCCGTCTATCCGCGTTTCAGCTCGTGGCCGTTTACGCGCACACGCGCACCGACGGGGAAGGCGGGGGCTGCAGCCATCGACAGCGTGCGCTCGCTGCCGTCATCCATGCGCACAGTGACCCGATAGACCGAGCGGGCGCGAGCCGCATCGCTTTTGACCTGGACCGCCTTTACGGCGGCGACCACGCCGCAGGTTTTGCAGGCCGCCTTGCTCGCGGCCGCGGCGGCGGCGGTTTTCTCCAGGGTCGCCGTGCTCTCGCCGCTCGAACCCCGAATCACGCCGCTAATCGCGGCCGCGCCGACCAAGCTGAACATCAGCACCGCTATGCCAGCACCCAGCACCAGCGGGTAGTTGTGGATCAAACCCATGTCTCCGTCGTCTTGTAGTTGTTCCCGCTAACGACCTGCAACACGCGTGCCAGACGCAAGAAGACCCGACGGAACAGCGTCTTGCGCAAGAATCGGCCGATTTTCGAAACTCCCCGTTCGCGCGGAAGCGTCGGGCACACACGACAGAGACTTACACGTTCTGACAAACCGCGTTGATGCGACACGCGTTTCTTTGTCGCCGGGCGGCGACAAATCAGGATCCGGGCGCGAGCACCTCGGCGAGGTGGACCGTGGAGCGTCCCGCAAGCGACTCGATCTGCTCGCGGCAGGAGAAGCCGCAGGCGAGGACCTCGGCGTCGGGCCGAGCCGCGAGAGACGGCAGCAGGGCCAGCTCCGCGATGCGCTTCGAGGCGGCATAGAACTCCGCGCGGTAGCCGAAGGCGCCGGCCATCCCGCAGCAGCCGGTGTCCGGCGTGCCCACCTCGCATCCCGCCGCGCGCAGCACCGCGACATCGGACTGCGTCCCCCACAGCGCCTTCTGATGGCAGTGCGCGTGCATCACGATCGGCTTTCCCGCGGCGCGCTTCACCGGCGTGCCTCTCGCCGCCAGGAATTCCGACAGTGAAACCGCGCTCGAGCGCAGCCGCGCCGCGCGCGGATCGTCGGGAAAGAGCTGGGCAAGCTCGTCGCGAAAGACCGAGAGGCAGCCCGGCTCGAGCACGACGAGCGGCATGCCGGCTTCGAGCTGCGGCGCGAGGGTCTCGAGGATGCGCTGAAGGGCCTGCTTTGCCGCCTCCAGCATGCCGGCGTCGTAGTAAGGCCGGCCGCAGCAAAGATGCTCGCGCGGCAGCTCGACGGCGCAGCCCGCCGCCTCGAGCACGCGCTGCGCGGCGAGCGCCGTCGCAGGGCGGAAGTGGTTGTTGAACGTATCGTCGAAGAGCACGACGCGCTCGCCGCCGCCCGCAGCCACGCGGGCCGCGGCCCTGAACCGCGAGCGGAACGTGCGCGTCGCGAGCTTCGGCGGCGTTCTTTCGGCGGCCATGCCGACGATTTTCTTGCCGCGCGCCGCAAGGAAGTTGGCGATGCGCGGCAGCTTCGCCGCGAGCGGCGCCCATTCCCCGATGCGCGCCATCGCCTGCGCCTGACGCGGCCGGGGCTTCTTCCCGTAGTGCTGAGACATGAACTCGGCCTTGTAGGCGGCCATGTCGGTATGCGTGGGGCAATCGCTGCGGCAGCCTTTGCAGCCCAGGCACCAGTCGAGCGCTTCCTTCACCTCCTCGCTCGCCCAGCCGTCCTGGATCACCTCGCCGCGCAGCATCTCGGCGAGCAGCCGCGCCCGGCCGCGCGTGGAATAGCGCTCCTCCCCGGTCGCCCGGTAGCTCGGACACATCGTGGCGCCGCTCGCCGAGCGGCACTTGCCCATGCCGACGCAGTGCTCGGTGGCGCGAACGAAGCCGTCGCCGACCTCGCTTCTGAACGCGAAGACGGTTTTCTGCGGCGCCGGCCGGTAGTCCGGGCCCAGGCGCAGGTGCGAATCGGCGGCGTAGGCGTTGATGAGCTTCCCCGGGTTCATGCGGTTACCCGGATCCCACACCGCCTTGAACTCGCGAAACGCCTGCATCAGCTCCGCGCCGAACATCCGCGGCAGGAACTCGGCTTTCGCCTGGCCGTCGCCGTGCTCGCCGGAGAGCGAGCCGCCGTACTTCACCACCAGGTCGGCGGCGGCGGCGAGAAAGCCGCGCCAGTGCTCGACGCCGGTGCGCGTGCGCAGGTCGAAATCGAGCCGCGCGTGGATACAGCCGTCGCCGAAGTGGCCGTAGAGCGAGGTGCGATAACCGAAGCGGCGCACCAGCGTCTGGAACTCGCGCAGGTAATCGCCCAGGCGCAGGGGATCGACCGCCGCGTCCTCCCAGCCGACGATCGGGTCGGCGCCTTTCGCGCCCAGATTCAGCGCCGTGGCGGACGCGCCGGTTTCCCGGATCGTCCAGAGCCGGCTCATCAGCGCCTTGTCGGTGACGATCATTCCCGGAAGCGCCAGAGCTTTCGCGAGCGCCTCCTCCGCGCTGTCGGCGCCGAACTCGACCATCATCCAGGCCTTGCCTGGCGGAAGAAGCGCGATATCGTCGCGCCGCAATCCGCGCTCGCGCAGCCCGCCGATGATGCGCTCGTCGAGGCCTTCGCAGGCGATGGGGCCGGCGGCGAGGATTTCGCCGACGGCGTCTCCCGCGGCGCAGATGTCCTCGAAGCCCATCACCACCAGCGCGCGCTCGCGCGGGCTCGTTACCAGCCGCGCCTCCGCCTGCAACGTGAGCGCGCAAGTGCCTTCCGAGCCGACCAGCGCGCGCGCCACGTTGAAGCCGTTCTCCGGCAGGAGCTGGTCGAGGTTGTAGCCGGAGACGCGCCGCCGGATCTTCGGAAAGCGCCGCCGGATCAGCTCGCCGTACCGGTCGGCGATCGCTTTCAGGCCCCGATAAATCTCGGCCTGCCGGTCTTTTTTTTCCGCGATCCTGCGCAATTCATCGGAATCGGTAGGGCCGCACCAGAACCTGGCGCCGTCGTAGGTCAGCACCTCGAGCCGCTCGATGTTCTCGACGGTCTTGCCGGCCATTACCGAATGCGGCCCGCAGGCGTTGTTGCCGATCATGCCCCCGAGCGTGCAGCGTGAATGCGTCGCCGGGTCCGGAGCGAACGTCAGGCGATGCGCTTCGGCGGCGTCGCGCAACGCGTCGCACACGGCGCCGGGCTCGACACGCGCCAGGCGCGCCGCGGGATCGATCGAGAGCACCCGGCCCATGTACTTGGAACAGTCGATGACCACCGCGGCGTTCACGCCCTGCCCGCACTGCGAAGTGCCGCCGCCGCGCGCGAGGATCGGCGCCGCATGCTCGCGGCACGCGGCGACCGCGGCGACGATATCGGCGGCGCTGCGCGGCAGCACCACGCCGATCGGGACTTGCCGATAATTCGACGCGTCCGACGCGTAGGCCGCCTTCGCGCCGGCATCGAAGCGCACCTCGCCTGACACGTCGCGGCGCAACGCTTCCTCAAGTAGTCGAATCGCTACCACCTGTAGATTTTGGCATGGCGAGCGCCTTTCGCAGCGGAACCGCCGCGCGGATTCCTTGACTTCGGCGGGGCGACAAGGCTAGATTGAAAGCAGATGTCTTCACTGAGCGCTTCGAGCTCACCTCATTCAGTCCCTCACCTCTTCTCTCGGGAATCCTTCTATATGACCTCTGCTTCAGCTAGAGCGGTGTGCCGTCTGTTGATAGCGCTCGCGATCTGGGCTCCCTTTCAGGCCGCGCAAGCCGGGATGATCGGCACCGGACAGATCGCGCACGCCGCGCAGAACGATCGCGGCGCGGTGCTCGACTTCATGGCGCGCGGCGACGTCGCGCGCGAGCTGCAGAGCTTCGGGCTCGATCCCGCCGCCGCCAGGGATCGGGTCGCGGCGATGACCGAAGACGAAGTGCGCCAGCTCGCCGGAAGGATCAACTCGGCGCCGGCGGGCGCGGATGTTGCTGGTCTGTTGCTGCTTGTCGTCGTCATTGCTGTCATTTGGTGGGCTTGGAAGCGTTAACCTAACGGAGACTGGAGAACCTATGAAATCGACTTTCGCAACCGTAATTTGCCGTGTGCTGGCAGCGTTGATGATCTGGACGCCGTATCAGATCGCACAGGCCGGCATGATCGGCACCGAGCAGGTGGTGCAGAGCACGCAGGCGGAGCGTGGCAACGTCGCGGCCTTCATGAGCCGCAGCGAAGTCGCGAGCCAGCTGCAGGCGTTCGGCATCGACCCGAAGACCGCGAAGGACCGCGTGGCCTCGCTGAGCGACGAAGAAGTGCGCGCGCTGTCCGGGAAGATCGACTCCCTGCCCGCGGGCGCCGCCGACGGCTGGGTGTGGATCCTGGTCATCGTGCTGATCGCCGGCGCAGTGTGGTGGGCTTGGAAGCGCTAGCACAGGACAAGGCAGGACGAAACGCCCGCGTAGCCGCGGGCGTTTTCGTTTGCGCCTTCGCGCTGCTCGTCTCGGGCTGCGCGAGCATGTTTCCGCAGATGGCCGAGCTGCGCGCCGGCCTGCCCCCCGGCATGCCCGAGCAGGTCGAGCTGAAGCAGGTCCCGTTCTTCCCGCAGGTCGAATACCAGTGCGGTCCCGCGGCGCTCGCCACCGCGCTCGGCGCCGCCGGCGCGAACGTCACCGCGGAGCAGCTGGTGCCGGAAGTCTATCTGCCGGCGCGCAAGGGCAGCCTGCAGGTCGAGATGCTCGCCGCGGCGCGGCGCCACGGCATGGTCTCCTATCTTCTCGCGCCGCGTTTCCTCGACATGCTGCGCGAAGTGGCCGCCGGCAATCCGGTGATCGTTCTCGAGGACTATTCGCCGTTCGGCACCTGGCACTACGCGGTGGCGGTCGGCTACGACTACGAAA
>CAYOVM010000026.1:0-23598 GCA_964407355.1 uncultured Enterobacteriaceae bacterium
CCTTCCTTGGCGTGCTCGCGGCGGATGCCGCGCTGCACGGCGTCGAGCGTCACCACGCTGTCGCCGCTCTCCAGCGCCTGCAGCGACGCGTAGCGCACGACGTTCATGATCGAGCCGCCGCACATCTCGTATTGCGCCGCGATCTTGTCGAGGTCGAGCGACTTCTCGAGCTGCGCCTTCGGCGGAAAGCCCTGGCGCCACAGGCGCAGCCGCTCCTCGGGGCGCGGCATCGGGAAGTAGATCACCGACTCGAAGCGCCGCGCGAACGCCTGGTCCATGTTCTCCTTCTGGTTGGAGGCGAGGATCGCGATGCCGTCGAAGGTCTCGATGCGCTGCAGCAGGAACGAGACCTCCTGGTTGGCGTAGCGGTCGTGCGCGTCGCGGGTCTCGCCGCGCTTGCCGAAGAGCGCGTCGGCCTCGTCGAAGAACAGGATCCAGCCCTTGTGCTGCGCCTGGTCGAAGACGCGCGCGAGGTTCTTCTCGGTCTCGCCGATGTATTTCGACACCACGAGCGAGAGGTCGACCTTGTACACCTCGCGCCCGGTGGATTTGCCGAGCAGGCACGCGGTCATGGTCTTGCCGGTGCCGGGCGGCCCGTAGAAAAGCGCGCGGTAGCCCGGCCGCAGCTTGTGGCTCATGCCCCAGTCCTGCATCAGCGTGGCGCCGTGGCGCAGCCAGATCTCGATCTCGCGCACCTGGGTGAGCGTGCCCGGATGCAGCACGAGGTCGTTCCAGTCGAGGCCGGTCTCGATGTGGCGCGCCGGGAAGTCCGGCCCGAGGTCGGGCCGCCGCGGCGCCCCGCCGGTGACGCGGCCCAGGCAGTCTTCCGAGAGGCGCAGCGCGGCCTTCAGCGGGGGCTCGTCGCGGCCCGCCGGGACGAACCTCAGGAGGTCGTCCTTCACGAAGCAGTGATCGCGCTCGAACATCGCCTGCAGGGCGAAGCGCGCCTCGAGATCGGTGCCCGCGAGGATGAACGCCAGCGTCTCGCCGGTCGGCACGAAGTCGCCGCCCGCGTCGCGCAGGCCGCCGAACTCGGTGAACTTGCGGTCGAAGGTCTTGTTCTTCGAATGGAAGATGTCGAGCAGCTGCGGCCGCAGGTGCGGCGCGAGGGCGAGGGCGAGCGCCACGCGCTCGGCGAACGGGAACTGGTAGCGGCGCAGGAAGCTCGCGTAGGCGGACTCGGGTCCGGCGGCGGGCGCGGGCGGCGCGATCTCGAACACGCTCTGGCAGCCCGCGTCCTGGCCGAAGTAGAGCTTGAAGCGCGCGTCGATCACGCGCGCGAGCCAGCCGAGCTCCTGCTCGAGGTCGCGCGCGTTGAGCTGGAGCGGCGAGCTCATCGCGGCCACTCGACCTGCATCACGGCCTGCATCCAAGGCAGCCGCACGATGTCGAAGCTCCAGGGAAAGCGGCCGAGCACCACGTCGTGCGTCTCGCCCTCGACGCGCAGCAGCCAGTTGCCGCCGCGTGCCCCGAGCTGGCCCTTGCGCAGCAGGAAGCTCGCGCGGAATCCCGCGAGCGACATGTCGCGCAGGATCGGCGCCTGGTGGATCGCGGCGCCGAGGAGATCGTCGCAGGCCTCGGTCTCCGCGTCGGTCATCGGCGCGCCGAAGTCGAACACCTCCTCGAGCGGCATGCCGCACAGCAGCTTGTTCAGCGGCAGCAGGGGCTCGGCCGTCTCGGCCTCGCCGGTCGCGATGTAGTGCAGCAGGCCGACCGCGCGCTGCCGGGCGGCCGCGTCCTTGAACGCCTTGTCCTCGACCAGGCCGAGGCGCCCGAAGAAGCTCGCGAGGAACGGCCACAGGATAACCAGCCCGGCGTTCTCGACGTAGACCTCGTCGGCGTCGCTGAAGGACAGGTCGAGCGGCGCGCGCGCTTCCTGCGCGCGCGCTTCCGGCTCGCGCGCCGCGGGCTCGCGCAGTGCCGCGAGCAGCTCCGCGCCGAGGCCCGGCGGCACCTCGCCGCGATCGATCGCCGCGCCGGCGAGCGCGGCGATCGCGGACATCGCCGAGCGGCTGAGCGCCGCGCTGCCGCGGGCGCTTTCGAGCGCGGCGAGGGCCTGCGCCTGCAGGCGCGGCGCCAGCCGGCCGATCAGCAGCATGAGATGCGCGCGCGCCGCTTCGCTCGGCGCCGCAACTGGCGCCGATGCCGGGCGCGAAGCCGTTCCCGCGGCATTGCCGTCGAGCTCGCTCCAAAGCGCCTGCGCCACCTCGCGCACCCAGGGCCGCACGCCGGCCGCGTCTTTCTCGAAGGCGCCGCGCAGGTCCGCGAGCAGCGCGCCGTACCCGATCCCCAGGCGCCGCGCCACGCGCGTGAGGACCGCGCGGAAAAACTCCGGCGCCGCGGGCGCCGTCGCGCCGCCCGAGCTCGCCGCGCCGCCCGCGCTCGCCGCGCGCAGGAGCTCCTCCCACCAGAAAGCGCGCAGGGTGTGCGCCGCATGGCCTCGCGCGCCGCCCGCGGATTCGAGCAGCGCGAGCCATGCCGTGCCCGGCGCCGGGCAGGCCGCGGGCAGCGCGGGTGCCAGGACGCCGGTCAGCTCATCGAGAAGGGCGTCCGGATAAGAGAGCGCCAGGCGGCGCCGCATCCGCTCCGCGTCGGGCGCCGCCTGCACCGCCTGGCGCAGCGCTCGCGGGGCGCGACGGATCAGGCTTTCCAGGTTCGCCGCGAGCAGCGCGCGATCGGACCGGCCGGCCCACCACGGCACCGTTCCGGTCTGCGCGAAATAGCTGAAGAGCTCCAGCTCGGCATCGGCCGGCGGCGCTTTTTCGATCGCGGCCGCGAGCCCGCGGCTGAAGGCCGCCTCGAAGCGGCCGGCGAGCCCGGGTGCGGGCCCGCCGAGCGGCAGCTCGCCGAGGTCGATCTCGAGGCGGTCGATCCGGTGCACGCGGCCGGGCGCGCTCAGGCTCGAGCAGATCCTCTCGATCGTCGGCAGCAGCTGCCGGTAATAGGTATCGCGCAGCTCCGAGCGCACGCGCTCCGCGGCGGCCGGCGGACACCGCGCTTCCAGCACCTGGCGCAGGATCTTGTGCTGTTGGGCGGGCATGGGCGTGCTCGGGCGTCCTCAGGTGATGGGCGGCGCGGGCGGCGCCGGCGGGATCGGCGCGATCAGGACCTTCACGCTTGCCTGCGCCTTGAGCACCGTCGCGACCTGCGGATTGCCCGCGCGCGCCGCGGCCACCGTGAACGTGGTGTCCACGGCGATCGGGCCGCTCGGCAGCGCGATATCCGCGCCGGTGCCCGCCACCGCGGCGCCGATCGCGGTCTGCCCGGCCATGAGCTGGTAGTTCACGCCGCGCTGGGTTCTCTGCACCAGGATGTCGGTCTGCGTGCCCGCGGCGACGGTCTCGACCCTCGCGGATACCGGCAAACCGGCATCGGGGCGCACCAGAACCGGCAGCTGCGCCACGCGCTCGACCTTCATTCCCTTGTCGGCGGGGCGCGTCGCGACGAGCTCGAAGGTCGCGTCCGCCGTCAGGGCGTCGGTGGGCACGGCGAGCTCCGAGCCGTTGCCGGCGAGCGCGCCTTTGACCGGCGCTCCGTTCAGCGTGACCTGATACAGGTCGGCGGGGTTGCTCGCGGGAATCACGATCCTCGCGCTCGCGCCGTAATCGACGATCTGCGGGTCGGCTCGAACCGGCGGCAGCGCCGCGACCAGCGCCGCCTGCGCCATCTTCGTCTCGACCAGCGTCTGCGCCTTCATCGCGCGGCTGGAGAGGCTGGCGCCGGCCGGGAACGGGACGATGTCGAGCAGGGGAAGGCGCGGCTCCGCCATCGCGGGATTCGCCGCCGGGCCCGCCGCCGGATCGGCGGCGATCGCGAGATCGACCTCGATCGCGAGCTGGCCGATGCCCTTGTTCTGCGGCGCATCCTGCTGGTCGCGCTTGTGGAAGTACGCCGGGGAGCGAAATTCCGCGCCCGAGGACGGCGTGAAGAAGTAGAACACGCCCGGCTGCCCGCCGGAAACCTGCATGCTCCTGCCCGTCAGCGGACCGCTCACCGGCACGCGCAGCGCGAGCGCCCTCGCCGGGTCGGGCCGCACGAGCACGACGGCGGCCTGAGAGAGGGGGACCGCCGAAGTGATGATGCGCGAGTCCGGCTTCGCGGCATCGACCCGATGGTCCTTCAGCGCCTGGACGATGAAGATGCTGTCTTCGGTCCGGGCCTTCGCGGCGAGCGTGACGCCGCCGCCGGCCGGCGCCGCCGCTTCGCCGAGCGGCGCGTAGCCTTCGGGCGTGCGCCACAGCTCGGCGGGCGCGGGCGCGCGCACTTGCGCCGGCGCGTCGGGCCGGTTGGGCACGGCAATGGTGACGAGGTTTCTCTCGCGCGTTGCGCCGTGCACGAAATCGGCGTCCGGAAGGATGCGCGCGTACAGGCGGTATTTCGCGCTCTGCTGAGCGCCGGCCACCTTGATCGCCGCGTCCTGGTTGTAGTCGACGATGGCGAGCTCCGCCGACACCGCCGCCGCCGGGTTCGCCATCACCTTGAGATAGAGCTTCGCGTCGAGGGGGCTCGACTCGTCGGCGCGGTTCTCCGATTGCAGGAATTTCTTGCTCGCGCGGACCTGGATGACCGTGTCTTCGGTCACGGGCGGAGTCCTGAGCACGATGTCGCCCAGGTCGCCCATGGCGGCGATCTCGGGCACGACGTCGGCTGCGTCGAGCATCAGCGAATACTTGACGCCCTCCTGGCTCTTGTTCACCCGCACGTCCACGCTGCGTCCATACGGGACGATGCGCGCGTCGGAAGGCTGCGGGCTCGCGAGCGCGGCGTCGAGCAGCGGCGCGTCCAGGATCTCGATGACGAGCCGCGTGTCGAGCCCGACCTTGACCGGCGCGCGCTCGTCGAGAAAGCGCGGCGCCGCCTGCGCGGGGAGATCCGCTCGCGTGAGCTTTTTCGTCACCATCACGCGATAGGTGACGTCTTCCTGGACCGAGGGCGTCTCGAGCTTGAGCAGGGCGTTTTCGCCTTCGGCCTTGAACGCGTCGCCGAGCGGCTTGCCTTTCGGGTCGCAGAGCTGGTAGAGCACCCCGGCCTGCGCATCCTCGATCGGGATCTTCGCGGCGCCGCCGAAGGAGACCTTGAGCTGGTCGGCGACCACGTTGAGGTCGGTGAGGGGATACGCGTCGCCGATCTGCAGGAGGTCGATGACGCGGTCGCGCGCGTTGCGCACCGGAACGTTGTGCGGGATGTCCATCGTCAGATTCCCAGCTCGCTCAGGCGGTAGGCGCGCAGGCGCTCGAGCCACGCGGCGAAGGCGGCGCCGAACGCCCGGAAGTCCGGCTCGGCCATCCACACCACGCGCTGGGTGAGGTGGGCGGGCGTCTCCTCGCGCACGGTCTGCTCGGCGAAGCGCTTGAAGTGCTCGAAAACCCCGCGCGACTGCGCGTACTCCCGGGTTTCGGCCGCCATCTTCGGATAACGGTCCAGGAGCACCACGCTGATCTGCAGCGAATACGGATCGCGGACCCCCGCGGCGCGGAACAGGGGGCCGTGTTGAAGGGCATCGCCGGCGATCGGCCGCAGCAGCACGTGCTCCACGACGTACACGCGTTCCCCGGGATCGGCGAGACCCAGCTTGTGACGCAGCGCGCGCTCGAACCCCGAGACGTTGTCGGGCGTGGCCGGCTCCAGGTAATTGAAGCCCGTGCCGCGGTCGCGGCTCAGGCGCGGATAGTCGCGCAGGAAGGATCGCTTGCGCTCCGCGAGCGCCTCCGGCGTCAGCACGTTTTTCACGTCCGCCGCCGGCGGCAGCAGCGCCAGCTCGCGGAAATGCTCGCCGAAGCGCGCGAGCAGGTGGTTCAGGAAACGATTGCGCCGGCGCGCGCCGGGCTGGTCGCCCTCGGTGAACGCGCGCAGGAGCTCGACGTGGTCCTTGCGGCCCGAGACGCGGAGCTCGTCCAGGCCGAGCTCGCCGCCGTCCTCCACCGCCTGCGAGAAGTACGAGTCGGGCGTCGCGTCGTGGAAGGAGAACAGCCTGCCCGCGTTCGCGAGCTGCGCGAATTCGTTCGCCAGCAGCTGATCGTAGAACATGAGGTACGCCTTCAGCTGCTTGGCGCGCGCCTTGCGCTCGGGCCGGGCGGACGCCGGCAGCCCGCCGGGCCCGATGCCGTACACCGGCGGGAACTGCTGCTGCACCGACGAGTAGGCGGCGACGTTGCGGTCGCGTCCGCGCCGCGGGCGCAGGTCCGGCTCGGTCGCGGCCGGGACCGGGCTCCTCGCCTTCCTCGCGAGCGCGACCGAGAGCGCCTTGGCGCCGGCGCGCAGCCCCTGCTCGACGCGCAGGCCGCGCTTCTCGAGGCGAATGTCGGAGTTGTCTAGGTCGAACACCGGGGTCTGGTCGGCCCCGATGTCGAGCAGCCAGTCCTTGCTCGGCTTGTCCGGAGCCGTGGGGTCGAGGAAGTGCAGGTTCTTGACGGCGAGCACGCCCGGCACGCTCATGAGCTCGCGGATCAGGTCCGAGACGCGCAGCGAGCGGCGCCGCTCGACGGCGGCGAGCTCCTCGGAGTCGATGAACCCCTGCTCGAGCAGCGGCCCCTCGAAGATCTGGTCGATGCGCCGGCCGCGCTCGAGCATCTCGCCCAGCGTGCGGAAGGGCACCGCGGGCGACATGTACGCGGCGATCTTCAGGTAGACGTTCGCGAGCAGCGCGACCGCGTCGCCCACGGCGTCGATCTCCAGCGTGGCGGCGAGGCGCACCCGCTGGAACTCGAGGATCTTGATCTCGTGGAAGTCCTGGCCCAGGCCGCGCGCGGCGTGCAGCCGCAGCGCCGTCTCCCAGCGGATCATGCCGCCGTCGATGTCGTCGAGATCCGATTTCTCGATGCGCACGCGGTACAGGCCCTTCACCCGGATCTGCGAGACGTTCGGGCTGGTCGGCGCGGCGCCGTCCTGGCCGCCGGGCGCCGGCGCCAGGTGGCTCACTTCCTTTTGCGCGGCGTTGTAGGTGGCCGAAGGCTCGTCCACCATCTCGATCCAGGCGTTCTTCACGCCGGGCACGTCGATGACGAGCTTGCGCAGGTCGGTGAGGGTCACCGGGCTGGTGGGAAGGATCTCGGCCGGGCCGTAGAGGCTCGCGTACGGATCCTCCCCGGCGCTCGCCAGCAGGTCGGGCAGGTCGTACTGCGCGCGGTAGGCGAGGTCGGTGAGCGCGTAGCACAGCTGCTCGAGGATCGTGATGCCCGGATCGTGCGCGTTGTGGTCGGTCCAGGTCTCGCCCGCGAGGCGCCGGATGATGGCGAGGCCCTCGCTGCGCAGCGACGCGAAGTCGAGCGCCGACGGCGGCGCGGCGACGGCGAGGTTGGCGGCGGGATCAGCCATGCCTGCGATGCAGCTTCGAGGATTTTTTTCCGTGGTCCATGGCGCGTTACGCTTCCGCCCGGAAGGTCAGCCCGTCCAGCGACACCCAGCCGCTGTTTCCCACGACCACGGTGACCTCGCCCGCGCTCGTGACGTCCACCCGTCCGGCGACGTTCGGATTGGTGCAGCACACGAAAAGCTGCCGGAACGCGGGCCGGTAACCGGCCGGGAGGACGAAGATCGTGTTGATGCCGCCGCCCGCCACGAGCCCTCTCAGGTGCACGATCCCCATGCTGTCCTTGAAGTAGCCGGCGTCGTTGTAGCCGTTGGCATAGTTGCGCCACGCGTTCTGGAAAGCGACGCCCTGCCAGGCCTGCTGCACGATGCCGTCCCGGCCGACGGTGATCACGGGCGTGACGTTCCCCGGAGTCCCCTGCGTGTAGCCGAGGCTCACCCCGTTATAGCCGCCCATGTCGACGCGATCGGTTCCCCGGTTCCACTTGATGACGTCGTACTGGTCCTTCGGGTCGTCGCCGCGCAGAAAAATCGAGTTGCCTACCATGTGGAGGTTGCCCGCGAGCTGCAGCTTGTTCTCCGGCGTCGCGGTGCCGATGCCGACGTTGCCCTTGAAGTAGCAGTTTCCGGTTCCGCCCTCGATGAACGCATCGCCGTTGCTCACGCCGATATACACGCGCTGACCGGCCGGCACGCCGAGCGTGAGCGGCCTCGCGCCGTCGTCGCTGGAATACAGGCCCGGCATGCCCCAGGCGGCCCCGACCCTCAGCCGGCCGGCGTTCTCGGCGTTCGCGTACAGATAGTTCCCGGTGAATAGCGCCGGGCCGTTCACGTTCAGCTTGTAGCCGCCGGGAGCCACGGTTCCCACGCCGAGATTGCCCGTGCTCTGATCGATGAACAGCCTGCTGTTGCCGTCGGCGTCGCCGATGCTCAAGCCGGGCCTCGCGCTCGCGGGATCGGCCGGGGTCGCGCGCGGGTTCAGGCTCAGCGACCAGGCGGCCTTGGGGTCGGCGAAGCTCCGGTAGAAGTTGATCGCCTTTTGCTGGCCGCTGTCGCCCTCGGCCTGCACGCTCAGGGGCTCGCCCGCGACCTTCGCGATGCCGTCCTCTTTCTGGTTGATCATGCCGTCGACGAGATCCGCGAAGTTGCCGGCGGTGGGCACGGCGTTCTTCGAGAAGTACGACTTCAGCAGGGTGCGGTCGGTTTTCTTGGCGATGTCCATGGCTCTCTTCTCCGTTTCGCTTCAGCTTGCCGCGAGCGCGCGGACTTGCGCTTGCAGCTCGCCGATCTGCGCCTGTTGCGCCTTCAGCGCCTCGATCAGCGGCGCGACGAGCGCCGAGTAGTTGACGCCTTTCATGCCGTCCGGGCCGGTCTGCACCACCTCCGGAAAGACCTGCTCGACCTCCTGGGCGATGAGGCCGATGGCCTCGGCGTCGCCTTCTCCCGCGTCGCGCCACCTGAAGCGCACGCCGCGCAGCTTCAGGACGTTCTCCGCGGCCTCGCGCAGCGGGGACACCTGCGTTTTCAGCCGCAGGTCCGACCCGCTGAGAGAGCCGCTGCTCGCCCACAACCGGCCCGCGGCGAGGCCGCCGTAATAGCCGGTGTTTTGCGGGTTGAAAAGGCGCAGCCAATCGTCGTTGGCGTGGGAGTCTCCCACCGCCGACAGGCGCCACTTGTCGCCGAGCTGGAGCACGCTCACCTTGGCCGTGCCCTGCACCGTCAGGTCGCCGGTTCCGCCCCATTCCTTCCCCACGATCACGCCGCTCTTGTGGAGCAGGTAAAGCAGCTCCTCGCCGTGGATGTGCATTCTCCCGGGGCTGTAGAAGGTTCTCCCCGCGCCCATCTGGATATCGCCGTTCACGTCGAGCTTCTTCGCCGGAGTCGTCGTGCCGATGCCGACGTTGCCCGAAGCCATCAGCGCGATGTGGTCGTCGCCGTCGTTCGCGATGCCGAGCTCCAGAGTGCAGGATTCGCCCTGGCGCGCGTAGAAGCGCAGCCACGCGGTATCGCCGCCGCCGCCGCCCGGATCCGGCGGAAACTGGATGCCCGCGGCCGCGCTGTTGCCCGCGCTCGGCATGATCGCGCCGCCGCGCACCTCGAGCTTCGCCCGCGGGCCGTCGGTTCCCATGCCCACGTTGCCGGCGCCGTCGAGCACGAGATCCTGGTAGTTCCACGGCTCGCGTACGAAGTACATCTTGTTGGAATTGACGTGGATCGCCCACTCGTTGTGGTCGGTGTCCAGGAAATCGATCTGCGGCGCGTTGCCCTTGATCACGACGCTGCCGCCGTATTGCAGCCTGGAATCGGGATCGCGCGCGGTATTGAACATATAGGTGGTCTTCAGCACGCCGTTCACGCTCAGCGCGCCGTTCACGTCGAGCTTCGCCTGCGGCGTCACCGTGCCGATGCCGACGTTGCCGGCGGGGCTCTGCGCGATGAAGAGCTTGCTCGCGCCCGCGGCGTCGCCGAAGCTCAGGCCGGCGCGCGACGTGCCGGGGTTGGCCGGATCGATGCGCGGGTTCAGGCTGAGCGTCCACGCCGGCTGCGGGTCGGCGAAGCTCGCGTAGAAGTTGATGGCTTTTTTCTGGCTGGTGGCGTCGCCGTCGGCCTGCACGCTCAGCGGCTCGCCGGGCAGCTTCGCCAGGCCGTCCTCCTTCTGGTTGATGACCCCCTCGATGAGATCGGCGAAGTTGCCCGAGGTGGGCATGGCGTTCTTCACGAAATAGGACTTGAGGACGGTGCGGTCGGATTTTTTGATGTCCATGGGTTCTTTCTCGGTTTCGGTCTGTTCAGCTGACGATGAAGTCGAGCTCGATTCGCATGTAGTCGACGCCGCTGAAGCCCTGGATGCGGTAGTCGGCCTGGGAGATCACGTCGAACTGGTGCTCGCGCCAGGCGACGAGAACGGCGTCGGGCCCCTTCGGCCGGACGTGATAGCCGCCGGTCTCGGGGATGGGGACGAAGTTGAATTTCTCGCCGCCGTCGTCGCTCGCGAACAGCTTGAACTCCGCGATGTAGTCGACGTAGTCGCGCCCGTCGATGAAATTGATGATGCTGTTCGCGTAGACCGCGCCGCCGATGACGATGTCGGCGCCTTCCTCGTAGGCCCAGGGCGAGAGGAAGCGGTTCAGCTCGTCGTTCAGGCGCCGGCGGCAGTAGCCCTCGTCGGCGCCTTCGACGAAGCGCACGCCGCAGCGCACCTTCACCGGCACGTAGTGCGCGTTCTTCGCCTTGACGCTCACGAACGGCGGCACCTTGTCCTGCATGAACTCCTCGATGTCGCGCAGCGCGTCGTTCGGCGCCTTCGGCTCGAACGGATTGAACGGCAGCCGGTTCCTGATGTCCGGAATCACCACCAGCTCGATGCGGCCGGGATCGCGCGGATGGGCGGCGGGATCGGCGGGCAGGCATTTCACCTTGTAGAGGTCCGGGAATTTCTCCAGCACCAGGTGCTCGTAGTCCCAGACCGTGAGCGCGCGCTGCTTGTGCCGCAGGCGCTCGCTCACCCGGACGTAGAAGCTCGAGTCCTGCTCCGCCATTTTTCCGCCGAAGGACGTATAGGGCTGGCGCATGCGGGCGATTCCGGGGACCGGCGCGACCGGCGCGCCGATGCGCTCCGGCGGCAGCGGCGCGCTCAGGTGATCGGCGGCATTGCCCTGGTCGGCGAAGGTGGCGAGCGTGGCGTTGGGATGCACCGCGACCATGTCGCACACGCAATCGGCCGAGCGCGCGATGGCGACGCGGATCCAGTACAGATCGCCCGGCAGGAGCGTGCTCGGCTGCGCGGGCTTCAGCGCGAGCTCGACGATGCCGGAATTGATCAGGCCGCGCGTTCCTTCCGCGAGCAGGCTGCCGTCGTGCAGCGTGAGCCAGCGGTTCCCGCTCAGGTAGCTCCACTGCAGCGGCTCGGGCGCCGCGTCGGGATTCGCGCTTCCCTCGGCGACCTGGAAGAGCAGCGACACGTTCTGCGGCGCGGCGACGTTGCGCAGCCCGATATAAAGCTCGCCCTCGAAATCGTACTGCGGCAGGAACGGACGCCCGGGCAGGACCGGGTCGGCCGCGAGCTCCGCGTAGCCGAACGGCTGGACGTGGAACACGCGCAGCGC
Source organism: uncultured Enterobacteriaceae bacterium (assembly GCA_964407355.1). Lineage (GTDB taxonomy): Bacteria > Pseudomonadota > Gammaproteobacteria > Burkholderiales > SG8-39 > SCGC-AG-212-J23. The sequence continues at coordinate 11,415 of CAYOVM010000026.1, forward strand.
GCTCGCGGCGCCGGCGGCCGGATCCAGCACGAGCTCCGCGGCCGCGGTGTAGTCGAGGGTGAGGCTTTTGATCTTCGGCGTGTAGGGCGGATTGACCTGGTAGGCCACGGCATTGACCGTCTGCCGGGTGATCGTGGGGACAGCCGTGGTGGATCCGGGGGGCGTGGTGCTGGTGCTGTAGCTGGGCGCATTCGAAACGGCTGCCGCCAATTCCAGCGATTTCTGCAGCGCCACGGCGGGATAGGCCGCGTGCTGGAAGTCGGGACTCTGAAGCTCCCACACCAGGTAGCGGTTCCACTGAGTGACGTCGGCCGCGCCCGCGCCCGCGTTATCCGGATTGCCCTGGTCGGGGGGCAGCGCCGGCGACACCGCGAAGGGCCGGGTCGGGTCGTTCGCGTCGAAGAGCTGGAACGGCGCGCCGAAATCCCTGAGCGCCCCGGCCTCGGAGAGCGAAGCCTTCGCCTTGAAGCTCGCGTTGGCCAGGCCGCCGGGATAGTTCCGGTAGTAATCGCCCAGCCCCGACGGCACGCCCATCCAGGTGATGTTGAAAGTGAGCGCGCTCAGCTTTTTGCCGACGATCTCGCGGTGGCCGAGGTACAAGCGCGACCCGACCGCCGGCGCGAGGCCGAACGGCTCGAACGGCTTCTTCGGGTCGAGGACGCTCTGGTCGTTGCGCAGGGCGAGGCCCTCCAGGCCGGCGGCGCCGACGACGAGCCGCGCGCGCATCAGCAGCAGGTTCTGCAGGGCCTGGTAGCTGGTCACGTAGCACTTGTCCGTCTCGTTCCAGACCGGCTTCATCATCAGGCGCAGGACCGGGACCGGGGTATCGATGCCGTGCACCGCGCGGGTGAGCGGTGCGAGCGCGGGCTGGCCCTTCGCGAGCGTGAAGCTGAAGATGAGCGCGCGCAGCTTGGAAGGATCGGCGACCGCGAGCGGGCTGCCGTCCATGCTCGCCCAGCTGGCCGGATTGTTCGCAACGCCCCACGAGAGCTTCACCGTGTCGGGCTCGAGCCAGCCCTTCGCCGTGCTCACCTCCACCTTGAAGGGATTGAAGCCCGCGACGTTGTTGGGCATGCTCGCCGGCGGCGCGAGCAGCTCGCGGATCCGCGCGCGGTCGAAGCTCTGCGGATCGGCGGAGAAGCCGAGGGTCAGCGTGACGGTGCGCGCGCCCTCGCTCAGCGCGAGCAGCGGCGAGGCGAGCGCCCAGCCGAAGAGCGGCTGCGGCGCGGGCTCCTTCTCGCGCGGCTGCTCGCCCAGCCCGAAGGTTTTCCAGCGCGCCGGCCCCGGGCCGGCGGGCTGCGCGGAGGGCGGGACGACCTTCTTCGCATCCGCGGCCGGGTAGAGGTTGCGCCATTCCACCTTCGCCGGCACCGGGTCCTTGAAGTTCTCGAGGTTGCGCTGCGCGATCTCGAGGACGCTCACTACGCGGGCCCAGTCGGGCTGCGTGTTGCGCTCCTCGGCGATGTCGCCGAGATATTTCAGGTCCGCCGGGGTGGCCTTGAGCTGGCCGAGCTTCTGCGCCAGCTCCTCCGGCTTGACCGGCTCCTCCAGCGCGAGCGCGATCACGAGCATGTCGCCCAGCGCCTTGACCGGGTCGGCGATCGGCGTCTGCGGATAGGGCTGCGCCGCGCGCAGCAGCACGGCGCGCCTGCGCGCATAGATCATCTCGCGGTGCGCCGCGGCGGCGATGTCGTAGACCTGCTGCCAGTTCCATTCGTCTTCCGCGGGCGCGGCGCCCTGCGTGGCGACCGACATGATGAACTTGAAGTTCTCGGCCGGCATGAAGAAGTAGCGCTCCACCGCGAGGAACGCCTGGTAGAACGCGTCCAGCGTGCTCGCGTCGAGCGGGCCGGCGAACTGGTAGTCCGGCGGATATTTGAAGTCCAGGCCCGCGGCGGCGAGCTTCTGGGCGAACACGCGCGACGCGCGCGCCGGCTCGGCGAGCACGAACTCGGGGTTCTTGCTCTTGACCTTGCCCGCCTCTTCCAGCAGCCGGTTGATCAGGCTCCACTGGCTGTCCATGGCGGTCTTCTTCTGCATCATGGCCGCGAAGTCTTCGAGCGAGAGGTAGAGCTTGGCGCGGATGAAATCCTGCACGTCGGGGCGCTTCAGGTACGTGTCGTACACCTCATCGATGCTCTTCACCTCGGGCAGGCCGTCGTAGAGGCGCGCGAACTCCGCCGGCGTCTTGTTCAGCACGGCGCGCAGGTCCTCCTGGAAGTTGCGCGGGGTCTGCGGATTGAAGACGAAATTCGGGTCGCGGGCCTTGCCGGCTTTCACGAGGTACGAGTCGATCGTCTTCCAGTCCTCGGTCTCGTTCTTGTCGCGCAGGCCCTTCAGGCGCATGAGCTCGCGGAAATCGTCGAAGAGCGGCATGCCCAGCCCCGCCTCGACGACGCCGACGAGCTTCTGCGCCTCGACGAGCGCGGCGAAGCCGACCTTCGCGGGCGGGCCGGCCGGCGGCACGCCGGGCCAGGCGGGCGGGGTGGAGCCGAGGTCGGGCAGCGGATCGCCCGGGTTCGGCTGCCCGAGGGCGATCTTCATCATCGACAGGAAGGCGTCGTTGCGCGTGCCGTTGACCATCGACTCGCGGCTCGCTTCGCGCAGGCCGGTGAACTTGATCTCGGCGTGCAGCGAGCGGATCTCGGCCACCTCGACGCGGTTGGCGACGAGCGCGCGCCCGGTGCGGTAGACGAGCTCGCGCCCGAGGCTGTCCTTGCCGGCGCTCAGCGCGGTGCCGGCCGGAAGGAGCGCTTCGCTGGTTCCGCTTTCGAGCTCGGCGAGGACGTGCACCTGGTCCGCGACCGCGCGCTTGCCGAACATCTTCAGCACGTCGCGATAGAAGAACTCGAGGTGGCGGCGGGTGAGCGTGTTGAGCTGCGCCCGCGCCGCGCCGAGGAGCTCGAGGAAGGCGAGGAACAGCGCGAAGTGCGGCCGCGGGCTCGCCGTGTCGCCGATGAAGCCGCGCCAGTCGTCCTGCGGCCGGTCGGGGTCGTCCAGCGGGAAATATTTCAGCTCGCGCGCGTACTTCGCGGCGAAGGCGAGCAGATCCGCGCTCGTGCGCTCGTCGACGCGCGCGTAGTCCGGGTCGAGCTCCGGCAGGACGCGTCCCGCCTGGCTGGTGCCGTCGCGCCAGGTGGCGGGGAGGGAGGGCTGTTCGCCGGGCATGCCGATCCGTTTCCTATTCGCCGCTGAACTTGGCGTTGGTGGTCACGAAATTTCCGTTGCCGCTGTACTGGGTGGTCGCGTCCGGGATCGGCGAGCCCGGCCCCGGCGGCGGCTGCTGGGCCGGGCTTTGCACCTCGAACTTGGCGGTGAAGTTGCCGCCCTTGAGCAGCATCGCCTTGCCGCCGGTGCCGGTCTTCTTCGCTTTCTGGTCGGCGGCGAGGGCGGAGATCTTCAGCGTGCCGGTGCCGGGGATCGAATACTGCGGCGTCATATAGGTGCAGCCGGCGACGGACACCTTCGACTCGTCGCCCTCGACGCAGACCTTCTTGCCGTCGAAGCTCGCCGGCCCGCTGCCCTCGAGCTTGCCCGGCTGCACCACCACGGTGGCGGGCGTGAACGCGGGCATGAACATCACCGTGTCGCCGTCGATCAGGACGAAATCCGCCATGGCTGCGCTCACCCGGCCGAGGCGGCCGCCTCGTTCAAATAGAAGGGGTACACCATGTTGTAGCGCGAGTTGGTCGCGCGCACGGTGTAGTCGATGCCGATGAGCAGCAGCCCGGCGTCGGCCGCGCTCACCGAGACGTCGACGCCGTTCAGGCTGATGCGCGTCTCGTGCCGCAGGATCGCGTCGGCGACGTAGCTGCGCAGCTGGCCGATCAGGCCGTGGCTCTTCTCGGCGAACAGGAACTCGCTCAGCCCGGCGCCGAAATCTTCGCGCATGACGCGCTCGCCGCGCCGCGTGCCGAGCAGGATCGCGAGGCTCTGCTCGATGTCCGCGGGACCCGACACGACGTGCACGTCGCGCCCGTTCAGCGCGAACGCGGGCGGAAAGCTCCAGCCGGTGCCGAGAAACGACGGATCGCCCGGCATGGCCTACTTCACCGCCGCCGGGCGCGCGGGCGCGGACGCCGGCTCGGCCGCGGCGGCGGGCCGCATCTGCTGCGCGGCCTGCTCCTGGATCTTTCCGACCAGGCCGTACACGCGCGCGAACGCGAGGCCGCCCAGGCCTTCCAGGACCAGGTTGACCTCTTCGATCGACAGGCTCAGCTTGATTTCCTGCATTGTGTCTCTCCTCGGTTCATTTCACGTCGACTTTGGCGCCCTTGATCTCCACGTTGCCGCTCGCGTCGAGCTTCAGGTCCTTCGCGCTCTTCAGCACGATGCCGTCCTTGTCCATGGTGATCTTGTTGCCGTGCTGGTCGGAGATCTCGATCATCTGCTTGTCCTCGTCGAGCAGGATCTTGTTCTTGGAAGCGGTCTCCAGCGCGAGCGAGGGCTTCTTGTCGTCGTTGAACAGGATCTTCGTCCCGCTCTTGGTGACGATGCCTTTCTTGAGGTTGTCCTCGGTGAGCTCGGCGCAGTCCTTCGGCGGCCCCTTCGCGCCGCTGTAGAGGCTGCCCAGGATCACCGGCTGGCGCGGATCCTCGTTGAAGAAGCCGACCACGACCTCGTCGCCCTTCTCCGGATGGAAAAACCAGCCGCGCTCCTTGCCCGCGTCGGGCGCCGCGAGCCGCGCCCACACCGAGCCCGCCTTCGCGTCGGCGCCGGGCAGGATCACCTTGACCCGCACCTCCTTGTCCGGATCGGCCTCGAACTTGTCCACCACCGCGACCTGCAGGCCGCCCACCGCCGGCAGCAGGCCGGCCGCGGGAACGTCGCGGATGCCTTCCTCCAGGGCGAAGCTGCGCGCGGGCACGCCGAACTGGATGTCGGTGCGCCAGCCCTCGACGTCGACGCGGTGGCAGATGCCGGTCACCAGCGTCTTGCCGTTGAAGCGCTTGCCGGCGCCGTCGATCTGCATGACGTCGAGCAGCTTGACGTCGGGAAAGCCGCGCGTCGCGAGCCGGCCGCGCAGCATCGACAGCCGGCTGCGCATCAGGCGCGCATCGGCCCACGCCTGCAGCTCGTCGGGCGCGACCGGCACCGGATGCGAGACGGCGAAGTCGCCGAAGCCGAGGGTCTGGGCGAGCTTCGCGCCGTCGAGGTTTCCCTGCGACAGGGCGAAGGCCTTCGCGTCCTTCGGCTCGCTCAGCTTCTTCTCCTTCAGGTCCCACGCGGTGCCCTTTACGGCCGGGTACTGGCTCGCCGCGTCGGCCTCGAACTCGAAGTCGTAGATCTGGCTGATGCCGTAGTCGAACGTGTGCTTGGGCTGCGCGCTCAGGTCGGGCTTGGCCGCGGAGACGGTGCCGTCCTCGGCGACGACCCACAGCCCGTTCGCGTCCGCGCGCGCGACGATGAAATCCCAGTCGGTGGCGTTGTACTGCACCATCTGCGCATGCTCGGGCTTGGTGGTCTCGATGGTGCCCGCGGCGAGCCCGCCGTCCTGGATCAGCTTGCCGATCACCGCGGCGTCGGTCTTCTTCGCGTGGACCAGGCTCTTTCGCGCCTGGGTCAGCTTGACCGCGGCGTCCTTCAGCTCGACCCGCAGGAGCGAGCCGCGCGGGCTCGCCTCGATGCCGTGGCGCACGACCGGGCCCTTGAAGAGGGTCGCGTCCGCGGAGTCGGCCTCGGCCTCGTAGCGCAGCTTGATCTCGACTTCCTTGCCGGGCTCGAAGTACGCGGCGTCGCTCATCGCGAACTCGCGCTTCGCCACGTCGCCGTCGAGCAGCACCAGGCTCGCGCAGGGAATGCGGTTCGCCTCGCGGCGGATGTCGATCGAGACGAGCTGGTAGGCCTTGTCGATCTTCGCTCCCGCGCTGAGCAGGGTGGCGGTGACGGCGCTCATGGGATCGCGGCGCTCATGTCAGCGGCGGGAAGCGCAGCGTCTGGCCGGGGACGAGGTTGCGAAAGTCGTCCAGACCGTTCCGGGCGGCGACCAGAAGGTAGTACGCGGAGGAGCCGTAGATGTCCCGGCACAGCAGCGGCAGAGTGTCGCCGCTCTTCACCACGCGGATGTGCGTCATGTCGGGCGAGGCCTTGTTCTCGCTCTGGGCCGCCGCGGGATCGTCCTCGGTGAAGGTGCAGTCGAGCTTGGCGTGCAGCGGATCGCCGGCCTCGTCGAACAGCTCGTACTTGACGGAGAGCGAGGTGAGCCGGCAGGGGAACTCGAGGTGGCTGCCCCAGATCACCTTGAGGAAGTTCGGCTGGTGGATCGTGCCGTTCATCCTGAAGCACAGGTCCTTGAACTCCTCGATGTCCTTGCGCACGCTCTTGCCGAGCAGCTCCCGGCCGATCTGCTCCGCGCCCATGAACGCGACGCCGGTGCCGTCGAAGACGAACTGGAAGGCGATGTCCTCGGGCGGGGTGCCGGCATAGGTCATCTCGCCGGCCTTGCCGCCCATCGGCGGGCGCTTCCTGCCCGCGTACTCGACGGTGGCGGTGCGCGTGTAGCTGGTCGGATTGAACATCATGTCCATCTTCTTCGCGGCCGGCGCGGCGCGGTCCTTGTCCGCGTAGGCCTCGATGCGCAGCTTCTCGAGCTTGGAGAGCTTCAGCATGGGCGTCTCAGCGCTCCTTCTTCTTCGCGAGGATGCCGAGGACCTGGCGCACGCACTCCTGCAAGAGCTCCTGCGTGCCGGCCTCGCCCGGCGCCGCGGCGGGCCGGCCGGGCGCGTCGCGGCCCGGCGCCGCGTCCTCGCCGCCCACCACCGTCCGGATCACCAGCTCCTTGATCTCGACCGGGGGCATGTCAGACGCGCACGATCTGCATGCGTGTGTACGCGAGCTCCATGGTGTCGATCACCAGCGCCGCGTCCGTGGCGTTCAGGTCGGAGGTGGACCACTTGACCGGGAAGGCCTTCAGGAACATCCAGCCGGCGAGCGGCACCTTGTCCTCGCTCAGCAGCGTGACCAGCACGTTGCAGGTGACGAACTTGAACAGCGACATCGCGGCGTTGAACTCCAGGTTGAGCGGCGAGCCCACCACCATGCCGCGCTCGAGCACCAGGTTGTTGAAGCGCACGCCCTTCGGCAGCTTCTGCACGTAGCGGTTCTGCCCGCCTTCCTTCACCGTGTCGGTCTCGATCTCGGCGGCGAGGCCCGACACCTTCTGGAAGCGGATGTCGAGCGGATTGGGCAGCACGCCGCCGGCGAGGAAGAGGACCGCGAAGCGCATGCCGATGATCGGATCCATGGCGCGCCGCCCTAGCCGTGCTCGACGGTGATGCCCGACGCCATCAGCGTCAGGGTCTCGATCGCCGGCTCGTTGCCGCTCGCCTGCAGCGACGGCGCCTCGAGCTTCACGACCAGCGCCTTCTTGATCTTCCAGGTGACCGCCGGCGCGCCGGTCTCGTCGCACAGGCTCACGCTCAGGCTCTTCTTGTCGAGCGAGTCGAGCCACTTGTAGAGCTGGGTGGCGCCGGCGACGACGCCCTTCTTCAGGGTGAGCTGCACGTACTTGTCGTAGCGGAACTTGACGATCGACTCGCCTTCCCAGTAGGAGAGCCCGTGCTTGTAGGCGAGCGTCTGGTGCTCGCGCACGAGCCCCGACACCTCGGTGAAGCTCATCGCCGCGTCGCCGACGGTGACGCGGAAATTGTAGGCCGCGAGCGGATACCGCGCCCGCTGGGCCGCCGCCGATTCCGACATGCGCTCGCCCCGTCAGCCGGCCGTCACGCCTGCTCGATCAGGACGCCGTCGGCCATCAGCTCCATGCTCTCGACCGCGGCGTCGTTCGAATTCGCGGTGAAGCCGGGCGCGTCGAGCTTGGTGGGGAAGGCGTTGATCACCTTCCAGCTCACCACGGCGGCGCCGGTCTCGTCGCAAAGGCGCACGTAGATGTCCTTCTTGTCGACGCGGTTCAACTGGATCGAGTTGATCCAGGCGAACAGGGTCGGCACGCTGACGCCCGTGACCACGCCCTTCTTCAGGGTGACGGTGGCGGACTTGCGCTGGCTCGGCATGTACATGCGGCGCGGGCCGACGCCGCTCGTGCCGCTTTCGACGTAGGTGGCGGTCTCGTAGCCGATGCTCAGGCCGGTGACCTCGGAGAAGCCGACGGTGTTGCCGTCGATCTCGACCTTGTAGTTGTAGACGGGCAGCGGGTAGGTGGTCTTGATCTGCTCTTTGCTGAGTGCCATGGTGATCTAGCCTCGTTGGGGTTGTCGGGGGCGCGGCGTCAGGAGGTCTGCAGCTTGTGCGAGAAGCGCAGGACGATGAACTCGGCCGGCCGCACCGCGGCGATGCCGATCTCGACGATCATGCGGCCCTCGAGCACGTCCTGCGGCGTCATCGTGGTGCCGAGGCCGACGTGCACGTAGTACGCCTCCTCCGCCTTGGCGCCGGCGAGCGCGCCCTGCTCCCAGAGGCCGTAGAGGTAGCTCTCGATCATCGCCTTCACCTTGAGCCAGGTCGACTGGTCGTTCGGCTCGAACACGGCGAAGGCGCTCGCCTTCTTCGCGGACTCCTCGATCATGATGAACAGACGCCGCACCGGCACGTAGCGCCACTCGTTGTCGTTGCCGGCGAGGGTGCGCGCGCCCCACACCAGCGTGCCCTTGCCGGTGAAGGCGCGGATCGCGTTGATGGACTTGCCGGCGGTCGGGTCGACGTTGAGCCGGTCCTGGTCGTCGTCGGTGATCTTCGCGACCGGCCCGAGCACCGCCATCACGCCCACGTTGGCGGGGGCTTTCCACACGCCCTGCTCGCGATCGACGCGGGCGTAGATTCCCGCCATCGCGGCGCTCGGCGGCAGCACCACGCGCTGGTCGTCGAGCGCGGCCTTCACCTTGTTGTAGATCGCGGTCGCGCTGCCCTTGATCGCGAGGAGCGTGTCGCTGCTCCCGCCGGCGCCGCCCAGGGGCACGGCGGCGCGCGCCACGTCCTGCGTCGCGATCTGCGCCGAGCCGTCGCCCGCCTCGGCGATGTCGAAGCCCGCGGCGTTGTTGGCCTGCTTCCAGGTATTCCACGCGGTGACGACGTCGTCGCCGGTCTTGAAGTTCGCGTCGACGATGGTCAGCGTGCCGGCCGACACGGTGAAATCCGGTCCCACCGTCTTGCGGCCGAAGTTGATCGCGACGCCGGGGGTGCTGCCGCCGGGGCCGCTGAAGCTGACGTTGATGCCGTTCGCGCCGCCCACGTTCAGCGTCCCGCTCACGGTCGTGCTGGCCGGCGCCACGCGCTTCACGCTGATGTCGGCGTCGTCGTACCAGTAGGAGATCGAGGTCTGCAGGTACGGGTGGTACGCGGCGCCGTACATCAGGTTCGCCGACAGGTTGCTGTCGTTCCGGAAGGTCTGGGAGTCGCCCTTCAGCACGTCGAGGATCGTGAAGCGGTCGCCGAGCTTCTTGCACTGCGCGAGCGCTTCGCCGCACAGCGCGTAATAGTCGGTCGCGGACAGCAGGCCGGCCGCGTCGGTCAGCACGATGAGCGTCGGCTCGTCCTCTTTTTCGAGCGCCGCGAGGCCCGCCGAGAAGCGCGACTTGGCGGGAGCGGCCTTGTAGTTGCCCACCGAGACGATGTAGCAGGGGCCGCCGCCGTTTCTGAAGTAGTGGGCGAGCGCGTAGTAGAGCGAGAACGCCGGGGCCGGGGGCACGAGCTGCACCGTGGGCGCGTCGGTCGGGTTGCCCGACTGGTCGACCGGCTGGGTGACGTTGAACTTGACGCTCTGCGCGCCGCCGAAGGCGGTCTCGAACTCGAGCATCGTGGCCACGCGCAGCACCGCCGGGTCGGCGCTGCCCGCGGGCACGGTCTCGGTGTAGCCGATGAAGGCCGGCACCGCGGTCGCCACCTCGGCGATCGAAGGCGGCAGGGTTGAGATTTCTTCGACGAATACCCCGGGGGTTCTGTAAGTGGCCATGGGCGTGGGTTCTCTAGGTTGGGCTTTTCAGTGGGCTTTCAGGTATTTGACGACTTGGTGAAACGTGTCCTGGTCCTGCAGGCTCGCGCCGAGCTTCTGCCTGACTCGCGAGGGCTGCCGGACCGGAGGATTGGGGATCGCCTCGAGCACCTTGTCGGCGCCCAGGCGCAGCTCGAGGCTCTTGCGGGCGGCGGCCGAGCACGCCACCGGCTGGTCCGACAGGAACCTGAAGCGCTGCAGATCGGGATATTGCCGCGACAGGGCCGCCGCGAGCGGATCGGTCGCGTCGGGCGTCTTGTTGAGCAGCGTGCGGTTGGCGGCGCTGAAGGCGATCGCCGGCGCCGCGGCGCTCGAATCGACGATCGAGAAATCGCCGCCGCGGTCGGTGACGAGGTAGTACGCCCAGCGCGCGGCTTTCGCCTTGAACCGGATCTCGAACGGCGCCTCGTCCTTGCCGAGCTCGGGCATCGACTTGTCGTAGCGCAGCTCGACGCCGGCGAGGACGGTCGCGTCGCCCGCGCGCGGCGGCTTGCGCTCGGCGAGCTTCAGCGTCCTGCCGTCCTTCGCGGCGAGCCCCGCGTTGGTGTAGACCGGGTCGGCCTTGCCGGCAAGCTCGCGCAGATCGGTGAACAGCGCGAACTCCGGGTTGCGCGCGCGCAGCTCGAAGGCGAACACCTCGTCGCGCCCGAGCGCGACGAGCGCGCTCTTGCCGTCGGCGCCGAGCGGCGCGAAGACGGTGACGCCGTCGGGCAGCTCGCGCAGCCGCAGTCGATAGCGGTCCAGGAGGCGCCGGGTGCCGGCGCTCGGCACGAAGGCGAGATCGCGGCACACGCCGTCGGGGTAGTAGTCGTGCCGCGCCCGCAGGCCGAACAGGGCCGCGACCTTCATGGCGTGCGCACCTGCGCGACGTTCTGCAGCAGCTCCTTCACCTCGGTGAGCGGGCGCGCGTCCTCGTCCTGGAACACGACCATCCTCACCTTGTACATCGCGCTCGGCTGGTAGGCCGAGCGCAGCGTTCCCCAGAGCTCGTTCTGCTCGGCGAACGACGGCGTGACGAGCTCGAGCACGAGCTGCGAGACGCTCTCGGCGAGCTCCGGCGAGTTCTCGTGGTTGAACACGCGGTGATTCTGGAAATAGCGGATCACGCCCGAGAGATGGTGCAGCGAGCGGCTGTAGTCGTCGGGGAAACGGGCGACGAACAGCACGTAAAGGTTCAGCCGGATCTCGGGCTCGACGCGCTGGCGCGAGCCGTCGGCCGCCGGGCGCGCGTAGAGATCGGGCGGGCGCAGCGCGTTCTCCTCCTCGATCCTGACGAGCAGCACGGACACCGCGCCGGATTTGAAGCTGACCGCGTCGTCCTTGTCGGCGCCCACGTAGACGAAGAGATCTTCCGCCGCGCCGTCGGAATCCCGCGGCAGCGCCTTGTTCAGGCGCTCGCGCAGGAATTTAAGGACGTCACCGATCATGCGAAAAAATCCATCCCGCGCGAACGCCCGGCGTGCGAGCTCCGCGGAGAACAACCCCCATTCAAAAAATGATTTAGCGGCTTGCAGCGCGGTGGATTTTTTTCTGCTTGTCGAAAATTTCCTGCCACCGCAGCGCGAAGGATGCTACCGCAGCGTCGAGACGGAAATCAACTCGCGCGCCGCGTGAATATTCACGACCGAATGTCGCGGCGCGCGCGATTCGGACGAGTTGATAAACTCGCCGCGCGCCGAATCGAATTCGATACAATCGATTGCAGGGGGAGGCTGAGATGACGACGCAACAATCGCAGCAATCGTATGACGCCGCGCTGAAGCAGGACCTCGGCGAGCTGATCGACGCGGTCGAGCTGCCGGAGCTGAACAAGCGCTACCTGCGCTCGCGCTGGCTCGACCAGATGCTGTGGGCCGAAGGGCGCGCCAACAGCGCGCGCGACCGGCACTTCACGCTGCGCGTGATCGCCATCATCGGCGGCGTGATCGTGCCGGCGATGGTCGGCCTCAACATCGAGGGGGACTTCAAGCGGATCGTAGGCTGGACCACGCTTGCGATCAGCACCACGGTCGCGATCGCGCTCGCGCTGGAGAGCTTCTTCCGCTGGGGCGAGCGCTGGACGCACTACCGGCGCCTGAGCGAGCTCCTGAAGAGCGAAGGCTGGCTGTTCCTGCAGCTCGCCGGCCCGTACCAGGAGGCCGGCACGCACGCGAAGGCCTACCCCGAGTTCACCAAGCGCATCGAGGCGCTCCTCTCGAGCGACGTGGATCTGTTCATCACGAAGGTCGCGCGCGACAA
>CAYOVM010000027.1:0-23503 GCA_964407355.1 uncultured Enterobacteriaceae bacterium
ACACGATGAAGGACTTCACCGATATCGCGCCGCTCGCCAGCCAGCCGAACGTGCTCATCGTCAACAGCGCCTCGCCCTACAAGAACGTCATGGAGCTGGTCAACGCCGCGAAGGCAAAACCGGGCTCGATCAACTGGGGGCATGCCGGCGTCGGCAGCGGCACGCACCTGAATACCGAGAAGTTCATCGCCGCCTCGAAGATCGAGGTCACCCAGGTGCCGTTCAAGGGCACGCCCGAGGTGATGCAGGCGATGTTCAGCAATTCCGTCGACTGCTACTGGGCGCCGATCTCGGCCGCGATGTCGCACATCAAGAGCGGCCGGGTGCGCGCCCTTGCCGTGAGCACGCCGAAACGCAATCCCACTTTGCCCGACGTGCCCACGACCGGCGAAGCGGGCATCAAAGGCGCGGACGCGCCGCTGTGGTTCGGTGTCTGGGGCCCTGCGGGCCTTCCCGCGGATCTGGTGAACAAGATCGGCGCCGACATTCGCAAGGCGCTTGCCGATCCGACGGTGAATGAGCGGCTGCACAACGGCGGCAACGAGCCGATGGACATGTCGCCGCAGGAATTCGCGCGCTTCGTGCGCAGCGAAATGGACGAGTACCAGCGCGTGGTGAAAGCCGCCGGCATCAAGCCGCAGTAAGGAGCGCCTAGGCCGCGCTCGCGAGACGCTTCAGCGGCACGCCGGTCAGGCGCTGGAGCTCCTCGAAGCTCAAGCCCTCGACGATTTCCACGACGTGAAGCCCGTCGGGCTTCACGTCGATCACGGCGAGATCGGTGTAGATGCGATCGACGCAGCGCGCGCCGGTGAGCGGGTAGCTGCAGCGCTCGACGACCTTGCTCTCGCCCTGCTTGGTGAGGTGCTCCATCATCACCATCACCTTCTTCGCGCCGACCGCGAGGTCCATCGCCCCGCCCACCGCGGGAATGGCGTCGGCGCCGCCCGTGTGCCAGTTGGCGAGATCGCCCGCGGCCGAGACCTGGAACGCGCCGAGCACGGCGAAGTCGAGGTGGCGGCCGCGGATCATTCCGAAGGCGTCCGCGTGATGGAAGAAAGCGCCGCCAGTGAGCAGCGTCACCGGCTCCTTGCCGGCGTTGATGAGATCCTCGTCCTCTTCGCCGGCCGCCGGCTTGGGGCCCATGCCGAGGATGCCATTCTCGCTGTGCAGGATGATCTCGCGGCCCTTCGGCAGGTAGTCCGCGACGAGCGTCGGCAGGCCGATCCCGAGATTGACGTACGCGCCTTCGGGAATATCGCGCGCCACGCGCGCGGCCATCTGCTTGCGGTCGAGCTTTTTCATCACGCGGCTTTCCTGAGCGCGCCGGCCACGCGCACGATCCGCTTCACGAAGATCCCCGGCGTGACGATGGCTTCGGGGTCGAGCGTGCCGAGCTCCACGGTCTCGCGCACCTGCGCGACCGTGCACTTCGCCGCCGCGGCCATGATCGGGCCGAAGTTGCGCGCCGACTTGCGATAAACCAGGTTGCCCCAGCGATCGGCGCGCTCCGCCTTGATCAGCGCGTAATCGGCATGGATGGGGTATTCGAGCACGTAATCGCGATCGCCGATGCGCCTCGTCTCTTTTCCCTCCGCGAGCTTCGTTCCGAATGCGGTGGGTGTATAGAAAGCGCCGATGCCGGCGCCCGCGGCGCGGATGCGCTCGGCGAGCGTGCCTTGCGGGACCAGCTCGAGCTCGATCTCGCCCGAGCGGTAGAGCGCGTCGAAGTGCCAGGAATCCACCTGGCGCGGGAACGAGCACAAAATCTTGCGCACGCGCTTGGCTTTGAGCAGGGCGGCGAGCCCTGTGTCGCCGTTGCCGGCGTTGTTGTTCACGATGGTGAGCTCGCGCGCGCCTTGCGCGATCAGAGCGTCGATCAGGGCCGCCGGCATGCCCGCGTTACCGAAGCCGCCGATCATTACCGTGGCGCCGTCGGGTATATCCGCAAGCGCGGACTCCGGGCTGGCGACGAATTTATCGATCATGGGGGCGGAAATTATCGCATTGGGCCTTGGCGTCTATTTCGTCACGAACTCTCTTAAAGCGACACTTTCACAAGGAATAGCAAGTTATTGACTTTAATCAATATTAGATTGTAGAGAATCGGCGACACGAAACTCTCCTAAGTGCTTGTCCGGCTTGGAAAAACAGCTTGACCCGAGGCCTATCTTGGCCGTACAGTGGGGAAAGGTAGAAAAAAGTGGTGAAACAGGGATGGATGCTGCGTTTCACGGAGCTGCGGTCATCACGCTCGACGCGAAGGGCCGCATCGCTATTCCCACCCGCCATCGGGATGCTTTGCTCGACAGCGGCCGCTCGCTGGTGCTCACCGCGCACCCGGACGGCTGCGTCCTGATATATCCCGCGCCGGCCTGGGAGCCGATTCGCGCCCAGGTCGAGGCTTTCCCGAGCTTTCATCCGCAGGCGAGCTGGTGGAAGCGTGTGCTTCTCGGATTCGAAGAGCACGTGTCCGCCGACGGCACGGGGCGCATCCTGCTGCCGCCCGCGCTGCGCCTGCACGCGAAGCTCGAGCGCGAAGCGATGATGGTCGGGCAGGGCCGTTACTTCGAGCTCTGGGATTCCGGGATCTGGAGCGCGAAGCTCGGCCAGGCGCTTTCCGGGACCGGCGCGCCGCCGCCGGGCATGGAGGACTTCTCGCTGTGAGGCGCCATGCACGAGCCCGTCCTACTCCAGGAAGCCCTTACCGCCCTGGCCATCCGGCCCGACGGCGCCTACGTCGATGGGACGTTCGGCCGGGGCGGCCACAGCCGCGCGATCCTCGAGCGGCTCGGCGCGAATGGACGATTGATCGCGCTGGATCGGGACCCGGACGCCGAGGCGGCCGCGCGTGCGCTGAAGGACTCCAGATTCCGTTTTTTCCGGGCGGCCTTCAGCTCGCTTTCGCAAACCCTCGACGCCGCCGGCCTGCCGCTGGCGGACGGGATGCTCTTTGACCTGGGCGTGTCGTCGCCCCAGCTCGACGATCCGGCGCGCGGCTTCTCGTTCCGCGCCGATGGGCCTCTGGACATGCGCATGGATCCGCACGCCGGGCATAGCGCCGCCGAATGGCTCGCGAGCGCAGAAGAACAACAAATAAGGGAGGTCATCCGCGACTATGGGGAAGAACGGTTTGCTAAACAGATTGCAGCGGCGATTGTTGCTGCTCGGCGCCGCGAGCCGCTCCTCCGCACCCGGCAACTGGCCGATCTCGTGGGTGAGGCGGTCCGCACACGGGAGCCGGGCCAGGATCCGGCGACGCGCACCTTTCAGGCTCTACGGATTCACCTCAATCGGGAGCTTGAGGAAGTGTCGGTGATGCTTCCCCAGGCGCTCGCGCGCCTCGCTCCCGGCGGCCGGCTGGCGCTGATCAGCTTCCATTCGCTGGAAGATCGGATCGTCAAGCGCTTCATGCAGGCCGCGGCGCGGCCCGAAATGCCCCGGGGACTTCCCCTGCGTGCCAGCGAAATGCCACAACCGGCGCTCAAGCTGATCGGTCGCGCCATCAAGCCTTCCCAACAGGAGACGCGGGCGAACCCGCGCTCGCGCAGCGCCGTCCTGCGGGTGGCGGAGCGCACGGCGGCGCCTGCTCTTCCGTCCATGAACCTATGCCCTCCATGAATCTTCGAATCGAGCCCGACGCGCGGTGGCGAAACTGAACCTCCTCCTCCTCGCGGTTCTCGTCGCTTGCGCGATCGGGCTCGTCACTTCGCAGCACCGGGCGCGGAAGCTGTTTTCCGACCTCGAGCGCGAGCAGAACCGCGCTCGCGAGCTCGATGTCGACTACGGCCGGCTGCAGCTCGAGGCGAGCACCTGGGGCCTGCACCAGCGGGTGGAAAGAATCGCCACCGGAACTCTCGGGATGCGCACGCCCGACCCGAGGCGGGTCCGGGTCGTCTCGAGAGAAAAGCCCCGGTGAGCCGCGGCCCCCAAGCGGCGGCGATGGGCCTCGTGCGGCTTCCCGTGTGGCGCGCGCGCTTCGTGCTCGGTGCGCTGCTGGCGGCGTTCGCGCTGCTGGTTTTCCGCTCGGCGTACCTGCAGGGGCTGAAGACCGATTTCCTTCAGGAGAAGGGCGAGGCGCGCTACGCGCGGGTGCTCGAGGTGCCCGCCACGCGCGGCCGGATCCTGGACCGCAACGGCGAGGCGCTCGCGGTATCGACGCCGGTGAAATCGATCTGGGCGATTCCCTCCGACGTGGAGCTTTCCACCGCCGGCCGCCGCAAGCTCGCCGGCTTGCTCGCGATGGACGTGGCCGAACTGAACAGGAAGCTGAGCGACGCCCGCGACTTCATTTATCTGAAGCGGCAAATTTCCCCCGAGACCGCGGAGGCGGTCGAAGCACTCGGCATACGCGGCATTTACCAGCAGCGCGAGTTCCGCCGTTACTACCCCGCCGGCGAAGTGACTGCTCACGTAGTGGGCTTCACGGGCGTCGAGGACGCCGGCCAGGAAGGCGTCGAGCTCGCGCACCAGGACAGCCTCGGCGGCAAGCCCGGCAGCCGGCGCGTCATCAAGGATCGCCTCGGGCAGGTCGTCGAGGACGTGGAATCGATCCGCGCCGCGCAGCGCGGCAACGACCTCGCCTTGTCGATCGACTCCAAGATACAGAGCCTCGCGTTCGGGGCGCTGCAGGCGGCGGTCGCTCACCACCATGCGAAGGCCGGCGCGCTGGTGGCGATCGATGTCCGCACCGGCGAGATTCTCGCGCTCGCAAACGTGCCTTCGTACAACCCGAACAATCGCACGCGCCTCAGCGGCGCCCAATTGCGCAATCGCGCGGTGACCGACGCCTTCGAGCCCGGCTCGACTTTGAAGCCGTTCACCATCGCTGTCGCGCTCGAGACCGGCAAGCTCGCGCCGGCGAGCGCCGTGGCGACCGCGCCCGGCCGCCTGACGATCGCCAACTACACGATCCACGATGCGCACCCGGCGTCGGTGCTCACCGCGGCGCAGGTGATCCAGAAATCCTCCAATGTCGGGGCGGCGAAGATCGCGCTCGGCCTGCCGCGCGAGGCGATGTGGGATCTCTTTCGGCGGGTAGGCTTCGGCGCCGCGCCGGAGCTGAGCTTTCCGGGCGCGGCCTCGGGGAAGCTGCGCAACTACCGCACCTGGCGGCCGATCGAGCAGGCGACGATGGCCTACGGCCACGGCATTTCGGTGAGCCTGCTGCAGCTCGCGCGGGCGTACAGCGTCTTCGCGAGGGACGGGGAATTGGTTCCGCTCACGCTTGTCAAATCCGGCACGGTCGCTACCGGGGAGAAGGTGCTGTCGACTGAAACGGCCCGCGCGGTGCGCGCGATGCTCGAGCTGGCGGTGCAGAACGGCGGCACCGGCCCGCGGGCCCGCATCATGGGATGGCGCGTTGCCGGCAAGACCGGCACCGCTCATAAGCAGGAAGGCGGCGGCTACGCGGCGGACAAATATCTTTCCTCCTTCGTCGGCCTCGCGCCGGCGTCCGCGCCCCGCGTGGTGCTGGCGGTGATGATCGACGAGCCTACGGGCGGCCAGTACTACGGCGGCACGGTTGCCGCGCCGGTCTTCGCGCAGGTCATGCAGGGCGCGCTGCGCATGCTCGGCGTGCCCTACGACGCACCGCTCGAGCCGCTGCAGCTTCCGGGCGAGGGGGACGATGCAAAGGAAAGCACATGAGGGCCCAGCTGTGGGATATGACGAGCTCTTCGCGCGGCTTGCTGCCGACGGGGCGATGATCGAGCGGCTTTCGTCGGACAGCCGCCGCGCGTCCGCCGGCGTGGCTTTCTTCGCCTATCCGGGCGAGGGCGCCGACGGCCGCGCGCATATCCCGAGCGCCGTGGCGCAGGGCGCGGCCGCGGTGATCTGGGAAGAAGAGCGCTTCGACTGGCGGCCCGAATGGCGCGTGCCCAACGCGCCGGTGCGCGGGCTTAAGCAGCAAGCCGGCGCGATGGCGCACGAGTTCTACGGCCGGCCTTCCGAATCGCTCTGGATGTGCGGGGTCACCGGAACCAACGGCAAGACCTCGTGCAGCCACTGGGTCGCCGCGGCGCTCAACCAGAAAAATGTCGCGAGCCGTGTGATCGGAACGCTCGGCTCCGGCGTGCCCGGCGCGCTGCGGCCGGTGGTCAACACGACCCCCGACGCGCTCGAGGTGCATCGGCTCCTGAAGGAATTCGTGTCGCAGAAGGCGCAGGCGGTGGCGATGGAAGTTTCCTCGCACGGGCTCATGCAAGGCCGCGTGAACGGCGTCGCTTTCGACTGCGCGCTCTTCACCAATCTGTCGCACGATCATCTCGACTACCACGGCTCGATGGCGGCGTACGCGCAGGCAAAGGCGCTGCTGTTCGACACGCCCGGCCTGGGCGCGGCGGTCCTGAATCTCGACGACCCGGTCGGCGCCCAGCTCGCGGAAAGGTCGAACGCGCGCGGCGTGCGCACCATCGGCTACAGCCTCGCCGGGGTTCCCAAAGGCGTGCAGGAATTCATCGCGGCGCGCCCGGCCGGGCCGGGCCGGGTGCAGATCGAGTCGAGCTGGGGGCGCGGCATCGCCGCGATCAACCAGCTCGGGCGCTTCAACGCCGCCAACGCGCTGGGCGTGCTCGGCTGCCTGATGGCCTACGGCCTGCCGTTTCGCGAAGGCACCGATCTGCTCGGAACGCTGCCGGCGGTGCCCGGCCGCATGGAGAAGATTTCCGATCGCCCGCTCGTCGTGGTCGACTACGCGCACACGCCCGACGCGATCGAGAAAGTGCTGCAGGCCCTGCGGCCCCTCGCCGACGAGCGCGGCGGCCGGCTGCTCGCCGTGTTCGGCGCGGGCGGCGATCGGGATTCGGCAAAACGGCCGCTGATGGGCGAGGTGGCGGCGCGGCTCGCCGACCGGGTGCTGGTCACCTCCGACAATCCGCGCGGCGAGGATCCGCTCGAGATCATCTCGCAGATCGAAAAAGGGATCGCCAAAGCGCACGACGTCGAGGCCGACCGCGCGCTCGCGATCGACCAGGCCGTGCGCGCCGCCGCGCTCGACGATGTCCTGCTCATCGCCGGAAAGGGCCACGAGGACTACCAGGAAATCGCGGGAAAGCGCCTGCCGTTCTCCGACGCCGCGGTGGCGCGCGCCGCCCTGGCAAAGCGGGCGACGGCATGATGAAGCTCGGGGAAGCCGCGCGCGCCGTCGCCGGCCGCACGAGCGGAGGCGATCCGTTCTTCACCGGCGTGTCGACGGACACGCGCTCGCTGCGCGCGGGCGATCTGTTCGTCGCGCTGCGCGGGGAGCGGTTCGACGGGCATGCGTTCCTCGCGCAGGCGAGAGGCGCGGGGGCGGCCGCCGCGATGGTCGATCACGCGTACGGCGGCGAGTTCCCGCTGCCGGTCGCGGTGGTGGACGACACCAAGCTCGCGCTCGGAGCCCTCGCCGGCGCCTGGCGCGCCCGCTTCGCGCCGGCGCTGATCGCGGTGACCGGATCGAACGGCAAGACCACCGTGAAGGAGATGCTCGCCTCGATCCTGCGCGCCAACGCCGGGGACGACGCGGTTCTCGCGACCGCCGGCAACCTGAACAACGACATCGGCCTGCCGCTCACCCTGCTGCGCATGCGCGACAAGCACCGCTGGTGCGCGATCGAGCTCGGCATGAACCACAAGGGCGAGATCGCTTACCTCGCGCGGATCGCCGCGCCGACGGTGGCGCTGGTGAACAACGCGCAGCGCGAGCATCTCGAATTCATGAACTCCGTGGACGAGGTCGCGGGCGAGAACGCGAGCGTCTACGACGCCTTGCCGGCGAACGGCGTGGCGGTCGTGAATGCCGACGACGCTCACGCCGCGTTCTTCCGGCGCGCGGCCGGCGCGCGGCGGGTCGTGGACTTCGGAATCGACGCCAAGGCGGCGGTGAGCGGGGGCTACGTGCTGAAGGCCCTCGAGAGCGAAATCGTTCTCAGGACCCCGGGGGGCGAAGGCGGCGCGACCCTGGCGATTCCGGGGCTGCACAATGTGCGCAACGCCCTCGCCGCGGCCGCGTGCGCCCACGCGGCCGGCATCGGGCTGAAAAGCATCGCCAACGGCCTCAACGGTTTCCGTCCGTATACCGGCCGGCTGCAGGTCAAGAAGGCGGCGAGCGGCGCCACCGTGATCGACGACAGCTACAACGCCAACCCGGACTCGGTGCGCGCCGCGATCGACGTTCTCGCGTCCTGTCCCGCGCCCACGGTGCTGGTGCTCGGCGACATGGGCGAAGTGGGAACGCAGGGGGCGCAATTTCATCGCGAGGTCGGCGCGTACGCCGCCTCGAAAAAGATCTCGCGGCTGCTCGCGATCGGCGAGGCGACGAAGCACGCGGTGGACGCCTTCGGCGCCGGCGCGCGGCATTTCGAGAAAGTCGAGGAGCTCGTCTCGAGCATCGAAGGCCGCAGCATTCTCGTCAAGGGCTCGCGCTTCATGAGGATGGAAAGAATCGTGACGGCACTGACCGGCACGAATACCGGAGGGAGTCACTGATGCTGCTCGAGATCGCGCAATGGCTGGCGAAGGACGTGCGCCTGTTCAACGTCTTCAACTACATCACGCTGCGCGCAGTCCTCGCCTGCCTCACGGCGCTCGCCATCTCTCTGATCCTCGGGCCCTACGTGATCCGCAAGCTCACCGCCTACAAGATCGGCCAGGCGGTGCGCGACGACGGGCCGCGCTCGCACCTCACCAAGGCCGGCACGCCGACGATGGGCGGCGCGCTCATCCTGGTGTCGATCGTGCTGACGACGCTGCTCTGGGGCGACCTTTCGAACCGGCTGCTGTGGGTGGTGCTGCTCGTGACGCTCGCCTTCGGCATCATCGGCTGGATCGACGACTACAGGAAGGTCGTGCACCGCAACCCGAAGGGCCTGTCGGCGAAGGCGAAGCTCTTCTGGCAATCGCTCGTGGGCCTCGCCGCGGCTTGCTATCTCGCCCTCCTCGCGCAGAACGCCAACATGTCGGCGCTGAACCAGCTCATCGTGCCGTTCTTCAAGTTCGTCGCGTACCCGCTCGGCACGATCGGCTTCATCGTGCTCACCTTCTTCGTCATCGTCGGCACCTCGAACGCGGTCAACCTCACCGACGGCCTGGACGGCCTCGCCATCATGCCCACCGTGATGGTGGGAAGCGCCCTGGGCATCTTCGCCTATGTGGCGGGGCACACGGTGTTCTCGAAGTATCTCGGCCTGCCCTACATCGCGGGCGCGGGCGAGCTCGCCGTGATCTGCGGCGCGCTCGCGGGCGCCGGGCTCGGCTTCCTCTGGTTCAACGCCTATCCCGCCGAGGTCTTCATGGGCGACGTCGGCGCGCTCGCGCTCGGCGCGGCGCTGGGCACGATCGCCGTGATCATCCGCCAGGAAATCGTGCTCTTCATCATGGGCGGCGTGTTCGTCGCCGAGACGCTCTCGGTGATGCTGCAGGTCTTCTACTTCAAGGCCACCGGCGGCAAGCGCATCTTCCGCATGGCGCCGCTGCATCACCACTACGAGCTCGAAGGCTGGAAGGAAAGCCAGGTGGTGGTGCGCTTCTGGATCATCACCATGATGCTGGTGCTTTTCGGCCTCTCGACGCTGAAGCTAAGATGATGCGCGAGCCCGCATTCACGCTCTCCGCTCCCAGGCCTTTCCCCCTGGAAGGGAAAAACGTCCTGATCCTCGGCCTGGGCGATACCGGTCTCTCGGTCGCGCGCTGGGTCGAGCGCGAAGGCGGCCGCGCGCGCGTCGCCGACACGCGCGCCGCGCCGCCGGGCCTCAAGGATTTCGCGGGCGAGTTCCATCCGGGACGGTTCGATGCGACGCTGCTGGAGGGCATGGATCTGCTCTGCATCAGCCCCGGCCTTTCCCTCGACGAAAAAATCGTCCATGAGGCCGCGGCGAGAAGGCTGCCCGTGGTCGGCGACATCGAGCTCTTCGCGTGGCATGTGCGGGCGAAGACCGCCTCGAAGGTGCTCGCCATCACCGGCACCAACGGCAAGACCACCGTGACCGCGCTCACCGGACATCTCCTGCGGGCCGCGGGCGTCGACTGCGAGGTGGCGGGCAACATCGGCCCGGGTGCGCTGTCCGCGCTCGCGAAGAGGAAAGACTCGGGCCATCTACCCGCCGTCTGGGTGCTCGAGCTTTCCAGCTACCAGCTCGAGACCACCTGGTCGCTCAAGCCCAACGCCGCCGCGCTGCTCAATCTCAGCGAAGACCATCTCGACCGCTACGCCGGCATCGAGGACTACGGCGCGGCGAAGGCGCGCATCTTCTTCGGGAACGGCGAGCAGATATTGAACCGGGACGACCCGCGCTCGATGGCGATGGCCATGCACAACCGGAAAGTCGTGACCTTCGGCCTCGACGCGCCGGCGCGCGAGGACGACTTCGGCGTGCTCGGAGAAGCGCTCGCGCTCGGCGACAAGGTCATCCTCGAAAAGGCCGCGCTGCCGATCCACGGCGCGCACAACGTCGCCAACGCGCTCGCCGCGTGCGCGCTCGCGCGCAGCGCGGGCGTCGCCTTCCAGGAGCTCGGTCCCGGACTGCGCTCGTTCAAGGGCCTGCCGCACCGCGTGGAGCTGGTGCGCGAGCTCGGCGGCGTCGAGTGGTACGACGATTCGAAGGGGACCAACGTGGGGGCGACGGTCGCCGCGCTGCGCGGACTGGGCAAGCGCACGGTCCTGATCCTCGGCGGCGAAGGCAAGGGCCAGGACTTCTCGCCGCTCGCTTCGCCGGTGGCCGAATTTTCGAAAGCGGTGCTGCTCATCGGCCGCGATGCGCCCCTCATCGAGCGCGCGCTCGTTCCGAGCGGCGTCGCGCTCCGGCGCTGCTCCTCTCTGGAGGAGGCGGTGGAGAAGGCGGCGACGCTCGCCGAGCCCGGCGACGCGGTTCTCCTGTCCCCGGCTTGCGCAAGCTTCGACATGTTTCGCGACTACAAACACCGCGGCGAAGTGTTTGCGGCCGCGGTGCAGAGGCTCACTACGTCATGAGCCAGACTTACGTCTTCGCGCGCAACGCCCCGGATGCCGAATACGACCGCTCGCTCGCCTGGGCGGCGCTGCTTCTCGCGGCCGCAGGGCTGGTGATGGTGTATTCCTCGTCGATCGCCACGGCGGAATCGAGCCGCTACACCGGCAACAACGCAGGCTGGTACCTCGCGCGCCACGCGGTGTTCCTGTCGGCGGCGCTCGGCGCGGCGATCGCGGTGTTCCTGATCCCCGCGCGCTGGTGGCAGAAGGCGGCGCCGTGGCTCTTCGTCATTTGCGTGGCGCTGCTCGTGGTCGTGCTGATTCCGGGACTGGGTCGCGAGGTGAACGGCGCCCGGCGCTGGCTTGCGCTTCCGGTGGTGAGCGTGCAGCCCTCCGAGCTCGTCAAGCTCGCCGCCGTGCTCTATGCCGCCGACTATACGACGCGCAAGCACCCCGTCATGAAGAGCTTCAAGAAGGGACTGCTGCCGATGCTGGCGGTCATGCTGCTCGTGTCGTGGCTGCTCCTGCGCGAGCCCGACTTCGGCGCCCTGATCGTCATCGCCGTCACCGCGTTCGGCATCCTCTTCCTGGGCGGCATGAACGGCCGGCACTTCGCGGCGCTGGTGGGAATGCTCGCCGCCGGCTCGGCGCTGCTGATCGTCTCGTCCCCCTACCGGATGCAGCGCATCTTCGGCTTCATGGATCCCTGGGCCGATCCCCTCGGGCGCGGCTACCAGCTCTCGCACGCGCTGATCGCCTTCGGCCGCGGCGAGTGGCTCGGCGTCGGCCTCGGCGCGAGCGTCGAGAAGCTTCACTACCTTCCGGAAGCGCACACCGACTTTCTGCTCGCCGTGATCGCCGAGGAGCTCGGCTTCGCGGGCGTCGCCCTGGTGATCGGATTGTTCGTCTGGATCGTCGCGCGCGCCTTCGCCATCGGCCGGCAGGCAACGCAGAACGAGCGCCACTTCGCCTCGCTCGTGGCGCAGGGCATCGGCATCTGGATCGGCTTCCAGGCGCTCGTGAACATGGGCGTCAACATGGGCCTGCTGCCGACCAAGGGGCTGACCCTGCCGCTCATGAGCTACGGCGGCTCGGGACTGCTCGTCAATTTCGTGGCGCTGGCGATCCTGTTGCGCATCGATTGGGAAAACCGCCAGCTCGCCCGGGGGTTGAACGCGTGAAAAAAACGATCCTCATCATGGCGGGCGGCACCGGCGGCCACATCTTCCCGGGGCTCGCGGTCGCCGAGGAAATGCGCTCGGCGGGCTGGGAGGTCGTCTGGATGGGCGGGCGCGGCGGCATGGAAGAGCGGCTGGTGCCGCCGCGCGGCTATCGGACCGCGTTGATCCGCGCCAAGGCCGCTCGCGGCAAAGGGCTTCTGCAGAAGCTGCTGCTGCCCGCCAACCTGCTGTTTTCGTTCTGGGAGAGCGCGCGCCATCTCAGGCGAGTGAAGCCCGACGTCGTGCTGGGGCTGGGCGGCTATGTCGCTTTCCCGGGCGGCATGATGGCCTCGCTCCTCAACCGGCCGCTCGCGCTGCACGAGCAGAATGCCATCGCCGGCCTCACCAATCGCGTCCTCGCCGGGATCTCGGACAAGGTGATGGTGGCCTTCCCGGAAACGCTGAAGGGCGCGGAGTGGACCGGCAACCCGGTGCGCTCCGAGATCTCGGCGCTGCCGCTTCCCGAGAGCCGGTTCCGGGACCGGACCGGCCCGCTGCGGATCCTCGTGGTCGGCGGCAGCCTGGGCGCGCAGGCGCTGAACGAAGCGCTTCCCAGGGCGATCGCCCTGCTGGATGAAAAGCCGCTCGTGGTGCACCAGTCCGGCGAAAGGCACCTCGCCACGCTGCAAAAGCACTATGCGGACGCCGGCGTGGGCGGCGAGCTGGTCGCTTTCATCGACGACATGGCGCGGCGCTACGCCGAAGCCGACCTGGTGATCTGCCGCGCCGGCGCCGTGACGGTCTCCGAGCTGTCGGCGGGCGGCCTCGCGAGCGTGCTCGTGCCCTTTCCGTTCGCGGTGGACGATCACCAGACCGCGAACGCGAGGTTCCTCGCCGACCGCGGCGCCGCGATCCTGCTGCCGCAGCCCGAGCTCACGCCGCAGCGGCTGGCGGCGCTCATCCGCTCGCTCGACCGGCCGAGGCTCCTGCAGATGGCCAAGAACGCGCGCGCGCTCGGCAAGCCGGAGGCCGCGCGCGTGGTGGCGCAGAGGTGCATGGAGCTCGCCCTGAGGAAAGCGGCATGAAGCACAAGGTCCGCAAAATCCACTTCGTCGGCATCGGCGGCTCCGGGATGAGCGGCATCGCCGAGGTGCTCGTTAATCTCGGCTACCAGGTAAGCGGCTCGGACCTCGCCGAGAGCGCGGTGACGCGCCGCCTTGCGTCGCTCGGCGTGAGCGTTTCGCTCAAGCACCAGAAGCAGAACATCGACGGCGCCGACGCCGTCGTGGTGTCGAGCGCGGTGCGTGCCGACAATCCCGAGGTGGTCGCGGCCCGCGACCGGCGGATCCCGGTGGTGCCGCGCGCCCTGATGCTTGCCGAGCTGATGCGCCTGAAGCAGGGCGTGGCGATCGCCGGCACGCACGGCAAGACCACGACCACGAGCCTCGTCGCGAGCGTGCTCGCCGAAGGCGGGCTGGACCCCACCTTCGTCATCGGCGGCCGGCTCAATGCGGCGGGCTCGAACGCGCGCCTGGGGGCCGGCGACTTCATCGTGGTCGAGGCGGACGAGTCCGACGCCTCGTTCCTGCACCTGCAGCCGGTGATCGCGGTGGTCACCAACGTCGACGAAGACCACATGGACACGTACCAGCACGATTTCGCCCGCCTGAAGCAGGCCTTCGTGCAGTTCCTGCAGAACCTGCCTTTCTACGGCGCTGCCATCCTGTGCGTCGACGACCAGCACGTTCGCGACCTGCTGCCTTCGGTGACCAAGCCGGTCCTGACCTACGGCACCGGTGCCGATGCGATGGTGCGCGCCGAAGATATCCGCCACGACGGCGGCCGCATGCGCTTTCGCGCCCTGCGCGAGAAGGCGCCCGCGCTCGAGGTGACGCTCAATCTCCCGGGCCGGCACAACGTTCTCAATGCGCTCGCGGCGATCGCGGTCGCCACCGAGCTCGGCGTCGCGGACAAGGCGATCCTCAAGGCGCTGGCGGAGTTCAGCGGCGTCGGGCGGCGCTTCCAGAGCTACGGGCCGGTCGCGCTGCGCAAAGAGGACGGAAACGGCAGCGGGACGTTCACGCTCATAGACGATTACGGGCATCATCCGGCCGAGATGGCGGCGACGCTCGAGGCGGCGCGCGGCGCGTTTCCGCAGCGCCGCATCGTGCTCGCGTTCCAGCCGCACCGCTACACGCGCACGCGCGATCTCTTCGAGGATTTCGTGCAAGTCCTGTCGACGGCCGACGCGCTGCTGCTCGCCGAGGTCTACCCGGCGGGCGAGCCGCCGATCGTCGCCGCCGATTCGCGCACCCTTGCGCGCGCCCTGCGCGTTTACGGCAAGGTCGAGCCGGTCTTCGTCGAGGACATCGCCGACATGCCCGACGCGATCCGCCGCGCGGCTCACGACGGCGACGTGGTGGTCACCATGGGCGCGGGCTCGATCGGCAATGTCCCGGCCCAGCTGACATGAACATGGCCGAGCCCCTCGACTTCACCAAACTGCGCGGCGTGCTGAGGCGCGACGAGCCGATGTCGCGGCACGTGAGCTGGCGCGCCGGCGGCGCCGCCGGGCGTTTCTTCGTCCCCGCCGACCTTGCCGATCTGTCTTCGTTCCTCAGGCAGACGAAAGCGGACGAGCCGGTCCTGTTCCTCGGCCTGGGCTCGAACCTGCTCGTGCGCGACGGAGGATGGCGCGGGAGCGTCGTTTCCCTCCACGGCGCAAAGCTCCATCCGGAGATGCGCGACGGCCGCGTGCACGCGCTGGCGGGCGTCGCCGCGCCCAAGGTGGCGCGCTTCGCGGCCTTGCACCAGCTCGCCGGCGCCGAGTTTCTCGCGGGCATTCCGGGAACGGTGGGCGGCGCGCTCGCGATGAACGCCGGCTGCTACGGCAGCGAGACCTGGGAGATCGTGGAAGAGGTCGCCACGATCTCGCGCTCCGGCGAGATCTTTCGCAGGAAGAAAGACGAGTTCGAGACCGGCTACCGGCATTGCCGGCTGAAGACGCAAGCCGAGGAATGGTTCGTCTCGGCGCAATTCAGGCTTCACGCGGGCGACGGCGAGAAATCGCGCGCGCGCATCAAGGAGCTTCTCGCCAGGCGCATCGCCACGCAGCCGCTGCAGCTGCCGAACGCGGGGAGCGTGTTTCGCAACCCCCCCGGCGATCACGCGGCGCGGCTCATCGAGTCTTGCGGCCTCAAGGGGCTCGCGCGCGGCGGCGCCCGCGTGTCGGAGAAGCACGCGAATTTCATAGTGAACCCGGAGGGCGCCGCGAGCGCCGCCGACATCGAGTGGCTGATTCTCGAAGTCAAAAGAACCGTTCTCGAGAAGAGAGGCGTGGAGTTGGTTCCAGAGGTGCGAATCGTGGGTGAAGCGAAATGAAATTTGGAAAGGTCGCGGTGCTGCTGGGCGGCAAGTCGGCCGAGCGCGAGGTCTCGCTGAAGAGCGGCGGCATGGTCCTCGCGGCCCTGCGCAAAAAGGGCGTCGACGCGCACGCCTTCGATCCTTCGGAGAAGGACCTGGATGCGCTCCTGAAGCAGAAATTCGAGCGCGTCTTCATCGCGCTGCACGGACGCTTCGGCGAGGACGGCACCATCCAGGGCATCCTCGAATGGCTGGGCATCCCTTACACCGGCAGCGGCGTGCTCGCCTCGGCGCTTGCGATGGACAAGCAGCGCACCAAGCTGCTGTGGCAGGCGGCCGGGATCCCGACGCCGCCCTACGAGATCGTGGGCAAGGACTCGAGCTGGAAGAAGGTCGCCGAGCGCCTCGGCCTGCCGATCATGGTGAAACCCGCGAGCGAGGGCTCGTCGATCGGCATGAGCAAGGTGCGCTCGGTCGACGCGCTCGACGAGGCGTACGCGCTCGCCGCGAACTACGACAGCACGGTGATGATGGAGAAATTCATCGAAGGCATCGAGCTCACCGGCGCGATCATCGGCGACCAGGCGCTGCCGCTCATCAAGCTCGAGACGCCGCGCGACTTCTACGACTACCAGGCGAAGTACATCTCGGATGACACGGTCTATACGGTGCCTTGCGGCCTGCCGCTCGAGAAGGAGCGCGAGATCCAGGCGCTGTGCCTGCGCGCCTTCCGCGCCGTCGGCTGCAGCGGCTGGGGACGGGTCGATCTCATGCTCGACAAGGCGGGCGCGCCGTACCTGCTCGAGGTCAATACCTCGCCCGGCATGACGGACCACTCGCTCGTGCCGATGGCGGCACGGGCCATCGGCATGTCTTACGAGGATTTATGCGTAAAGATCTTGGAGAGTGCGCGTGTGGGATAACCCGCGCCTTCTGAACATGGCCGCAGGCGCCCTGGTGGGGGTTGCAGCGCTCGCGTTTGCCGTCGCCGGGGTATGGCTGCTCCTGGGGTCGGCATGGTTTCCGATCCGCGAGATCGAGCTGACGAGCGCCGTTCAGAGAACTTCCAAGGGCGAGATCCAGGCCGTCGCCGGCGAGCGCGTCCGCGGCAATTTCTTCGCCGTCTCGCTCGCCGAGGTGCGCACGGGCCTCGAGAAGCTGCCCTGGGTGCGAAGCGCCTCGGTGCGCAGGATCTGGCCGGACCGGCTCGAGGTGGCGCTCGAGGAGCACGTGGCGCTCGCGCGCTGGGGCGACGACTCGCTGGTCAACAGCTTCGGCGAGCGGTTCTTCGGCAAAACCGGCGAGCCGCTGCCGCAGTTCGTCGGGCCCGCGGGCACCGAGCGCGAGGTCGCGCGCCGCTACCAGCGCTTCGCGCAGATCGCCGCGCCGCTCGGCGCGCCGCTGGAACGCGTCGTGCTCACCCCCCGGTACGCATGGCAGCTGCGCCTCGGCAGCGGCCTGAACATCATGCTCGGCCGCGACGCCGACGCGGCCGAGAGCCGGCTGCGGCGCTTCGTCGAGGTCTACGACGTGGCGCTGGAAAAAATGCGCAAGAAACACGAATACGTGGACCTGCGCTACCCGAACGGGTTTGCGCTGCGCGCGCCGGATTCGATTCCCGGGCCGAGGAGCTGATGGCGAAGGACGACAAAAACCTGATCGTAGCGCTCGACATCGGCACTTCGAAGGTCGCCTGCCTCGTCGCCGAGCTGCGTCCGGACGGCGCGCTCGAGATCCTCGGCATGGGCGGCCACGAGTCGAAGGGCCTGAAGAAGGGGGTGGTGGTCAACATCGAGGCGACCGTCGCCGCGATCCAGCGCGCGCTCGAGGAAGCCGAGCTGATGGCCGACTGCAAGATCGGCTCGGCGTTCGTCGGCATCGCGGGCAGCCACATCAAGAGCTTCAACTCCACCGGCATGGTCGCGATCAAGGACCGCGAGGTGAGCGCGCTCGACGTGGAGCGCGCGGTCGATACCGCGCGCGCGGTGAACATCCCGACCGACCAGCAGATCCTCCACGTCCTGCGCCAGGAATTCATCATCGACGGCCAGGAGGACGTGCGCGAGCCGATCGGCATGTCGGGCGTGCGCCTCGAGGTGAAGGTGCACATCGTCACCGGGGCGGTGTCCGCGGCGCAGAACATCGTGAAATGCGTGCGCCGCTGCGGCCTCGAGGTGAACGACCTCATCCTGCAGCCCCTCGCGTCGTCGCGCGCGGTGCTCTCCGAGGATGAGATGGACCTCGGCGTCTGCCTGATCGACATCGGCGGCGGGACCACCGACATCGCCATCTTCACGCACGGCGCCATCCGCCATACCGCGGTGATCCCGATCGCCGGCGACCAGATCACCAACGACATCGCCATGGCATTGAGGACGCCGACGGTCGACGCCGAAACGATCAAGACGCGCCACGGCGTCGCGCTGCGCCAGCTCGCCGACGCCAACGACATGATCGAGGTGCCCGGCATCGGCGAGCGCGCGCCGCGCTCCATGTCGCGCCAGACCCTTGCCGAGGTGATCGAGCCGCGCGTCGAGGAGCTCTACTCGCTGGTGCAGCAGGTGCTGCGCGAATCGGGCTTCGAGGAGCTCTTATCGAGCGGCGTGGTGCTGACCGGCGGCTCCTCCACGATGCACGGCATGGTCGAGCTCGGCGAAGAGATTTTCCATATGCCCGTGCGGATCGGGCTGCCGAAGTACCAGGGCGGCCTCGCGGAGGTGGTGCGCAACCCGCGCTTCGCCACCGCGGTGGGGCTCCTTCAGGAAGGGGTTTCCCAGGTGCAGCACGGACAGCTTTCGCGCCAGAGCGGCTCGGTCAAGGCCGTTCTGGGGCGCATGCGGCAGTGGTTTCAGCGGAACTTCTAAGAAGCAGACGCACTTTTTAACAGGCAAGGAGGAAACAACATGTTCGAAATAGTCGATAGCCAGGCAACCGGACCGATCATAAAAGTGATCGGGGTCGGCGGCGCCGGCGGGAATGCCGTCAACCACATGATCGAGCAGGGCGTCGAGGGCGTGGAGTTCATCGCCGTCAACACCGACGCGCAGGTGCTCTCCCGCAACAAGGCGCGCAACCAGATCCAGCTCGGCTCGAGCGGCCTGGGCGCGGGCGCGAAACCCGAGGAGGCGCGCACCGTCGCGCTCGCGGACCGCGACCGCATCGAGGAAGCGGTGGCGGGCGCGCACATGATCTTCATCACGGCGGGCATGGGCGGCGGCACCGGCACCGGCGCCGCGCCGGTGATCGCGGAGGTGGCGCGCGGCCTGGGGATCCTGACCGTCGCGGTGGTGACCAAGCCGTTCACGTTCGAAGGCTCGAAGCGGATGAAGATCGCCGAGCAGGGCCTCGAGGAGCTCGCGCCGCACACCGACTCCCTCATCGTGATCCTCAACGACAAGCTCGAGGAAGTGCTCGGCGAGGACGTGACGCAGGAGGATGCGTTCCGCGCGGCCGACGACGTGCTGAACAACGCCGTCGCCGGGATCGCGGAAATCATCAACAACCCGGGCCTGGTCAACGTCGACTTCCAGGACGTGCGCACCGTCATGTCGGAGCAGGGCATGGCGATGATGGGCTCGGCGGTGACCAGCGGCATCGACCGCGCCCGCATCGCGGCCGAGCAGGCGATCGCCTGCCCGCTGCTGGAGGGCGTCAACCTCGCCGGTGCCAGAGGCGTGCTGGTGAATATCACCGCCTCGAAGGCGAGCCTTAAGCTGAGGGAGACCAAAGAGGTGATGAACATCGTGCGCAGCTTCGCCGCCGACGACGCCACCATCATCTATGGTGGGGTCTACGACGACAGCCTCGCGGACAACCTGCGCGTGACGGTGGTCGCGACCGGCCTCGGCATGGCGAGCGCCGCGCGCCAGCCGAAGCCGCAGCTGGTGGTTTCGCAGAAGACCGGCACCGACAATATGCCCGCTTACAACGGCAATCAGGGTGGCGCGGTGGATTACAACCAGCTCGACGCGCCCGCGGTCATCCGCCGGAACCGTGCATCCACGGTCGAAGCCTTGCAGCAATCCGGTGTCGACAAGTACGACATCCCGGCATTTCTCAGGAAGCAGGCCGACTAGCCTGGAAAAAAGCGGACGGATCGCCTTCACCCTTGCCGAAGGCGGATCCGTCCTGCTTTTTTTAGCGCGCCGGCCCTCGTGCGGCGCTGCCGCATCTGCTAGAATCCGCGCTCTGCCAAGCACTTAGCAAGCACCATCCTGACACGCCATGCTTCGCCAACGCACGCTGAAGTCATCGATTAGCGCTTCGGGCGTCGGCTTGCACACCGGTCGCAAAGTCCGGATGACGTTGCGTCCGGCGCCGGTCGATGCCGGCATCGTGTTCCGCCGGATCGATCTCGCGACCCCGGTCGATATTCCGGCGCGCGCGGAGCTCGTCGGCGAGACGCGCCTCTCTTCGTGCCTGGTGCGCGATGGCGCGAAGGTCTACACGGTGGAGCACCTGATGTCCGCGCTCGGCGGCCTGGGCGTCGACAACGTCTATGTGGACCTGGACGCTCCCGAAGTTCCCATCATGGACGGCAGCGCCGCGCCTTTCGTGCTTCTCGTGCAGCAGGCGGGCCTGGAGCAGCAGCGGGCGCCGAAGCGCTTCCTGCGCGTGACGCGCCGCGTGGAAGTGAAAGACGGCGACAAGTGGGCGCGGCTCGATCCCTACGAAGGCTACCGGCTCGCCTTCTCCATCGATTTCAAGCATCCGGTGATCGAGCGCTCGACCCAGTCGGTCACGCTCGATTTCGCAGAGACGTCCTACCTCAAGGAAATCGCGCGGGCGCGCACCTTCGGCTTCATGCACGAGGTCGAGGAGCTGCGGGAAAACGGCCTCGCCCTGGGCGGCGGCCTCGACAATGCGGTCGTGCTGGACGAATACCGCGTGCTGAACGCCGACGGCTTGCGGTTTGCCGACGAGTTCATCCGCCACAAGCTGCTCGACGCCGTCGGCGACCTGTACCTCCTCGGCAGCCCGCTGCTGGCGTCTTTCAGCGCCCACAAGTCCGGCCATGCCCTCAACAACCGCCTCGTGCGCGCGCTGCTTGCCGATGCGGGCGCCCTCGAGAAGGCCACCTTCGAGCGCGCAGAGGACGCTCCCGCAGCGGTCGTGCGTCTCGCCGGTCAGGCCGCCTTCACGTAGTGCTCGTCGTCCGGATCGTCGGACTGCTGCTCGCGATCGCGCTCGGCGTTTGCGTGCTGCTCTGGCTTGCGACCGGTGAGCGCAAGTGGCTGCGGTTCGGCTGGGGCCTTTTCAGGGCCGGGCTTTTCGTGGTCGTCCTGATCCTGCTGCTGATGTTCGGGGAGCGCCTTCTGGCGGTGTGAGGGGCGGCCGGCCGGCGCGGTGATGCTCGAGAAGCCGGCCCAGGGCGCGCTTGGCCGGCGAATCGCGCAGCGTGGTGTGAAGAGTTGTCAGAGCGGCCAGGTTTTGTGTGGACAAATGCACAGATTTGGCGACCGCTTGTCGGCCGAATTCTCCTTCTGGCGCCGTAGGTTGCACCCTTACGGAAACTGAATTAACCTGCCTCTGCTGCTCTGCCAAGTAGCGACTTAGGGATGGGGCAAGGAGCCGCGTTTTGGCGGCCGCCGCGGAGCTCGCGGCGATCAGGATGAGCTCTCCCTCCCTGAAGTTCGCGACACGGACCTGACGGGCCAGGTCCGGCGGGAAGAACCCGTCAACAAGCCCGCCGAGCGCGCGAATTTCGCGTGTCTTCGCGACAACAGGCTGCAGCTCGTTGTCGGCCGAGAGGATCCGGTCGATTTTAGGTAGTTTCACTGGGGACTGTGGCGTGACTCGGGAGGGAGCAGCGTGCAGATTATCCTGATCTCGGATCGACTCGCAAAGGCGAGATCAGTCAATCTATCGCTCGTGCACCTCGCGGGCATGGCGATGCTCTGCCTCGCCTTGCTTTGCGGGTCCACGGCCGCGGTTTACTGGTTCACGCTGCGCTACGCAGCCGAGTTCCGCATCCCGGTCCTGCAGCGGCTCGTGCTGGCCGCACAGGAGGCCGAGGCTGAGCGTGGCCGCACCTTCCTGCAACAGAACCTCAATGCGATGGCTGTGAAGCTGGGCGAGATGCAGGCCCAGCTCACGCGCCTCGATGCCCTGGGCGAGCGGCTCTCGTCGCTTGCCGGCCTGCGGGCGCAGGAGTTCCGCTTTTCCGAGGCCCCCGGCCTGGGCGGCGCGGCGCCGACCCTGATGCCGCCGCAGAACCTGTCGCTGGCCGAGTTCGGCGAGAAGCTGGCGCTGGTATCGCGCCATGTCGAGAACCGCAACGACATGCTCGGCGTGTTCGAGGCGCAGCTGTTCGAGGCGGCGGTGAAGAAGAAGCTGCTGCCCAACATCATGCCGGTGGAAGCGCCCTACCAGGCGTCCAGCTTCGGCAGGCGCATCGACCCCTTCACCGGGCAATGGGCCATGCACGAAGGCATCGACTTTCTCGCCGACCAGGGCTCCGCGGTGGTTTCGGCCGCCGGCGGGGTCGTCCAGTTCGCCGGCCTGCATCCGCAGTACGGCATGATGATCGATATCGACCACGGCGACGACCTGGTCACGCGCTATGCCCACCTTTCCAAGCTGTTCGTGAAGGAAGGGGATGTAGTCGTACGCGGGCGGCGCGTGGCGCTGTCCGGCAGCACCGGCCGCTCGACCGGCCCGCACTTGCACTTCGAAGTGCGATTCCGGGGTGCGGCGCAAAACCCCGCCAAGTTCCTGGTGTCCAATACGCAGACCGCCAGAGCGAAGTAGTCCGAAGCAGGCCGCTCCGGCCAGCTAGTACGGTTTTCCGGATAAAATCAGCGGTTTTTGCGGGTGCGGGAGGCGCTTGGCCTCCCGCTTTGCCTCCTATCGTCCGTAGATGCCCCTAAAGATCCTAAATTTTCTTCGCCGGGTTTTCGAGGTTCTGTGGAACGTCCCCGCGCGGCTGTTCGGCAGCCGCAATGAGCGGCTGCTCAAGCAGTACTCCCGCGAGGTCGCGCAGATCAATGGCCTCGAGCCCGCGATGGCGAAGCTCTCGGACGCGGAGCTGCGCGCAAAAACCGGCGAGCTGAAGAAGAAGCACGCCGACGGGGCGACGCTCGACGAGCTGCTTCCCGAGGCCTTCGCCGTGGTCCGCGAGGCGGCGAAGCGCACCCTGCGCATGCGCCATTTCGACGTGCAGCTGATCGGCGGCATGGTCCTGCACAACGGCAAGATCGCCGAGATGAAGACGGGCGAGGGCAAGACCCTGATGGCGACGCTTCCGGCGTACCTCAACGCCCTCACCGGCCGGGGCGTCCACATCGTGACGGTAAACGATTACCTGGCGAAGCGCGACGCCGAGTGGATGGGGAAGATCTACGGCTTCCTCGGCCTGACCGTGGGCGTCAATGTCCCGGACATGGACCCGGTGGACAAGCGCAAGGCCTACGCCGCCGACATCACGTACGGCACCAATAACGAGTTCGGCTTCGATTACCTGCGCGACAACATGGCCATGCACGTGGAGGAGCGCTACCAGCGCGGCCTGCCCTATGCCATCGTCGACGAGGTGGACTCGATCCTGATCGACGAGGCGCGCACGCCGCTCATCATTTCCGGGCAGGCCGAGGACCGCACCGAGATCTACCACCGGATGAACGAGGTGGCGCCCCTTCTCACCCGCCAGAAGGAGGAGAAAAAGCCGGACCAGCCCGATCCTCCAGGGGATTTCTTCGTCGACGAGAAGAACCACCAGATCATCCTTTCGGAAGCCGGGCACGAGAAGGCCGAGCAGATCCTCGCGCGCGTGGGCCTTTTGCCCGAGGGCGCGAGCCTGTACGAGCCCGCCTACATCAATCTCGTGCACCAGCTCTACGCCGCGCTGCGCGCCCACCATCTCTTCCATCGCGACCAGCACTACGTCGTGCAGGACGGCGAAGTCATCATCGTGGACGAGTTCACCGGGCGCCTGATGAGCGGCCGGCGCTGGTCGGACGGCCTGCACCAGGCCGTCGAGGCGAAGGAAAAGGCGCAGATCCAGAACGAGAACCAGACGCTCGCGTCGATCACCTTCCAGAACTACTTCCGCATGTACGGC
>CAYOVM010000028.1:0-23268 GCA_964407355.1 uncultured Enterobacteriaceae bacterium
ACGTCGCGGCCGCACTCGAGCGCGCCGCGCACATCGATGCGCGCGGGATCGGCGACCGCGACGCCGGCCTCCAGCAGCCGCGCGGCCTCGCGCGCCTGGAAAACTCGCTCGAGCATCGCGAGGTCCTGGCGCGAGTTCGCGCCTTCGACCTCGCGCGGATCGTCGATTTTCACGGCGACGACCGGCACGCGCTCGCCCACTGCGAGCTTCACGATGTCGGTGAGGTAATACTCCATCTGGGCGTTGTCGTTCCTGATCCGCGGCAGCCAAGCCGAGAGGTGCTTCGCGCTTAGCGCGTAGATTCCAGCGTTGAATTCTCGCAGCGCGCGTTCGGCGCTCGAGGCGTCCTTCGCCTCGACAATGCGCGCGACTCGCCCCGCGCCGTCGCGCACGATGCGCCCATAGCTTCCCGCGTCGGGGAGCTCGGCAGTCAGCACGGCGACGCCCTTGCCGGAGGCCTCCCGCAACCGCTTGAGCGTTTCAGCCCGCACGAGCGGCACGTCGCCGTAGAGGATCAGCACGTCCGCGTCCGGCGAGAGTTTCGCTTCGGCCTGGCGCACCGCGTGCCCGGTGCCGAGCTGCTCCGCCTGAAGCACCCACTCGATATCCGCGTCGGCGGCGAACGCCGCGCGCACCTTCTCGGCGCCGTGGCCGTGGACCACGACGATCCGCCGCGGCCCGAGCGCGCGCGCCGTATCGAGGACGTGGCCGAGCAGCGGCTTGCCGGCAAGCGGATGCAGGACCTTGGGCAGGTCCGAGCGCATGCGCTTGCCCTGGCCGGCGGCCAAGACGATTACATCTAAGGACATCGCGCCGATTTTAGCGCGGTACTTGGGGCAAACTTAGGGCAGAGCGTGGCCCTACCGGGGGAGCTCCGAGAAGCCCATCAGGAACTCATCCACCGAGCGGGCGCACTGCCGGCCTTCGCGAATCGCCCACACCACCAGCGACTGGCCGCGCCGCATGTCCCCCGCCGCGAAGAGCTTGGGGACCGACGTGGCGTAAGCAGCCTTGCCTTCCGTGTCCGCCCGCGCGTTGCCGCGCGGGTCCTTCTGCACGCCGAACTCTTCCAGCATCGACTGCAGCGGCGACACGAAGCCCATCGCCAGCAAGGCGAGCTCGGCCGGCACCTCGGCTTCCGAGCCCGCGACCTCGCTCGGCTTGCCGTCCTTCCACTGGAGCTTCACGGTTTTCAGCGCGCGCAGCTTTCCGTCCTTGCCCAGGAATTCCTTGGTGGCGACCGACCAGTCGCGCTCCACGCCTTCCTCGTGCGAGGAGGAAGTGCGCAGGCGGGTGGGCCAGTAAGGCCACACCGGGTTGCGCTCGACGTCGGGCGGCATGGGCAGCAGCTCGAACTGCGTCACGGATTTGGCGCCGTGCCGGTTCGAGGTGCCGACGCAGTCCGAGCCGGTGTCGCCGCCGCCGATGACGACGACGTGCTTGCCGCTCGCCCACAGATCTCGCACGCTTTGGTCGCCGGCGACGCGTTTGTTCTGCAGAGGCAGGAACTCCATCGCGAAATGCACGCCGTCGAGCTCGCGCCCGGGGATCGGCAGGTCGCGCGGCTGCTCGGCGCCGCCGGCCAAAACCACGGCGTCGAATTCGCTTTTCAATTTTTCAGGAGAAACGCTTTCCCGCGCGTCGCTGCCGATTCCCCGACCGGGAGCTTGCTTGCCGATGAACACGCCGGGGCGGAACTTCACGCCTTCCTCGCGCATCTGCTCGATGCGCCGGTCGATCGAGCCTTTCTCCAGCTTGAAGTCCGGGATGCCGTAGCGAAGCAGGCCGCCGATGCGGTCGCTTTTCTCGAACACCGTGACGTCGTGCCCGGCGCGCGCGAGCTGCTGCGCGCAGGCGAGCCCCGCCGGGCCCGAGCCGACCACGGCGACCTTCTTGCCGGTCTTGTGCGCCGCCGGCAGCGGCCGGACCCAGCCTTCTTCCCAGGCCTTGTCGATGATGGCGTGCTCGATCGACTTGATGCCGACCGGGTCTTCGTTGATGCGCAGCACGCACGCTTCCTCGCAGGGCGCCGGGCAGATGCGGCCGGTGAACTCGGGGAAGTTATTGGTCTGGTGCAGCGTGTCGATCGCGCCCTTCCAGTCCTGGCGGTACACGAGGTCGTTCCAGTCCGGAATGATGTTGTTGACCGGACAGCCCGACATGCAGAACGGGATACCGCAGTCCATGCAGCGCGCGCCCTGCACCGCCGCGTCCTCGTCGGACAGGCGCAGGTAGAACTCGCGGTAGTGCTTCTTGCGCGCTTCAGTGGGCTCGTGGGGCTCCTCGAGTCGCTCGTACTCGAGGAAGCCGGTGATCTTTCCCATCTAGGCGACTTTTTGCGGAGGACCGGCGAGATCGCCGAGAGCACGCCGGTATTCCTTGGGGAACACCTTCACCAAGCGCTGTCGGGAATCGGCCCAATTCTTGAGGATCTCCGAACCTCTCTTCGACCCCGTGAACTTCACGTGGCGCTCTATCAGCGCCTTCACTATCGCTTCATCCGATTGGTCCTTGTGCCACAAATGGCGCGGGACTTTGGCTTGCTGCTCCGACTCGGACAGCAGCGGCTCCAAATCGACCATTGCCGGGTTGCAACGTTTCGCGAATTCGCCGTCCACATCGAGCACATAGGCGAGCCCGCCCGACATGCCTGCGCCGAAGTTACGACCCGTGATCCCCAGCACCACCACCGTGCCGCCGGTCATGTATTCGCAGCCGTGGTCGCCGACGCCCTCGACCACCGCCTCGGCGCCGGAGTTGCGCACCGCGAAGCGCTCGCCGGCGACGCCGCGGAAGTACGCCTCGCCGGCGATCGCGCCGTAGAGCACGACGTTGCCGGTGATGATGTTCTCGGTGGGCTCGCCGCGGAATTTCGGCGACGGCTGCACCGAAATCCTGCCGCCGGAGAGGCCCTTGCCGCAATAGTCGTTGGTGTCGCCGACGAGATCGAGCGTCACGCCCTTCGCGAGGAACGCGCCGAAGCTCTGGCCGGCGGAGCCCGCGAGGCGGACATGGATCGTGTCCTCCGGCAGTCCTTCGTGGCCGTAGCGCTTCGCGATCTGGTGCGAGAGCATCGTGCCGGCGGTGCGGTTGATGTTGCGGATCGGCGTCTCGATGGTGACTTTCTCGCCGCGCTCGAGCGCGGGCTTCGCGAGCTCGATGAGGCGGTTGTCGAGCGCCTTTTCCAGGCCATGGTCCTGCTTCTCGCGGTGGAAGCGCGCCACATCGTCCGGCACTTTGGGCAGCGCGAAGATCTTCGAGAAGTCCAGGCCGCGCGCCTTCCAGTGCTCGATGCCCTTTTTCGTGTCGAGGAGCTCCGCGTGGCCGATCAGCTCTTCCATCTTGCGCACGCCGAGCTGCGCCATCAGCTCGCGCGCCTCCTCGGCGACGAAGAAGAAATAGTTCACCACGTGCTCGGGCTTGCCTTCGAATTTGCGCCGCAGCACCGGGTCCTGCGTCGCCACGCCCACCGGGCAGGTGTTCAGGTGGCACTTGCGCATCATGATGCAGCCCTCGACCACCAGCGGCGCGGTGGCGAAGCCGAACTCGTCGGCGCCGAGGATCGCGCCGATGACAACGTCGCGGCCCGTCTTCATCTGGCCGTCGACTTGCACCGCAATTCGTCCTCTTAATCTATTCAAAACTAATGTCTGTTGGGTTTCAGCCAGACCCAGCTCCCATGGGGTGCCGGCGTGCTTCACCGAAGACCAGGGCGCGGCGCCCGTGCCGCCGTCGTGGCCGGCGATCGTCACGTGGTCGGATTT
This sequence comes from uncultured Enterobacteriaceae bacterium, assembly GCA_964407355.1. GTDB lineage: Bacteria > Pseudomonadota > Gammaproteobacteria > Burkholderiales > SG8-39 > SCGC-AG-212-J23. Next base: position 3,765 of record CAYOVM010000028.1, read on the forward strand.
GCCCTTGGCGACGCCGGCGGCGATGGTGCCGACGCCGGTCTCGGAAACGAGCTTCACCGAGACGAGCGCGTCGGGATTCGAGTTCTTGAGATCGTGGATGAGCTGCGCGAGATCCTCGATCGAGTAGATGTCGTGGTGCGGCGGCGGCGAGATCAGCTCGACCCCCGGCGTCGAGTAGCGCAGCTCGGCGATGTACTCGGAGACCTTCTTCCCGGGCAGCTGGCCGCCCTCGCCGGGCTTCGCGCCCTGCGAGATCTTGATCTGCAGCATCTCGGCGCTCGCCAGGTACTCCGCGGTCACGCCGAAGCGCCCGGAGGCCACCTGCTTGATCTTCGACTTCATGGAATCGCCGGCGCGCAGCGCGATGTCGGTCTCGACCCGGCCCTTGCCCAGGCGCGACTGCATCGTCTCGCCTTCCTTGACGAGCGCGTAGCGGCGCCGGTCCTCGCCGCCCTCGCCGGTGTTCGACTTGCCGCCGATGCGGTTCATCGCCACCGCGAGCGTGGTGTGCGCCTCGGTCGAGATCGAGCCGAGCGACATCGCGCCCGTCGAGAAACGCTTCACGATCTCGCTGGCGGGCTCGACTTCCTCGATCGGCACGGGCTTGCGCTCGCCGAAGCGGAACTCGAACAGGCCGCGGAACGTCATGTGGCGCTTCGCCTGGTCGTTGATGAGCTGCGCGTATTCCTTGTACGTCGCGTACGAGTTGTTGCGCGCCGAATGCTGCAGCTTGGCGATCGCATCGGGCGTCCAGGCGTGGTCCTCGCCGCGCACGCGCCAGGCGTACTCGCCGCCGGCGTCGAGCATGTTCTTCAGCACCGGGTCGTCTTCGTCGAAGGCCGCGCGATGGATGCGCAGCGCCTCCTCGGCCACCTCGAACACGCCGATGCCCTCGATATGCGAGGCGGTGCCGGTGAAGTACTTGTCGACGAGCGAGCGCGCGAGGCCGACCGCCTCGAACTGCTGCGAGCCTGTGTACGACATGTAGGTGGAGATGCCCATCTTGGACATCACCTTCTTCAGGCCCTTGCCGATCGCCTTGACGTAGTTCTTGACCGCTTTGGTTTTGTCTTTTTCAGAAACGGAAAGAACTGTTTCCAGCGCAAGATAGGGATGTACCGCCTCTGCGCCGTAGCCGCCGAGCAGCGCGAAATGGTGTACCTCGCGGGCGCTCCCGGTCTCCACCACCAGGCCCGTCGAGGTGCGCAATCCCCTTCCCACCAGGTGCTGGTGGATCGCCGAGAGCGCGAGCAGCGCCGGGATCGCGACGTGATCCTTGTCCACGAGGCGGTCCGAGATGATGATGATCGAGTAGCCCGAGCGCACCGCGTCCTCGGCCTGCGCGGCGAGGGAGGCGAGGCGCGCCTCGACCGCGTCGCGGCCCCAGGCCACGGGATAGGTGATGTCGAGCTCGCAGGCCTTGAACTTGCCGCCGGTGTAGCGCTCGATGTGGCGGATCTTCTCCATCTCGAAGAAATCGACCACCGGCTGCGACACCTCGAGGCGCAGCGGCGGGTTGATCTCGTCGATGCCGAGCAGGTTCGGCTTCGGCCCGATGAACGACACGAGCGACATCACCAGCTCCTCGCGGATCGGGTCGATCGCGGGGTTGGTCACCTGGGCGAAGAGCTGCTTGAAGTAGTGGTAGAGCGTCTTGTCCTTGTTCGACAGGACCGCCATCGGCGAGTCGTTGCCCATCGAGCCGATGGGCTCCTCGCCCGCCGCCGCCATCGGCTGCATGATGAACTTCAGGTCTTCCTGCGTGTAGCCGAAGGCCTGCTGCCGGTCGAGCAGGCGCACCGCCGACTTGAGCGGCGCGGTCTTCTCGGTCTCGACCTCGTCGAGCTTGACGCGGATGCGCTCGATCCACTCGGCGTAGGGCTTCGCCCCGGCGAGCCCGTCCTTCAGCTCCTTGTCGTCGACGATGCGGCCCTTTTCCAGGTCGACGAGGAACATCTTGCCCGGCTGCAGGCGCCACTTCTTGATGATCTTTTCCTCGGGCACCGGCAGGCAGCCGCACTCCGAGCCCATGATCACGAGGTCGTCGTCGGTGACGATGTAGCGCGAGGGCCGCAGGCCGTTGCGATCGAGCGTGGCGCCGATCTGGCGGCCGTCGGTGAAGGCGATCGAGGCCGGGCCGTCCCACGGCTCCATCATCGCCGCGTGGTATTCGTAGAACGCGCGCCGCGCCGGATCCATCTGCGCGTGGTTCTCCCACGCCTCCGGGATCATCATCATCATCGCGTGCGCGACGGAGTAGCCGCCCATCACCAGCAGCTCGAGGGCGTTGTCGAACGAGGCCGAGTCGGACTGGCCGTCGTAGATCAGCGGCCAGAGCTTCGCCAGGTCGTCGCCCAGGATCGGCGAGGAGATCGCGCCCTGGCGCGCGCGGATCCAGTTGACGTTGCCGCGCAGCGTGTTGATCTCGCCGTTATGGCAGATCAGGCGGAACGGGTGCGCGAGGTCCCAGGACGGAAACGTGTTGGTCGAGAAGCGCTGGTGCACGAGGGCGAGCGCGGATTCGACGCGGGCGTCCTTGAGATCGAGGTAGTACTCGCCGACCTGGTAGGCGAGCAGCATGCCCTTGTAGCAGACGGTGCGCGCCGACATCGACGGCACGTAGAACTCCTTGCCGTGCTGCAGGCGCAGCGCCTGGATGGCGTGGCCCGAGCTCTTGCGGATGACGTAAAGCTTGCGCTCGAGGGCGTCGGTCACCGTGACGTTCTTGCCGCGGCCGATGAAGACCTGCCGGATCACCGGCTCGATGCGCTTCGCCGGCTCGGCGAGGTCGGAATTGTCGACCGGCACGTCGCGCCAGCCGAGCAGCACCTGGCCCTCGTCCTTGATCGCGCGCTCGATCTCGTACTCGCAGGCGATGCGCGAGGCGGGATCGCGCGGCAGGAACACCATGCCGACGCCGTACTGGCCGGCGGGCGGCAGCTTCACGCCCTGGCGCGCCATCTCCTCGCGATAGAAACGGTCGGGAATCTGGATGAGGAGGCCCGCGCCGTCGGAGAGCTTCGGATCCCAGCCGACCGCGCCGCGGTGGGTGAGATTTTTCAGGACCGTGAGCCCCTGCTCGACGATGGTGTGCGACTTCTTGCCCTTGATGTGCGCGACGAAGCCGACGCCGCATGCGTCGTGCTCGTTGGAGGGGTCGTACAGACCTTGCGCCGGCAATCTCATGATCGTAAAGCGCGAAATCCTGCGATCGTAACTTGCTCGATATTACAATTATTGCGCTGCAGCGACAATGGCTTCCCGCACCAGGCGCGCATCGACCTCCGCGGGCAGCGCGGCCCGGCCGAGCGCGTCGAGCAGGATGAACCGGGTTCTCCCCTTGGCGTTCTTCTTGTCGGAGGCCATCAGCTCGATGACCTGCTCCGGAGCCATCGCCGGCCCTTTGACCGGAAGCCCGGCGCGGCTCAGGAGCGAGCGCACCCGCGCTACGTCCTTTTCCTTGATCGCGCCAGTCCGCCGCGAAAGCTCGGCGGCCATCACCATCCCCGCCGAGATCGCTTCGCCGTGCAGCCAGACGCCGTAGCCGGCGCCGGCTTCGATGGCATGGCCGAAGGTGTGGCCGAAGTTGAGCAGCGCGCGCTCGCCGGCCTCGCGCTCGTCGGCGGCGACGATCCCCGCCTTGAGCTCGCAGCAGCGCCGCACCGCATACGTGAGGGCGGCGCGTTCGCGCGCGAGCAGCTTTTCGACGTTCTCTTCCAGCCATTCGACGAAACGCAGGTCGAGCGCGAGCCCGTGCTTGATGACCTCGGCCAGGCCGGCGCGCAGCTCGCGCTCGGGCAGCGTATCGAGCGTCGCCACGTCGCAGATCACGGCGCGCGGCTGGTGGAAGGCGCCGATCATGTTCTTGCCGCGCGCGTGGTTGATGGCGGTCTTGCCGCCCACGGAGGAATCCACTTGCGCGAGGAGCGTCGTCGGCACCTGCAGAAACGGCATGCCGCGCTGGTAGACCGCCGCGACGAAGCCCGCCAGGTCGCCCACCACGCCGCCGCCGAGGGCGACGAGCAGCGTGTCGCGGCCGCAGCGCGCCTGGAGCAGCGCGTCGCAGACCCGGTCCACGTTCTCCCAGCGCTTCGCCTGCTCGCCGTCCTCCACGACGATGGCCGAGACGCGGGCGCCGGCGCTCACGATCGCCGCCCTCACCCGGGAGAGGTAAAGCGGCGCGACGACCTCGTTCGTCACGATCGCGGCCGTGCCGCCCGCCAGATGCGGCGCATAGAGCTCGGCCGAGTCGATGAGCCCGGCCCCGAGATGGATCGGATACGAGCGCTCGCCCAGGGCTACGCGGAGGTTTTCCATCGCTCCTCCAGCTTCTCGAGCAGGCCGCGCGCCAGCGTCTGCACGCTCTGGGCGCCGGTTTCCACGACGACGTCCGCGATCTCCAGGTACAGCGGGTCGCGCTCGGCGTAGAGCTCGCGCAGCCGGTCAAGCGGCGCGGCCGTGGCGAGCAGCGGACGGTTGCGGTCGTGGCGCAGCCGCCGGTAGAGGTCTTCGGGCTTCGCCCTCAGGTAGACCACCGTGCCGCCTTCGGCGAGCCGCTCGCGGTTCAGCGCGCTGAGCACCGCCCCGCCGCCGGTGGCGAGGACGATACCGTCGAGCTTGGCGAGCTCGGCCAGCGTCTGCGACTCGCGGCTGCGAAACCCGGCTTCGCCTTCGAGCTCGAAGATCACCGGGATCTTCACGCCGCAGCGGCATTCGATCTCGTGGTCCGAGTCGACGAAGCGCAGCCTCAGGCGGCGCGCGAGCAGCCGGCCGACGGTCGTCTTGCCGGCGCCCATCATGCCCACGAGATAGACGTTGGGATACCCGCTCATTCCCGGCATTGTAGGAACAAAACAGCCGCAAGAAACAAAAACGGCCGGGGGACCCGGCCGTTAGTACCGCTCAGCGAAGGACCGCGGCGCCGTGGCGCCGCGGGTCAGCGAATATTCAGCCGCTCGTGGACGATCCGCGGCGTGATGAAGACCAGCAGCTCGGTCTTCGAGCTGCTGGTGGTGTTGTTCTTGAACAGCCAGCCGAGGTAGGGCAGATCGCCGAAGAACGGCACCTTGGTGACGTCGGTGCGGTCGTTCTGCTCGAAGATGCCGCCGATCACCACGGTGCCGCCGTTTTCCACCAGGACCTCGGTCTTCACGTGCTTCGTGTTGATCTGCAGGCCCGCCGCGGTCGCCGCGCCCGGCTGGTCCTTGTTGACGTCGAGCGTCATGATGATGTTGCCGTCGGGCGTGATCTGCGGCTTCACCTTCAGCGAGAGGTTCGCCTTCCTGAACGAGACCGCGGTCGCACCCGAAGAGGTCGCCTGCTGGTAGGGAATCTCGGTGCCCTGCTCGATGAGCGCCTCGACCTGGTCCGCGGTGAGGACCCGGGGGCTGGCGATGATCTTGCCCCGGCCGTCGGCCTCGGCCGCGGAGATCTCGACGCTCAGCAGGCGGCTAAGACTCTGGTTGAACAGGAGGAAGGCGACCTGCCCGGCCGGAAAGCCGTTCAAGCCGCTGGCGGGAAGGTTCGAGTTCAGGCCGTTGTTGTTGATCAGCGGCGTGCCGATCACCGTTCCCTGCGCCTGGCCGGTATTGACGATCTCGGCGCCGATGTTTGCATTTACTCCGGCCCTGGCGCCAAGAGGCGCGCGCGGCTGCCGGCCGAACTCGAGCAGGCCGAGCCGCGCGCCCAGGTTCTTGCTGAACGCGTCGTTGGCCTCGACGATGCGAGCCTCGATCATCACCTGGCGCACGGGCACGTCGATCTTCGCGAGGAGCCTGCGCACCTCGTCGAGGCGGCTCGGCGTGTCCTGCACGAACAGGGTGTTGGTGCGCGCGTCCACGACCGCGCTGCCGCGCTTGGAGAGCAGGCGCTGCGCCGGGTCGGCGAGCAGCTTCGCCACGTCGGCGGACTTCTGGTAGTTCATCTGGAACGACTCGGTGCGCGTCTGCTCGAGGTCGTTGATCTGCTGCGCCGCCTCGAGCGCGAGCTTCTCGCGCGTCGCGAGCTCGTCGCGCGGCGCGATCCAGATCACGTTGCCGCTGCGCCGGCTGTCGAGGCCGCGGGTCTGCAGCAGGATCTCGAGCGCCTGGTCCCAGGGCACGTCCTTCAGGCGCAGCGTGATGTTGCCGGCGACGGTGTCGCTGGTGATGATGTTGAGATCGGTGAAGTCCGCGATCACGTTCAGCACCGCGCGCACTTCCACGTTCTGGAAGTTGAGCGAGAGCTTCTCGCCCGTGTAGCGGCCCTTCTGGGTGGCGCGCGAAGGGTCGAGCACCACCGGCTTGACCTCGACCACGAACTGGGTGTCCGACTGGTAGGCGTTGTGCTCCCACTGACCTTTCGGCTCGATCACCATGCGCACGTTCTCGCCCTGCTGGAACACGTTCACGGCGTCGACCGGCGTGGCGAAGTCGGTGACGTCGAGCCGCCGGCGCAGGTTCTCGGGAAGCGAGGTCTTGAGGAACTCGACGATGATGTTCGGTCCCTGGGTGCGGATGTCGATGCCGGTATTCGTGTCCGAGAGATCGACGATGACGCGCCCCTCGCCGGCGCGGCCGCGCCGGAAATCGACCTCGCGCACGGCGTGCCTGGCGTCGGCGCGACCTTCGGCGAATTGCGCCGGCTGGGCGCCGCCGGGGGTTGCCTGCGCGACCGCCGGAGCCGAGAAATTGATCACGACGGTGCGGCCGTCGATGCTCGCGTCATGCGGCACCGAGCGGCGCAGGTTGAGCACCAGCCGGGTGCGGTCGCCGCCTTGCACGACGTTCATGCTGCGCAGGTCGCCCTGGCCGATTTCCTGGGCCGCGCGGCCGAGCGCGTTCACGCTGTTCGGGAAGTCGAACACCAGGCGAGCCGGGCTCGCGGTGGAGAAGTTGGGCGGCACGCTTTTCAGCGGCTCCTTGGTGGTGATGCGCACGACCACCTTGTCTCCCTGCTGCGTCACCTCGAACGCCTCGATGCTGTTGGTCTGCGCGGCCGCGATTCCCGCGGCGGCGAGCCACAGCGCAGCGGAGTAGAAAGCGGTGTAGAAGGTTTTATTTGTTTTCATCGTTTTGCCTCCACCAATTGCAGCGCGCTGGAGCGCTCCACCCAGTCCCCGCCGGCGTCCTGCACGAGCTCCTTGAGGCTGATCTGCGCGTCGTCGATGCTGGTGATGACGCCGAAGTTCTGCCCCATGTAGTTGCCTTTTCGGACCCGGTACAGGTTCGGGCCGGCCTTCACCAGGGCGAAGGTTTCCCGGCTTTGCGTGATCGTGCCGAGCATCTGGATCGACTCGAGCGGAAACGCCTCGAGCGGCTCCTTGGGCCGGTTCGGATCGGGCGCGAATTTGCTCGCGCTCGCCGCGACGCCGGCCTTCGCGACGTCGATGCGCTCGGGCCGGAACGGGTCGATCTGCGATTCCGCCGTATAAGGCACGGGCTCGTAGGGCCGCACCTGGGGCAGCGGATCGACCTTGCCGCGGACGTCCTTGGTGAGCGCGTTGAGCTCGGCCTGCAGCTCGCGGTGCTCCTCGCCGCCGCAGCCGGCGAGCGAGACGGCGAGCGCCGCCGCGGCGGCGAGGCAGAGCGCCCTCAGCGCTGCGTCGGTCGGATGGGCGCTCATTTCTTGGCCGGGCCCTTCTTCGCCGAGGCCTTGCGCTGCGCGGCGACTTCCTCGTCGTCGAGGTAGCGGAAGGTGCGCGCGGTGGCGTCCATGGTCAGCACCCCGTCCTTGCCCGTCTGGATCGCGACGTCGTTGAGCGTAACGATGCGGGACAGCTGGCCGACGTCGCTCGCGAAGGCGCCCATGTCGTGGTACGTGCCCACCACCTTCACCGTGATCGGCAGCTCGGCGTAGAACTCGCGCTGGTTCTCGCTGGGCGCGGGCTTGAATAGATCGAACTGCAGGCCGCGGCCGAGGCCCGCCTGGTTGATGTCGACGAGAAGCGCGTCCATCTGGGATTTGTTCGGCAGCTGGCGCAGCAGCGCGCCGAACTGGGTGTCGATCTCGCGCAGCTGCTGGCGGTGCAGGTCGAGGTTCACCGCCTGCTTTTTCTTGTCGAGATAGTCGTCCTTGAGCTTCACTTCCTCGTTCGCGCCGCGCTCGAGGTCCTCGATCTGCCCCTGGGTATCGAGGAAAAACCCCGCCACCGGCAGGCCGATGAGGATCGCCGCCAGCACCACCAGCTTGGGCGCGACGTGCCAGGTGCCCGGGTCCTGCCAGTTGGTGCGCTTGAATTCCTCGACGATCGCGTTGAAATTGATCGCCATGGCTTATCCCTTCTTCTCGGGGGCTTTGGCCGGCGCCTTGCCCGCGTCCTTGGCGCCCTTCGCGCCCTTGGCGTCGTCCTTGCCGGCGACGCGCTTGAGCGAAAGGTTCATGTTGAATTCCGATACGCGTCGCTTCTCCACGTTCGCCGCCCGGACCTCGACCAGCTCCGGCGCCTCGAGCCAGGGGGACGATTCGATGTTGCGCATCAGCGTCGACACGCGCGCGTTCGACTGCGCGTAACCGAGCAGGTTGACGCGCAGGCCCTTCTGCGTCACCGCCTTGAGGTACACGCCGTCGGGCATCTGGCGCACCAGCTCGTCGAGCAGGTGCACCGTCTGCGCGCGGTCGGCCTGCAGGGTCTCGATCACCTGCTTGCGCGCGAGCAGCGCCTGGATCTCATCCCTCAGCTTCTTGATCTCGGCGATGTCCTTGTCGAGCTTGACGATCTCGTTCTTCAGGAACCGGTTACGGTCGTTCTGGCTCTCGATCTTCGCCGCGTAGAACGTGTGCATCAGGCCCACGATCAGAACGCCGACGACGACGGTGCCGCCGGCGACGACGAAGTAATGCTGGCGCGCGCGTTTGCGGCGCTCTTCGCGGTGCGGCAGCAGGTTGATCAGGCTCATACCGGATCGAATCTCCGCATGGCGAGCCCGCAGGCCACGATGAGCGAGGGCGCGTCGGCCATCAGCCGCTTCAGCTGGATGCGCGGCGCGGTCTGCATCGCGGCAAAGGGATTGGCGACGCTGGTCGGCACCTGGGCGCGGGCGTTGACGATCTCGTCGAGGCCGGGAATCACGGCCGAGCCGCCGGCGAGCAGGATGTGATCGACGCTGTGATAGGCGGTGGAGGTGAAGAAGAACTGCAGCGCGCGCTGCACTTCCATCGACAGGTTCTCCATGAACGGGCGAAGCACTTCCGCCTCGAAGTCGTCGGGCAGGCCGCCCGAGCGCTTGGCGTTCTCGGCCTCTTCCGGGCTCATGCCGTAGCGGCTGATGATGTCCTGGGTGAGCTGGTTGCCGCCGAACGCCTGCTCGCGCGTGTAGACCGACTGGTCGTTGCGCAGCACGCTCACGTTCATCACGTTCGCGCCGACGTCGACCACGGCGATGTTCTGGTCCTTGCCGGCGCCGGGAAGCTGCTGCACCACCAGGCCGAGCGCCGCCTGCTGGGCGAACGACTCCACGTCCATCACGAGGGCCTTCAGCCCGGCCGACTCGGCGACCGCGACGCGGTCCTCCACCTTTTCCTTGCGGGTGGCGGCGATGAGGACTTCCTGCTCGTCGGGGCTGGTGGGCGAGGGTCCAATGACCTGGAAGTCGAGATTCACTTCCTCGAGCGCGAACGGGATGTACTGGTTCGCCTCGCCTTCGACCTGGACTTCGAGCTCCGCTTCCCGCAGCGTCGCCGCGACCACGATTTTCTTCGTGATGACTGCGCCCGAGGGCACCGCCATCGCCACGTGCTTCGTCCGTGTGCCCAGCCGTTTATGCGCGCGCCTCACCGACTCGGTGACGGCTTCGAGGTTGCTGATGTTTCCGTCGACGACAGCCTCGCGCGGCAGCGCTTCGATCGCGTAGCGTTCGACGCGATATATGCCCTTGCCGGCGTCGACGATTTCGAGCATCTTCACCGAGGACGAGCTGATATCCAGCCCGAACAGAGGCGGCGCCTTTGCCTTGAAAAGGTCGAACTCCATTTATTTCCCTTTGTGTATCGGCTCTTAGGCGCGATACGTAGAATTCGCGTTAAATGCTAGCAACAACCCCTCCCGGTGTCTAGTTAATCTTCCACAGGGGGTCGCGGGTTATCATGCTACGGTTGCTGCGGCTACTGCAACAACGCTCCGCCAGAGGTGTAAATCCCTTGATGTGGCTCCGTTTTCTTGCCTTTCCGCTGGCAGTGCTGGCAGGCCTGGTCGCCGCCGGGCTGCTCGTAGTCGGGCTGGTCATCGCCCTCGCATTTCCGAACCTCCCTTCGCTGCAGGCGCTGACTGAATACCAGCCGAAGATCCCCCTGCGGGTGTACAGCGCCGAAGGCGTCCTGATCGGCGAATTCGGCGAAGAGCGCCGCGCCGTGGTGTCGATCGAGGAGGTCCCGCCGCAGCTCAAGGCGGCGATCCTCGCGGCCGAGGACGAGCGCTTCTACCAGCATGCGGGCATCGACTACGTCGGCGTGATGCGCGCCGCTTACGCCAACCTGGTGGCGGGCGGCCGGCGCCAGGGCGCGAGCACCATCACCATGCAGGTGGCGCGCAACTTTTTCCTGTCCTCCGAGAAGACGCTCAACCGCAAGCTGTACGAGGCGATGCTCGCCTTCAAGATCGAGCACAGCCTGAGCAAGGACCAGATCCTCGAGCTGTACATCAACCAGATCTATCTCGGCCAGCGCGCCTACGGCTTCGGCGCGGCGTCGCAGATCTACTTCGGCAAGGCCCTGGGCGAGCTGAACACGGCCGAGATCGCCATGCTGGCCGGGTTGCCCAAGGCGCCCTCCCTCTATAACCCGGTGGCGAACCCGCAACGGGCCAAGCAGCGCCAGCAATACGTGCTGCGCCGGATGAAGGAGCTCGGCCACATCACCGCCGAGCAGCATGACGAAGCCCTGAAGCTGCCGCTGCGGGCGAAACGCGAGACGAACGAGTACTCGCTGCACGCGGAATACGCGGCCGAGATGGTCCGCCAGGCGCTCTCCGAGCACTATCCCGACGACGTCTATACGCGCGGCTTCCGGGTCTACACCACGATCCGCAAGGCGGACCAGGAGGCGGCCTACCTCAACCTGCGCAAGGCGGTCCTGGAGTACGACCGCCAGCAAGGCTACCGCGGCCCCGAGGGCTACAAGGAGCTGCCGCCGAGCGTCGACGACGACGACTTCGACGACGTGCTCGCCGACCACCCGGACAGCGACGACGTGCTCGCGGCGGTCGTGCTCGCCGCCGACACGAAGCATGTCGAGGCGGCGCTGCGCAGCGGCGAGAAAATCACCATCACCGGCGAGGGCCTGCGCTTCGCGGCGCGCGCCCTCGACGCGAAGGCCTCGCCGCCGCAGCGGCGCATCCGGCGCGGCGCGTTCATCCGCGTGCAGTACGAGGGCAAGGCCTGGCGCATCCTGCAGCTGCCGGAAGTCGAGGCGGCGTTCATCGCGCTCGATCCGCAGGACGGCGCGATCCATGCGCTCGTCGGCGGCTTCGATTTCTGGCGCAACAAGTTCAATCACGTGACGCAGGCCTGGCGCCAGCCCGGCTCGGCGTTCAAGCCGTTCATCTATTCGGCCTCGCTCGAGAAGGGCTTCACCGCCGCGACCGTGGTGCCGGACGAGCCGGTGGTGCTGGAGGCGGAGCAGACCGGCAGCCAGCGCTGGGAGCCGAAAAACTACGACGGCAGGTTCGAAGGCCCGATGCGCATGCGCAGCGCCCTCGCGAAGTCGAAGAACATGGTGTCGATCCGCATTCTCGAGGCGATCGGCCCGAAGTACGCCCAGGACTACGTGACGCGCTTCGGGTTCGAAGCGGAGAAGCACCCGCCCTATCTCACCATGGCGCTGGGCTCGGGCTCGGTCACCGCCTGGCAGATGGCCCGCGCGTACGGCGTCTTCGCGAACGGCGGCTACCTGGTGCAGCCGTACTTCATCCACAAGATCGTCGACGATCGCGGCAATCCGATCGCGCTCGCCGACCCGCGGCGCGCCGGCGACGAGAACCTGCGGGTCCTCGATGCGCGCAACGCCTTCATCATGGACAACATGATGCAGGACGTGACCCGCTACGGCACCGCCGCGCGCGCCGCGCGCCTCGGCCGCAGCGATCTCGCAGGCAAGACCGGCACCACGAACGAGTTCGTGGACGCCTGGTTCGCCGGTTACCACCCGAGCCTCGTCGGTATCGCCTGGGTCGGCTTCGATCAGCCCCGCACGCTGGGCAAGAACCAGACGGGCAGCATCGTGGCGCTGCCGATCTGGGTCGGCTACATGGAAAAAGCGCTGAAGGACGTGCCCGAAGCGCCCCGCACGCCGCCGCCGGGAATCGTCAGCGTGCCGCTGGGGCCGCTCTCGGGCGCTCCAGGCGACCTGAAGGTGGTGCAGGAGTATTTCTATCGCGAGGCGGTGCCGCCGCCCGAAGAGCTGAACCCGCCGCCGCCCCCGGAGCCGGAACGGCCACCCGTTCCCGCGCAGCCGCTCGTTGGAATACCGGGGCCGGGACTACCGGGGCCGACGAACTAGCGTCGCGGCGCAGACTGAGAGGCGAGCACGACCGGTGTGCCGCCCTGCGCCGAGACCAGCTTCGACAGGGCGGCGAAAAGCTCCGTGCCCTCCCGCGTATCGCGCCAGGCCGTGCCGTCCCAGCGGAAATGGAATCCACCGGAAAGCGCGGCGACCCAGATCTCGCGCGCGGCGCCGTGGCGGTTGATCACCATTCGAGAGTCGTCCTCGAAGGTGAGCTCGATCACGCCGTCGGCTTTCGATTCCACGTCGGCGTCGCTTGCGCTCGCTTCGAGCGCGAGCTGGATCTGCTCCAGGGCCGCGTCCGCGAGCGCCTCGAAATCCGCCTGAGTGAGGGGGGCCGTCATGCTCCGAAAATCATCCGTAAACCCGCGTGCTAACCATCCGTAAACCCGCGTGCTAACATGGAATTCTAGCTTTTCACAACAGGTTTTCCGGGCCATGCGCTCGCTTATTTTTGGCGCCGCAGTATCGCTTGCCGCAGTAGGTTGCGGCCAGAAGGGTGCCCTTTACCTGCGCGATAACCCGCCGCCCGGCGTGAAGCCCCCCGGAGCGCGCGAGTACAAGCCCGTGCCCTATCCCAAGGATGAGCCGCAGGGATCCGAGCGCAACGGCAGCAGCGGGAAGTAGCGCATGTCCTTCACTTATCGCCACGGCACGCTGTGCGCCGAGCAGGCGCCGCTCGACGAGATCGCGCGCCGCTACGGAACGCCGTGCTTCGTTTACTCGCGCGCGGCGATCGAGCAGGCCTATCTCGAGTTCGCGAAAGCGGCGGGAAAGCGCGACGCGCTGATCTGCTACGCGGTGAAGGCCAATTCCAACCTCGCCGTGCTCGGCCTGCTCGCGCGGCTGGGCGCCGGCTTCGACATCGTCTCGGGAGGCGAGCTGGCGCGCGTCATTGCCGCGGGAGGCGATCCGCGCAAGACGCTCTTCTCCGGCGTGGGCAAGAGCGCGGCGGAAATCCAGCTCGCCCTCGAGAAGAACATCGGCTGCATCAACGTGGAGTCCGAAGCCGAGCTCGAGCGGATCGAGGCGGTCGCGGGCCGGCTCGGCAAGCGCGCGCCGATCGCGTTCCGGGTCAACCCGGACATCGACGCGAGGACGCATCCCTATATCTCGACCGGCCTCAGCGAAAGCAAATTCGGCGTCGCGCACGCCGACGCCGAGCGGCTATACCGGCGCGCTGCGGGCATGCCCGGCATCGAAGTGGTGGGCATCGGCTGCCACATCGGCTCGCTGCAGGCCGAGCCGGCGCCGTTCGTGGCGGCGGCCGAGCGCCTCGTGGCGCTCGTCGACCGGCTCGAGGCGGCGGGGGTGATGCTGAAGCACGTCGACGTCGGCGGCGGCATCGGCATCCGCTACAAGGACGAGGCCCAGCAGCCCATCGCCGCGTTCGTCGCCGGCGCGCTGGCCGCGCTCGGAAAGCGCGAGAAGACGCTGGTGCTCGACCCGGGCCGCGCCATCGTCGGCAATGCGGGCGTGCTGCTCGCGCGCGTCGAATACGTCAAGCCGGGCGCGACGCGCAATTTCGTGGTGGTCGACGCCGCGATGAACGATCTCATCCGTCCGCCGCTCTACGGCGCCTGGCACGACGTGCGGCCGGTGCGGGAGCCGCAATCCGGCGCTGCAGCGAGTGTTTATGACGTCGTAGGACCGGTTTGCGAGAGCGCCGATTTCCTCGCCAAGGACCGCAAGCTCGCGGCCCGCGAAGGCGACTTCCTCGCGATCATGTCCGCGGGCGCCTATGGCATGGTGATGAGCTCGAACTACAACTCGCGCCCGCGCGCCGCCGAGGTGCTCGTGGAGGGCGCCAGGACGCAATTGGTGCGCCGCCGCGAATCGGTCGAAGAGCTGTTCGCTTTGGAAGAACACGTCAAGGAATGACCGGGAGCCGCAGGAAACGGGCCTCCCCGGTAAACTAGTCGTCGCACAGATGACTAGATTCAGCCACAAGTGACCCAAGCCGGCCGCCGTCTGTTTACAGCGGGCGCGGTGCTCGTCGCCCTCGTGGCGACCGGTATCGGGGCCTACTTCATCTCCGACGGCCGCGCGAAGGAGGCCGGCAAGAGCGCGAGCAAAGGACCGGCCGCGGTAGTCGTCACCGCCACGGTCGTGCAGCCCCGGGCGCTGGAGATTTATGAGGAGGTCGTCGGAACCCTCGAGAACGTAATCGATCCGACGGTGGGCGCCGAGGTTGCGGGCCGCATCACCCGGGTCCACGGATTCACCGGCAAGAAGGTACGCAAGGGCGAGCTGCTCGCCGAAATCGACACGGTCGATTTCGAGATCCAGTCGCGCGCCGACAAGGCGGAGATCGGGCGGTTGACGAGCCTGTTCGAGCAACAGGAACGCGTGCTCGAGCGCCAGCGCAAGCTGGTCAGCCAGGGGTTCATCTCGCAGAACGCCGTCGACGACGCCCTCGCCCAGCGCAACGCGCTGCGCGAGCAGCTGAGCGCCGCGAGGGCGCGTTCCGACGCCACCGGACGCAGCGTGACGAAAGCGCGCGTAGTGGCGCCGATCGACGGCGAGATCGAGACCCAGATCATCGCCGTGGGCGACTACGTCAAGCTGGGCGACCCGCTTTTCAAGCTGGTCGGCGTCCAGGATCTGCGCGCGCACCTTTTCATGCCCGAATCGGCGGCGACGCGGATCCGCACGGGCCTCAAAGTAGTGCTGTCTCCCCCTGCCGCGCCGGAACGCGTGATCGAGGCGCGCATCGACGAGATCAAGCCCACCGTGGGCGCCAACAACCGTGCCCTCGATGCCATCGTCAAGTTCCGCGGCGAGGGCAACCTGTTCCGCGGGGGCGGGACGGTCAACGCCCGCATCGTCACGCGCTCGCTCGAAGGAGCGCTGATGGTGCCCGAGCAAAGCGTGGTGCTGCGGCCCGCCGGCAAGGTGGTCTACGTGGTGCAGGAGGGAATCGCCCAGCAGCGTATCGTCGAGACGGGCCTGCGCCAAAACGGCATGCAGGAGATCGTGAAAGGCCTCGCCGCCGGCGAGACCCTGGTCGCGGACGGCGCCGGCTTCCTTAGCCACGGCGCGAGGGTGGCCCTTGGCAAGCCGGGGGTTACCGAAACCGGAGCGGCCGAGAAAAACCCGAAGATGGAAAGAGCCGCGAAAAAAGGCTGATGCGGTGACCCTGTCCGAGCTGTCGATCCGCCGCCACGTCTTCGCGTACATGCTGAGCGGCGTGTTGGTGCTGTTCGGCGCGATCGCCTACGAGCGCATGGGCGTCGACAAGCTGCCGTACATTGAATTCCCGGTGATCTCGATCACCACGGTATACAAGGGCGCGAACCCGGACATCATCGACGCCGCCGTCACCAACCTGATCGAGACCGCGGTCAACAGCGTGCCGGGCATCGAGCACATCCAGTCGACCTCGTCGCCCGGTACTTCCTCCGTGGTCATCACTTTCGTCCTGGAGAAGCGCATCGACGTCGCATTCCAGGAGGTGCAGGCCAAGGTAAATCAGGTGGTGCGGCGCCTGCCGAAGGACGCCGATCCGCCGGTGGTGGCGAAGGTCGAGACCAACACGCAGGCCATCCTGCAGACCGCGCTGCAGGGCGATCGCACGCAGCAGCAGCTCAACGTCTACGCCATCAACGTCATCAAGAAGCAGCTGGAGACGGTCGACGGCGTCGGCGAGGTGCGCATCGGCGGGCGGCGCGACCGCACCATCCGCGTCAACCTGCAGCCGGGGAAAATGGCGGCGTACGGCGTCGCCGCGCAGGATATCAGCGAGGCGTTCGGCAAGGAGCATGTACAGCTCGCCGGCGGCTTCCTCGTCGGGCGCTCGACCGAGCACCTGATGAAGATCGATCTGGAGTTCCACAAGCTCGACGACCTGGCGGCGATGATCGTCGGCTACAAGGACGGCGCGCCGGTGCGGCTGCGCGACGTCGCCGAGATCGAGGACGGCCTCGCGGATTTCCGCCAGCTCGCGCGCCTGAACGGCAAGCCGGCGGTGGGCATCGGCGTGGTCAAGGTGCCGAACACCAACACTGTCGAGATCATCGACCGGGTTCTCGAGCGCATCGAGAAGGACATCCGGCCGCAGCTGCCGCCGGGCCTCGAGCTGCACATCGTGCAGAACGACAAGCTGTTCATCGGCGACATGGTCGCGGCGCTGAAGAATCACCTTTTCGAGGGCACGCTGCTCGCCGCGCTGATCGTGTGGGTGTTCCTGAAGAGCTTCCGCTCCACGCTGATCATCGCTGCGTCGATCCCGGTATCGCTGATGGGCGCGATCGCCGTGATGTACTTCTTCGGCTATACCTTCAACTCGGTGACGCTGCTCGCGCTGCTGCTGCTGGTCGGGGTCGTAGTGGACGACGCCATCGTGGTGCTGGAGAACATCTACCGCCACCGCGAGGAGGACAAAGGGGCCACGGCGATTTCCGCCGCGGTGAGCGGCAGCCGCGAAGTGACCTTCGCGGTGATCGCGGCCAGCTTCTCGCTCGTCGCGATCTTCGCGCCGGTGGTATTCGTCAGCGGCATCCTCGGCCAGTTCCTGCGCTCCTTCGCGGTGGTGGTGACGTTCGGCGTGCTGGTCTCGCTGTTCGTCTCGCTGACGCTCACACCGATGCTGTGCTCGCGCTACCTGGACGTGACCGAAAAGCATGGCAAGGTGTACTGGGCGCTCGAGCACTTTTTCGAAAAAACGGAGGCCTTCTATCGGCGCAGCCTCGATTTCGCGTTGCGCCGCCGCGGGCCGGTGCTGATCGGCGCGCTGCTCGTCTTTCTCGGCGCCGTTCCGCTGTTCGGCGGCCTGCCGCGGGAGCTCGCGCCGCAGCCGGACGAAGGCCGGTTCCTGGTCGGCATCCGCACCCCGCTCGGCTCCTCCATCGAGTACACCGAGGCCAAGCTGCGCGAGGTCGAGGCAATCGCTTCGCGCTATCCCGAAATCGTCACCGAGTTCGGCGTGATCGGCCTGGGCCAGGCCGCGCAGGTGAACCAGGCGAACCTGGTGGCGCGCATGAAGCCGCGCAGCGAGCGCGAGCGCTCGCAGGCGGATGTAATCAACTCGCTGCGGCGCGAGCTGGCGCAGATTGCCGGCGCACGCGCCTTCCCGCGCGCGTTCGGGCTGGTGCAGGGCCAGCGCTCGGAGCCGCTGCAGTTCGTCGTGAAGGGCCCCAACCTGCAGGAGATGGGCCGCCTCGCCGCCGACCTGCAGGCGAGGCTGCAGTCCGACCCGCAGATCGGGCGCATGGACACCGATCTGCAGCTCGATCTGCCGCAGCTCATTCTCGAGCCCGACCGCGTGCGAGCCGCCGGCCTCAGCCTCAACTCCTCCGACGTCGCGCTCGCCATCAGCATGCTCACCGGCGGCATCGACATCGCCAAATACAACGACTACCCGGGCGACGGCGAGCGCTACGACATTCGCGTGAAAGCGAAGGAGGGCGAGTTCCAGCAGCAGGCCGATCTGTCCAAGATCTATCTGCGCAACCGCCAGGGACAGCTGGTGCGCCTCGACTCCGTGGCGCGCTTTCGCGAGGCGCTCGGACCGGCGGTCATCGGGCGCTTCGACCTGCAGTACTCGTCCACGTTTTATGCGACGCCGACCATCGCCCTGGGCGCGGCGATCGAAAAAGTCCGCGCAGCGGCGCAGAACCTGCCGATCGGCTACCGGGTGGTGTTCGTCGGCGAAGCCGAGCAACTCGAGAAGACCGCCACGGCGACGACGTTTACCTTCATGCTGGCGCTCGTGCTGCTGTTCATGGTGCTCGCCAGTCAATTCAACAGTTTTCTCCAGCCGTTCTACATCATGCTCGCGGTGCCCCTGGGCATCGTCGGCGGCATCGCGGCGCTCTGGGTGTCGGGCTACTCGCTCAACATCTACTCCGGCATCGGGCTGGTTCTGCTGATCGGACTGGTCGCCAAGAACTCGATCCTGCTGGTGGACCTCACCAACCAGCGCCGCGAGCAGGGAATGAGCGTGGACGACGCGCTGCGCGACGCCTGCCCGATCCGGATGCGCCCGGTCGTCATGACTTCGCTCACCATCATTCTTGCGCTCGCCCCCGCTGCCATCGGGCTGGGCGCGGGCGCCGAGACCAACGCGCCGCTTTCCATTGCGGTCATCGGCGGCATGATCTCCTCGACCCTTCTGACCCTGGTCGTAGTGCCCGCGGGCTACTCGCTGGTCGAGAACTGGCGCGCGAGCCCGCGCGGGCTCGATGCGACGCGCGCCGGCGGCGCGGCCGCGCCGCAGGGTCCACAGTCGCGCGAGGACGGGTAAGGTGCCGGGCCAGGAAGCGCGCAGCCTCGCCGTTTTCTGCGACTTCGAGAACGTCGCGCTCGGCGTGCGCGAAGCGAAGTACTCGCAGTTCGACATGCAGAAAGTGCTCGAGCGCCTCCTCGCGAAGGGCTCGATCGTGGTGAAGAAGGCCTACTGCGACTGGGACCGCTACAAGGAGTTCAAGGCGGCGATGCACGGCGCGTCGTTCGAGCTGATCGAGATCCCGCACGTGCGCCAGTCGGGCAAGAACTCCGCCGACATCCGCATGGTGGTCGACGCGCTGGACCTCTGCTACACGAAGGCGCACGTCGACACCTTCGTCATCGTCAGCGGCGACTCCGATTTCTCGCCCCTCGTCTCGAAGCTGCGCGAGAACGCGAAGACCGTGATCGGCGTGGGCGTGAAGAACTCGAGCTCGGACCTCCTCGTCGCCAACTGCGACGAGTTCATCTACTACGACGATCTCGTGCGCCAGGACGAGCAGCAGAAGCGGCGCGTCACCAGGAAGCGTGCCGAAACGACGCCGGCGGGCGCGTCCGGGGACAAGAAACAGGAAGGCCTCGATCTGATGCTCGGAACGCTCGAAGCGCTCATGGCGGAGCGCGGCGCCGAGGAGAAGATCTGGGGCTCCATGGTGAAGCAGGCGCTCAAGCGCAGGAACCCCGGTTTCAACGAGTCATACTACGGCTTCCGTGCGTTCTCCGACCTCCTCGAGGAAGCCGAGAAGAAAGGCCTCATCAAGCTCGAGCCCGACGAGAAGTCGGGCGGCTACGTCATCAGGCCGGC
>CAYOVM010000029.1:0-2294 GCA_964407355.1 uncultured Enterobacteriaceae bacterium
TCACCTATCAGATGTCGGATCACCTGCCGCTGTGGGTGCAGATCGACACGGATAACGACGGCTACCAGCTCGACCAGTTGATCCGGGCGAAGAAGAACAAATGATCCGCGCTCCCGCACGCCGCCCACGTGCGAAACGGGCGTTTTGTCGCGTTTTCTCTACGCCGCGTCGCGCTTTTTACTACACAAAAATCTCACGGACGGCGCGAGATAAATCGAAAATGTCCGCGACGGGGATTGTGGTGTAACCCGCCAACTAGGAGAATCGGCGCAGGTTTTAAAAAAACGCCCAACGGGACACTCCAGAAATGCTGGGACTGATCGAGTCGACGGGGAAGAAACAGGGGGGCTCCGGCACCTCCCCGTCATCCAATTCCACTCGCACGGCCACACCGAGCCGGCGCGTGTTGATCGTCGAAGACAATATCGACGCGGGCCGCTCGCTCGCCTACTTCCTTCGCGACGTAGGCCATCACGTCGAGCACGCGATCAACGGCTACGCCGCGATCGCGATCGCGAAGAACATGCGGCCCGACATCGTGTTCCTGGATCTGGGGCTTCCCGGGATGGACGGCTTCACCGTCGCGCAGCAGATCAAGCGCGAGCCCGGCCTCGAGAAGGTGCGCATCGTGGTCGTCACCGGCTACGGCCAGGACGAATACCGCGAGCGCGCGCTGAAGAGCGGCTGCGAGATCCACCTTATCAAGCCGGTGGATCCGAAGACCCTCGCAAGCCTGATCGAGTAGCGCCGCCTGCGCGCCGCGGCCGGCGCGCTAGGGTTTCTTCGGCGCCGGGTGGATGTTGTCCACCCAGTGCACTTCTTCCGGCTTCTCGACGACCGGAATATCCAGGTTGACCACCACGGGTTCCTGGCCGCTGCGGCACAGCACGCATGACAGCGGCTCGGTGTCGCTCGCGTTTATTTCCTGATGCGGGACGAAGGGCGGGACGTAGATGAAATCGCCGGGACCGGCCTCGGCGACGAACTCCAGCTTGTCGCCCCAGCGCATGCGCGCCTTGCCGCTCACCACGTAGATGACGCTCTCGACCGGGCCGTGGTGATGCGCGCCGGTCTTCGCCTTCGGGTGGATCACCACGGTGCCCGCCCAGAGCTTCTCGGCGCCGGCGCGGGCATGCGTGATGGCGGCCGCGCGGTTCATGCCCGGCGTCTGCGCGGTGTTGATGTCGAGCTCGTTCGCATGGACCACGCGCACGCCTTTGTACTTCCACGCGGATTCGTTGGTCATCACTCGATCTTGATGCCGGCGTCCTTGATGACTTTGCCCCACTTCCGGATTTCGGCGCGGACGTAGGCGGCGAATTGCTCGGGCTGCTCGCCGCCCGCGTGGGTGCCGAGCGTGGCGTCCTCGTCTTGGAGCTCCTTGGTGCGCAGCACGCGCGCGATGTCCTGCTGCAGCTTGGAGACGATCGTGGGCGGCGTGCCGGCGGGAACGAAGATGCCGTTCCAGCCGCTCGCTTCGACGCCCGGGAAGCCGGCCTCGGCGGTGGTCGGCACATCCGGCAGGATCGCAAGGCGCTGGCGGTCCGCGACCGCGAGGCCGCGCAGCTTGCCCGTGCGCACGAGGTCGCGGATCACGACCGGCGAGAGGAACGCGGTGTGCACGTGGCCGCCGGTCAGGTCGGGAAGCTCCGCGCCGATCGCCTTGTAGGGAATCTCCTGCACCTGGATCCCGGCGTTGAACTTCAGCAGCTCGCCGATCATCTGGGTGATGGAGCCGTTGCCGCCGGAAGCGTAGGTGACGCTCAGGGGCTTCGCTTTGGCGAGCGCGACGTATTCCTTGAGGGTACCCGCGGGCACGGAGGGGTTCACCACCATCACGAGCGGCGTGGTGTAGAGGCGCGTCACCGGGATCAGCTTGTCGTTGAGCAGGCAGCAGGGGTCGGGGGCGAGCGCGTCGTTGATCGCGTTGTTCACGACCCCCTGGTAGAGCGTGTAGCCGTCGGGGGCCGCGCGCGCCGCCTCGCGCGCGCCGATCATGCTGTTCGCGCCCGGCCGGTTCTCGACGATCACCGGCTGTCCGAGCGCCTCGCTGAGCCGCGGCGCGACGCGCCGGGCGTTCACGTCCACGGCGCTTCCCGGGCCCGTCGGCACGATCCAGCGCACCGGCTTCGAGGGATAAGGCTGGGCAAGGCCCAGGCTGGTCCACAACAGAAAAAGATACAGGAAGCTCTTCATTCTTTTTCCTTCAGAAAATCCAAAAGGATCCCGTTGAACCCCGCGGGATTCTGAATATTAGCGATATGGGCGGCCTCCGGCACCGACAAGTGGCGCGC
>CAYOVM010000029.1:2394-22734 GCA_964407355.1 uncultured Enterobacteriaceae bacterium
CGGGATTCTGAATATTAGCGATATGGGCGGCCTCCGGCACCGACAAGTGGCGCGCTCCGGGCACCTTCGCCGCGAGCGCGGCCATGAGCGGCGGCGGTCCGCCACGATGGTCGTCGGCGCCGCTGACGTACATCGTGGGCGCTTTTATCAGGGACAGGCGCGCCTCGAGCGCGAGACCGGAGAACGCCCCGGCGCAGTCGAGATAGCCCTTCACGGTGGTACGCCGGATCATCCTGCGCACGGCATCCATCTTTTCGGGATTCGCCTTCCTGAACGGCTCCGGGAACCAGCGCTCGAGCGTCGGCTCGACGATCGGCTCGATGCCCTGCGCCTTCACCGTCGCGATGAGCTGGCGCCACAAGGCGGCGAAGTCGGGGACCATCTGCGCGCGGCAGCAGCAGGGCACGAGGCGGTCTATGCGCCCCGGGTGACCGATCGCCGCCGCCTGCGCCACCGCGCCGCCCAGACCCAGGCCGACAAGGTGGCTTGCGCGGATGCCGAGCCGGTCCCACAGCGCGACGAGGTCCTTCACCAGCGAATCGATCGTGACTTCGCCTGAGCTCGGCGGGGTGCCGCCCTGGCCGGGGAAGTCGTAGCGCAGGACGCGGAAGCCGCGCGCGAAGGCCGGTACCTGGGCGTCCCACATGGAATAATCGTTGGCGATCCCGGTGACGAAAGTCACCCAGGGGCCGGCGGCGCCGTCCACGCGATAGCTTACCTCGGCGGGTTGGCTCATCCCGCCGATTATGAGGGATACGCAGCGGGCTTGCCCCGTCTTGGAAGACGGCCGGGAATGTAGCAGACTGCCGTTCCCAAAGGAGGAGCTCGCCAATGTCTGAAGTGATGGAGCAGGCCGCCGGAGCCGGAGTGACGCAACTGCAAATCGACCAGCGCGTGTTCGAGCTGTATGACGAGTACTGCCACGGCAGAATCGACCGGCGCGAGTTCCTGATGCGCGCGAGCGCCCTGGTGGTGGGCGGCCTCGCGATGGCGCAGGCCCTGCTGCCGCGCTACGCGCAAGCGCAGACCGTTTCCTTTACCGATACGCGGATCAAGCCGGAGTACGTGAACTATCCTTCGCCCGGGGGCAACTCGGGCACGATGCGCGGCTATCTCGTCGCACCGGCCGGAAAGGGCCCGTTCCCGGCGGTGCTGGTGGTCCACGAGAACCGCGGGCTGAACCCGTATATCGAGGATGTCGCGCGCCGCGCTGCAGTCGAAGGCTTCCTCGCGTTCGCGCCCGACGGCCTGTGGCCGGTCGGCGGCTATCCGGGCAACGACGACGACGGCCGCCAGCTCCAGGCGAGCCTCGACCAGGCGAAGCTGCGCACCGATCTCCTGAATGGCGCGCGCTTCGTGAAGGCGCACAAGATGTCGACCGGCAAGCTCGGCGTGACGGGCTTTTGCTACGGCGGCGGCGTGGTCAACTATCTCGCGACCGCGATGGGGGCCGACATGCACGCCGGCGTGCCGTACTACGGCGCCGCCGCGCCGACCGCGGACGTGCCCAAGATCAAGGCGCCGCTGCTCATCCACTACGCCGAGAACGACGAGCGCATCAACGCGATGTGGCCGGATTACGAAGCCGCGCTGAAGAAGGCCGGCGCGAAGTTCGAGATGCACAAATATCCGGGGACGCAGCACGGCTTCCACAACAATTCGACGCCGCGCTACAGCGAGCCGGCGGCGAAGCTGTCGTGGGAGCGCACGGTGGCGTTCTTCAAGAAGAACCTGGCCTGAGCGATCGGAGAATCACCATCAAGGCGAACTACAACCCCGCGGCCCGGTTCGACGTGAAGGTCAGCGAAGTCCCGTTCCGCCGCACCGCGGCCGGACGCTCGCTGATGGCCCGCCTCTATCAGCCGCAGGGGGCGGGGCCGTTCCCGGCCGTGCTCGACCTGCACGGCGGCGCCTGGAACAACAAGGACCGCTTCGCGAACGAGCCGATGGACCGCGCTCTGGCGGCGAGCGGCGTGCTGGTGGTGGCGATCGATCTCACGCTCGCGCCGGAAGCGCCGTATCCGGCCTCGGTCCAGGACGCGAACTACGGCGTGCGCTGGCTGAAGGCCAAAGCGGCCGGCTGGAACGGCGACGCGTCGTCGCTCGGCGTGCTCGGCAGCTCCACCGGCGGCCACATCGCCGAATTGCTCGCGATGCGGCCCCGCGACGCGCGCTACAACGCGATTCCCCTGGCCGAGGCGCCGGGCGTGGACGCGAGCATCTCCTATGCCGCGATGCGCTCTCCGATCAGCGATCCCCACGCGCGCTGGCAGCAGGCGGAGAAGATGAAGCGCGAGGCGATGATCAAGAACACCAAAACCTACTTCAATCCCTGGGATTCGATCCACGAGGGAAACCCGCAGGCGATCCTCGAGCGGGGCGAGCGCGTCACGCTGCCCCCGCTCCTGATCATGCAGGGCGCGCTCGACGACAACGTGCTGCCGGCGCTGCAGGAGAAATTCGCCGCGGCGTATCGCAAAGCCGGCGGCGATTGCGAGCTGCACGTCTTCGAGGGCTGCGAGCACGAATGGGTCGCCAAACCGGGCCCGCAGACCGATCGCGCCCACGAGATGGTCAAGGCGTTCATCGCCCGCAACCTGGTCCTGCGGGAATTCAGCCGGGCATAAGCGCCGCTGCGGCGCAAGCGCCAGGCCCTCGCGCGGCTAAAGCTCTTCGGTCGACTGCGGCAGCGAGATGCCGTGCGGCAGCTCCTCGCGCGGCGCGGGCGGCGCTTCGTTGCTGCGCGGAGGCGTGCCTTTCTTGGGGCGCCCGGGCCGGTAGGTGGCCTGGAACGGCACGAGCGGCGGGATGACCGGCGGTTTTTCGAGGAAGCGGCAGTCGGCTTCGCTGGGCATGCTCGCCGTAGCGCCGATGCGCCGGCCGTCGACGAACACCGTGTAGCGCAGCATGTGCGCGGAGTAGGGAATCGGCTGCGCGATGATGTCGTACTTGCCGATGCTGAAGCGCCTGCCTTCGACGGTGGGAATGCTCATCCGCCGCCTTTGACCGCCGCGACCTTGGCCTTGGGCTTGCGCACCGGCGGACGGCCGCGCGGGCGCTCGTCGAGCAGCGCGTTGCAGATCGCCGCGATCTCCGTTTCCTGCAGCCGCTCCGCGTTGGCGAGGAGCTGGCGGACCTCGATGGTGCTGAGGCGGTCGATCTGCTCCTTGCCCCATTTCGCCACCCGGCCGCGCTCCGTCACGTCGCGCTCTTCCCGATCCGCCACCCGATTCGCCACTCGCATGTCCGATACCTTTTCCAAATTTGGAGCGCGAACCCGAAGGCGAGCGCGCTCTGCGGAAATATCAAGGAGGAGAGAACTACCAGATGAGCACAGCGCGAACCGCAACTACGGCTTAGGCCTGCCTACTCGCAGCTTGAGAATCCTGTCGGACCATTATACAGCCATTAAGGCCCGCTCGACGAGGAGCCTGCCTACAATGCTTCCGGCGCAGATGAGGGTCTGAGCGAACGCATGCAAGCCGAAACACCCAGCGCAGTCACCCGAGCAGAGTTTCTCAACCTCTTCGCGGCGGTGTTCCTGCCGATGTTCATGGCGGCGGTCGATCAGACGCTGCTCTCGACGGCGACACCGGCGATCGCCCATTCGCTCGGCGGCCTGCGCGATACGTCGTGGATCGCGGTGGGCTACCTGCTCGCCTCGGCGACGATCACGCCCGTGTACGGGCGGCTGGGCGACCGGCACGGCCGGCGCGACATGCTGCTCGCCGCGCTCGCGGTCTTCACGCTCGGCTCGCTCGCCTGCGCGGCCGCGCAGACGCTGCCGCAGCTCATCGCGGCGCGCGCGCTGCAGGGTCTGGGCGGCGGCGGGCTGATGACACTCTCGCAAGCGCTCATCGGCGAGCTGGTGGCGCCGCGCGAGCGGGTGAGGTACCAGGCGTATTTCGCGCTCGTCTTCACCACCTCGAGCGTCGCCGGCCCGGTGCTCGGCGGCCTGGTGGTGTCGCACGTCAGCTGGCGCTGGCTGTTCGCGGTGAACCTCCCGCTCGCTGCGATCGCGGCGTGGCGGCTGCTGCGCCTGCCTCGCGGCGAGCGGCATCCGGCGAGCGCCGCGGGCGCCGATGTGCCCGGCCACGCGCTCTTCGCCGTGGCGGCGCTTGCGCTCCTTTTCTGGCTCACCTCCGGCGGACACCGCTTCGCCTGGCTCTCCGCGCCGAGCCTCGCGCTCGCCGCGCTCGCGGCGGCCGCGCTCGGCGCGCTGTATTGGCACGAGAGCCGCCATCCGGCTCCGTTCCTGCCCATCGATCTCCTGCGCATGAAGGCGATCGGTCTCTCCACGGTGCTGATCGCGCTTTTCGCGGCGTGCCTGTTCGCGATGGTGTTCTTCCTCCCCGTCTATCTGCAGGTCGGGCATCACGTGACCGCGCAGCTCTCCGGGCTGCTGCTCCTGCCGCTCACAGCGGGCATGGTGACCGGCGCGATGACCTCGAGCCGCGTGCTCAAGCGCACCGGCGAGCCGCACTGGATTCCCGTCGCCGGCATGTCGCTCGCGAGCGCCGCGCTGCTCGTCCTCGGCCTCGCGCCGCCCAGCATGGCGCTCATCGCCGCGCTCGGCTTTCTCACCGGCGCGGGCTTCGGCACCGTCATGCCGACCACCCAGGTGCTGGTCCAGACGGTCGCCGGCCGCCGGAAGCTCGGCGCGGTGACCGCGATGGCCGGCCTCGCCCGCTCGACCGGCGGGGCGGCCGGCGCGGCGCTCTTCGGCGCGATCGTGTTCGCCCTGATCCCGCAGGGGGCAGGCGAGGGTGTGGGCAGGGCCGGTATCGCCCAGCTCGAGCTGCCCGAGGTCATCCACGCCTTTCACCGCGCCTTCCTCTTCGCCGCCGCGCTCGCCGCGCTGGGTGCTTTCACCGCGAGCCGCATCCCGCGGGTCGTCCTGTGGGAAAGAAAGCCGCCCGGGTGACAATCGGACCTTCCTGAGGCATTGTCCGTCCAACCATGGCGAGCACTGAAAAACCGAAGGCGAAATCCCTGCTGAAGCGGGCGGCGCCGAAGAAGCGCCCGCGCAAGGCGAAGGCGGGCACGCGGGGACTCACGCCGCAGGAGTCGCTGGTCGAGGGCGCCGGCGGCTTCGAGCAGGAAACGCAGGACCGGATCCATCGCGAAGGCGGCGTGGTGCTTGCGGCGTACAAGGATCCGCTCGGCAAGAACCCGCTGATCGCCGCCATCCTGCCGCTCGACAAGGTGGAGCCGACGCCGTTCCAGCGCGATGTCTCGGACATGCACCACAAGCGGCTCGCCGACGTGCTCGACAAGACCGGCTACTTCCTCGATCCGATCATCGCGATCACGGCGCCGGAGAAGGGCTTCTGGACGCCGAACGGCGGCCATCGCCTCGCGGCGATGAAGCGCCTCGGCGCGCGATCGATCACCGCGCTCGTGGTGCCCAGGCGCGAGCTCGCCTGGCAGATCCTCGCCCTCAATACCGAGAAGGCGCACAACCTGCGCGACAAGTCGCTCGAGGTGATCCGCATCTTCAGGGGGCTGATCGAGGAAGACCCGAAGCGTCCCGAGTCGCGGTTCTCCTATTACCTGGAAGAGCCTTCGTTCGTCACGATGGGGCTTTGCTACGAGAAGAGCCCGCGCTTCAGCGGCGCGGTGTACAACTCCTTCGTGCGCCGGCTCACGAAATTCTCGGACGCGCCGCTGGAAAAAGCCCTGC
The DNA here is from genome assembly GCA_964407355.1 of uncultured Enterobacteriaceae bacterium. Lineage (GTDB taxonomy): Bacteria > Pseudomonadota > Gammaproteobacteria > Burkholderiales > SG8-39 > SCGC-AG-212-J23. The sequence goes on from CAYOVM010000029.1 coordinate 8,078, forward strand.
GCGAGCACGAGAAGATCGCGGCCATGCTCCTCGAGCTCGACGAGCGCGTGGCCGAGGTGGTGAAGAAGCTAAAGGCGAAGGGCTTCGTGAGCCCGTATCTGAAGACGTTCGTGGTCGCGCGCAGCAATCCGTTGCGCTTCATGAAGGAGCCGCCGGAGCTCGAGGATCTCTTGAAGACGATCCGCGGCAAGGTCGAGCGCTTCAACGTCGACAAGATCCGGCAGGAGGACATCGTCGCCTCGGGCGGCGCTGCCGAGGAAGGGGACTGAAAAAACGCTTGCGTTCCGCACACTTAGTGTGGCGGGCATCCTTGTTGCTAATTCATCTGCAGGATGGAAAAAAACAATTCCCAGCGGAGCATGCGGATCCTCGTGGTCGACGACAACGAGGATATGCGCCTCACCATGAAGCTCCTGCTCGAGCAGGAGGGCTACGAGGTGCGCGTCGCGGCAAACGGAGCCGAGGCGCTCAAGGTGCAGCGCGCGCATCCGTCTCGCGTGCTGGTCACGGATTTGTTCATGCCGGATGCCGACGGGTTCGAGACGATCGAGCGCTTCCGCAAGGAATTCCCGCAGATCCGCATCATCGCGATGTCGGGCGGGGGCAGCAAGCCGGAGCTGCGCACCGACCACCTGCCGGTGGCCAGCGAGATCGGCGCGCACGCCACGCTGCGCAAGCCGTTTTCGATCGAGAAGCTGCTGGAAGTGCTGCGCTCGGACTGACCGCGCGGGCGAGCGACGGCCGGCGACTCAGGTCTTCCAGTTATCCCGCAGGGTCACCGTGCGGTTGAACGCGCGCTCCTTGCGATCGAGGATGAAGTAGCCGTGGCGCTCGAACTGGAAGCGCTCCTCGGCTTTCGCTTCCTTCAGCGAGGGCTCGAGCTGCGCCGTGATCCTGCGCATCGACTCCGGATTCAGGTCGCTCGTCTCGTCGGGCTGCGCGACCTTGTAGAGCCGGTCGTACAGGCGCACCGGTGCGCCGATGGCGTGCGGCACGCTCACCCAGTGGATGTTGCCCTTCACCTTGCGCTTGTCGGCGCCGGGGGTGCCGGATTTGGAGTCGGGGTAGTACTCGCACCGGACCGAGTCTGTTTCTTTATCGAATCCGAGGCACTTCACGACAAAGCCGTAGCGTAATCGGACCTCGTTGCCCGGAAACAGGCGGAAGTAGCCCTTGGGCGGCGTTTCCTCGAAATCCTCCCGCTCGATCCACAGCTCGCGCGAGAACGGCACCTGGCGCTTGCCCCAATCGGGCTTCTGCGGATGGTTCGGCACCTCGCAGAACTCCTCCTGTCCCTCCGGGTAATTCTCGATGACCAGCTTCAGCGGCTCGAGGACCGCCATGCGCCGCGGCGCGACTTCGTTCAGGTGCTCGCGCATGCAGTCTTCGAGGATGCTGAAATCGATGAGCTGGTTCGCCTTCGACACGCCGATGCGCTCGGCGAACGTGCGGAAGCCTTCGGGCGTGTAGCCGCGCCGGCGCGCGCCGGCGAGCGTGGGCATCCTCGGGTCGTCCCAGCCCTCGACGTGCTTCTGCTCGACCAGCTCGATCAGCTTGCGCTTGCTCAGCACCACGTAGGTGAGGTTGAGCCGGGCGAACTCGATCTGCCGCGGCAGGTGATCCCGGTCGAAGAAACCGAGCTCCGCGAGGCGCTCGTTGAACCAGTCGTAGAGCGGGCGATGGTCCTCGAACTCGAGCGTGCACAGCGAGTGGGTGATGCCCTCGATCGCGTCCGAGGTGCCGTGCGCCCAGTCGTAGGTCGGGTAGATGCACCACTGGCGGCCGGTGCGGTGATGCGGCGCGTGGCGGATGCGGTACATCACGGGGTCGCGCATGTTCATGTTGGGCGAGGCCATGTCGATCTTCGCCCGCAGCACGTGGGCGCCGTCGGCGTGCCGGCCCTCGCGCATCTCGCGCAGCAGCTTGAGGCTCACCGCCGGCTCGCGCTCGCGGAACGGCGAATTGGTCCCGGGCGAGGTAAGAGTGCCGCGGTTGGCGCGGATCAGGTCCATCGACTGCGAGTCGACGTAGGCGTAGCCGTGCTGCACCATCCGCTCGGCGAACTCGTACAGCTTGCCGAAGTAGTCCGAGGCGTAGAACTCGTTGGTCTGCCAGTCGAAGCCGAGCCACTTCACCATCTCCTTGATCGCGTCGACGTACTCCTGCTCCTCTTTCTCGGGATTGGTGTCGTCGAAGCGCAGGTTGCAGGCGCCGCCGTAGGCCTGCGCGAGGCCGAAGTTCAGCGAGATCGACTTGCTGTGGCCGAAATGCAGGTAGCCGTTGGGCTCGGGCGGAAAGCGGGTCCGGACGGACGCGTGCTTGCCGGAGGAGAGGTCCGCTTCGACGATCTGGCGGATGAAGTTGCTCGGGGAAGGCGCTTGTGGCTTGTTCACCCGCGAATTTTACTAGGCGCTAGGCGCTAGGCGCGGCGCAGGCGCTTCTCGAATTTGTCGTCGGCGCCCAGAAGGTAGTGGACCAGCTCGTCGACGGCGGCCTCGACCTCGCCGGCGGCGATCTCGCCGCGATAGCGGCCGATCCGGCGCACGTCGGCGAGCTCGACCGAGACGGCGAGCTTCGCGTAGTCGCCGCGCAGGTTGACCTCGCAAGGCAGCGGGCCGGTGACGGTGATCTGCGCCCGGGTCGGCTGGCCGAAATCGTTGCGCTGCTCGATCAGCGCCTTGTGCTCGGTCTTGAGCGATTTCAGATAGTCCAGGCAGCGGCCTATGTCCTGGCCCTGCAGCGCCGCGGTGTGCGGCCGGGCCGGAGATGCCCGATACAACATCTTGATTTGCTCGCAGGCGTCCACGCCCTCGACCCGGACCGGCCGGCTGTAGACCGCAGCGTCGGAGAGCGCGACCGACGCTACCCGGCCGATGTGCTGGAAATCGTAAGGCCGCTCCGTTTCAGGGTGCGCGGAGTTGATCTGGCCGACGATCTCCGCCAGATAACGGTCGGCTTCGCGCAACGCCTGGTCGAGCTCGCTTACGGCACGGGCGCGCGCTGCTTCCGGGCTTTCCCCGGCGGCCCGCGCGGAGGCGCGCTTCTGGATGAGCTCGAGCGCCGCGCGACGCTTGTCCTGCGCATCGCCCGCGGCCGGTGCGCTCGCGCGAGCGCTTTCCGCCTGCCTGCGTGCCGCCGCGGCTTGCGCTTCAGCCTCCCGGCGCCGGGCATCCTCGGCCGCGCGCCGGCGCGCTTCCTCCGCGGCCTGCTCCTTCGCCACCTTCTCCTTAACCGCCTCCTCCTCGCGCTCGAAGTCCTCGACGAACTTGTCGAGCTCGGTCAGGAGCCCGCTCTGTTGAGGCGCGGCGGGGGCGGGGGCAGGCGCCGCGGGACGCGGCCCGGGACGCGCTGCGGAGGGCACCGCCTGCGTCCGTGTGTCGTCGGTCCCGCCGCCGAGGCTCTTGAAGTTGCGCAGGTCGCTCGCCAGTTCCGCGGCGCGCTGATAGCGGCTCTCGGCTTTCTTCGCGAGCGCCCGGTCCAGGATGCGCTCGAAGCCGCGCGGCACATCCGGGGCGGCCTCCCTCAGGGGCAGGTGCGGCTCCCCGGCGATGCGATGCATCAGCGAGAAGGCGGTATCGTTCGGACGCATGAACGGATTGCGCCCGGTCAGCATTTCGTAGAGCACCACGCCGAGCGAGAAGAGATCCGAGCGCGGATCGGGCGGCTGGCCGAGCACCTGCTCGGGCGACATGTAGCGCGGCGAGCCGAGCGTGGCGCCGGTCTGGGTCATGCTCGAGGCCGGGATGTGCGCCACGCCGAAGTCGGTGAGCTTGGCGCGGCTCCAGGCGTCGACCATGACGTTTGCCGGCTTCACGTCGCGGTGCACGATCGAATAGCGCTGGGCGTGGTCGAGCGCGTCGGCCACCTGCGCCGCGAGGTCCGCGATCGTCGCGAAGGGCAGGCGCTCGCCGGCGCGCATGATCTGCTGCAGCGAGCGGCCCTCGAGCAGCTCCATGGCGATGTAAGCGATGCCCTCGTGCTCGCCGACGTCGAAGATGGTGACGATGCTCGGGTGGTTGAGCCGGCCGGCCGAGCGGGCCTCGCGCAGGAAGCGCTCGCGCACCTCGCCGAGAACCTCCTCGGGCAGATCGGGCAGCAGCGTCTTGAGCGCCACCTCGCGCTCGATCAGCGGGTCGACGGCGCGGTACACGACCCCCATCGCGCCGCGTCCGAGCTCGCCCACGATCCGGTAACGGCCGAGCGTCTGTTGCACTTCAGAGCCCCCCTTGCGAGGAAATTCTATAGGGCGGGGGCGCGGCCCTTGTGAAAGCTTGTCCGAGCGGCGGGACTATTTACGCTCTATGACCCGATGGGTTGCGGACTATTTGCCGGGACTATTTGCCGACTTCAGGACTTTCTCGAAATCGTCGTCGACGCCTATGGCGTAGCGCGCCAGGTCGTCCACGACCTCGCCGATCAGCGCCGCGGGAACACGCGCCTGGACGCGGCCGATGCGGCGGACGTTGACGAGCTCGATCAGCACCGCCATCGCGGTGTAGTCGCCGCGCATGTTGATCTCGCAGGGAAGCGAGCCGCTCACCGTGAAGAGCGCCCGGGTGATCATCCCGGCCTTGTTGCGCGCCTCTGCCTGCGCCTTGAACTCGGTCTGCAGCGACTGGAGGTACTGCTTGCAGCGCAGGATGTCTTCCCCTGCCACGCTCGCCGTCGCCGGCGTGGTCGGGGTGACGCGAAAGCGCAGCGTGAGCTGCTCGAATACGCTCTTGCCGTCGACGTAGTTGGCGGTGTCGTTGATGGTGGCGTTCGACAGCTTCACGGAGGGCAGCTTGCCGAGGTAGACGAACTCGTAGGGGCGGCCCGAGGTCGGGTTGACCGAGTTGAGCTCGCGCACGAGGCGCGTCAGGTACTGCTGCGCGGCGCGCAGGCCCTCGTCGAGCGCCGCGACCGCTTTCGCGCGCGCCGCCGACTTGTCCTCCTTCGGCGCCTGCGGCGCCGACTGCTTCCTGATCGCGTCCAGCGCGCCGGTGCGGCGCACGATGGACTGGCTGGTATCGGGGCTCAGGCCGCCGGCGGCTTCGCGCTGGCGCTCGAACTGCTCGCGCTTGCGCTCCTCCGACATGCCCCAGCTGTGCAGGCTCGCCTCCTTGCGGGCGATCGCTTCCTGCTCGGCGCGGATGCGCGCCTGCTCCTCCCGCTCGAAGTTCTTGGTGAAGTTGTCCATCTCGCCGAGGAGCTGGGCACGCAGCTTCTGCTCCTCGGCGGTGGGCGGGCGCGCCGCCGCGGTCGCGGGATTGAGCACCGTCTGGCCGAGCGCCGCCGATCCGGGGCCCGGCGCGGCGCCCGGCGCCGGCGTTGCCGCCATCTTGCGCGGGTCGAGCGTCTTGAGGTTGCGCAGGTCGCTCGCCATGTCGCCCGCGCGCTGGTAGCGCTGCTCCACCTTCTTCGCGAGCGCGCGCACGAGGATATGCTCGAAGGCCTGGGGCATCGACGGGTCGATCTGGCGCAGCGGAATGTGCGGCTCGCCGGCGATGCGATGCATCATCGGGAACACCGTGGTGTCGTTCGGGCGCTCGAAGGGCGTGCGCCGCGTGAGCATCTCATAGAGCACCACGCCCAGCGAGAAGATGTCGGAGCGCGGGTCGAGCGGCAAGCCCAGCACCTGCTCCGGCGACATGTATTTCGGCGAGCCGAGCGCCGCGCCGGTCTGCGTCATCGACGAGGTTTCCAGGTGCGCGACGCCGAAATCGGTGAGCTTCGCCCGCCACGAGGGGTCGACCATGATGTTGGCCGGCTTCACGTCGCGGTGCACGATCTTGAAGCGCTGCGCGACGTCGAGCGCCTCGGCGACCTGGGCGGCGAGCTCGGCGATGACCTGGAATGTCATGCGCTCCGGGCCGCGCAGGATCTGCTGCAGCGAGCGTCCCTCGAGCAGCTCCATCGCGATGTAGGCGACGCCCTCGTGCTCCCCCACGTCGAAGATGGTGACGATATTGGGATGGTTGAGCCGCCCGGCCGAGCGCGCTTCGCGGATGAAGCGCTCCCGCACCTCGCTCATGACGTCGTCGGGCAGGTTCGGCAGCAGGGTCTTGATCGCCACCTCGCGCTCGATGAGCGGGTCGACGGCACGGTACACCGCGCCCATCGCGCCGCGGCCAAGCTCACCTATGACCTTATAGCGGCCGAGCGTCTTTTTGATCACGGAAATTTCAGGATCTCCCGCGGCGATCATAGCCGGTAGCTCGGTGGGATGCCATCCTCTTGCAGACCTTGACAGGGCGAGGCTCGGACCGTTACATAGCGCTGCTTTTCCGCCTGGCCCGGCTCTCATCCGGGCGGCGCCAACCCTGAGGAGGGAGACGTGAAAAAAGTTCTGCCAGCAGTCATTTCCCTGTTGTTGATCGGCGGCCTTGCCTGGGCCGGCGACGAAGACGGTTCGAGCAACGCCGGCGGCGTCGTGCGCAACTTCGTCACCCTGCCCGGCGACGTGCGGTTTCCGGAGGGCATCGCCGCCAATCCGGCGAACGGCGACATCTATGTCGGCACCTTCGACGGCGGCTCCCCGAACGAGCTGCTGCGCTATTCGCGAAACGGCGAGCTGCTCGCCCGGCGCGATTTCGGCCCGGCGCCGCTGCTCGGTCTCGAGTTCGATCGCGTCCACAGGAAGGTCTACATCACCAACGTCGGCGATTTCGTGGGCACCGGCTCGAAGATCCAGCGCATCGCCGCCGACTTCAATGCCTCGACCGCGATCGAGGACGTGGCGGCCATTCCGGCGATCGGAGCGCCCGCCGACCGCGTTGTCGGCAATCCCGACGGCAGCCAGGACACCATCCACTTCGGCACCGGCGCGCGCGTTCCCAACGCGCTCACCTTCGACAAGGCGGGGAATCTCTACGTCTCGGATTCGTTCCAGGGCGCGATCTTCCGCATCGCCAACCCGAACGCCTGCGCGCCTTCGTGCGTGGCGCAGATCTGGGCGCATGACCCGCTGCTCGCCACGGCCGGGTTCCCGCCCTTCGGCGCGAACGGCCTCGCCTTCAACGCCGACGAATCGGCGCTGTTCATCGCGAACACCGGCGACGACCGGATCCTGAAGGTCGATCCGGCCACCAAGGCGGTCTCGGTTTTCGCCGAGAGCATCAACGGCGCGGACGGCATCGTGTTCGATCGCCTCGGGCGCCTGTGGGTCGCCGCCAACCAGAACGACGAGGTGGTGGCGCTGAATGCGAACGGCCGCGTGGTCGCGCGCCTCGGTTCGTTCAAGGGAATCGGCCGCGACGGCGCGCCGAGGGGCCTGCTGTTCCCGGCAAGCCCGGTGATCGTCGGCGACGAGCTGTTCGTCACCAACCTCGCCATCGCGCTTACCGCGGCCCAGGGCGACGAGCCGGAAGAAGACGTGACGCGCTGGACGGTCTCGCGCATCAAGCTGCCCGGCCTCTGAGCCGCCGGGGTCCAGGCCAGGCGCCGTTCCGGCGCCTGGCGCTCGCTCGCCTCAGCGCGGCAAGGGCGGCGCGCCCGCCGGTTTCGCGGCCGCGATGAGTTTTTCGAAATCGCTGTCCGCGCCGAGGATATAGCGCGCGAGATCGTCGGCGGTGGTCTTGAGCTGCGCCACGCCGAGCCGCGCCTCGCGGCGCCCGAAGCGGCCCGCATTGATCAGCTCCACGCCGACGGTAAAGCTGCCGTAGTCGGCGCGCAGGTTGATGATGCAGTTGATCGCCCCCCAGGCGGAGACCCGGGCCCGGCGCGCCTGGCCGAAGTCGTTCTTCTGCTCGACGTCGACCGTGTGCTCCATGCGCAGGTTCTTCAGATGGTCGGTGCAGCGCGCGATCTCGTCGCCGAACAGGCTTATGCCCACCGGCACGGCCGGCTTGGCCTTGTAGGTGATCGACAGCGACTCGCACACGTCCCGGCCTTCGATGCGCTTGGGGCGGCTGTCGACAAAGCCGCCGGAGAGCTGGACCTTGGGGATGCGGCCGATGAACAGCAGCTCGTAGGTCGAGTCGACGACCGGCTCGAGCGCGTTCACCTGGTGCACGACCTCCGCCAGATATTTGTCGATTCCGCGCATGGCCTGGTCGAGCTCGACGGTCATGCGGGCGCGCGCCGCCTCCGCGCTCTCGCGGACCGGCTGCGTGTCGGCCTGCTTCTTCAGCAGGTCCAGCGCGCTGGGCCGCCTCGGCTCTTCCTGGGACTTTTCCATTACCGGTTGTTCCTCTGGGGTTGGCCTGCCGAATTATACGTTTCGGCGCGGAGCTGTTTGCGGCGGGCGCTTTGGCCCTGCCTGGGGGACGTTTGGCCAGGTTCTTTGCCGCCTCGCGGGCTTCGTTTTCAGAAGGACTAGGGCCTCGCCACCCCGCGCAATATTCAACCCGACAGTGCTATCGGGGCATGCACGCACCGGCGGCGCGCTCATCGCACGTAACGTCCCGGCGATAAGTTACGAGCACCGGAGAGGACATGGGCGTACGGCTGCTACCGAGGACCTTGCCAGAGCTTTATGCGCACGCGCTCGTCATGGAGCGCGATGCCACGAAGCGATTCGAGGTCTTCGCGCATTGCATGCGGGAGACCGGCGCCGACCATCTCGCCGAGGAGTTCGAGGCTATCGGCAAGGAGGAGCGCGAGCAGTACGAGCTGCTCGCTTCCGGCACGAAGCACGCGAACCTCCCCCAGCCTTCGCCGTGGGAGTACGCCTGGCACTACATGGGGCCCGCCGGCGACGTGGTGCCGGCGCCCCAGAGCGTGCGCGACGTGCTGAAGCTCGCGATCTCCGCGGAGCGGCGCACCCAGAACTTCTACGCCGACGTCGCCGAGAATGTCGAGGACGACGCCGTCAGCGCCTTCGCCGCCGAGATGGCCGCGGACGAGGGCCGGCACATCGACCGCCTGGAGCGGCTGCTCGCGCGCGAGCCGGTACCCGCCGCGCTGGAAGAAGAAGACCTGCGGGACTCCCGCGTCCGCAAGGCGGTCTGATTTAGACGTCGGCAATAAGTTGTTACCCCAGGCCCTGGTTCGGGCGGCGGGCGTAGTAGGCTCTGCGCACCATGCTGCGGCTTCTGGCGGTTCTCAATGCGCACCGTGCGCGGGGCAGGGCGCTGTTGTCGGTCCTCGGAATCGCGCTCGGAGTCGCCCTCGGCTACGGCGTGCATCTCGTCAACCGCGCCGCGGTCGGCGAGCTCGCCGCGTCGGTGCGCGAGCTCGCGGGCGAGGCCGACCTCGAGATCCGCGGCGGCGGCCGCGGCTTTGCCGAAGCCCTGTACCCGCGGGTGGCGCGCCTGCCGGGGGTCGCGCTGGTCACGCCGCGGCTCGAGGTGGACGCGGGCGTCGCGGGCTCGGAGCGCACGATCCGCGTCATCGGTATCGACATCCTGAAGGACAGCGGGCTGCGGGAAGGCCTCGTCGAGCGAGGGGCGCGCGCGGCGTTGCTCGAGCCCGACAGAGTGCTGCTTTCGCCCGCCGCGGCGGCGCTCGCCACGGGGGACAAGCTGCGTCTGCGCGTCGGCCACCGGACGGTAGAGCTCGACGTGGCGGGGGTGGTGCAGATGAAGGGGATCGTCGCCCTCGGCGATATCGCGACCGTGCAATGGCGGCTCGAGCGGCTTGGCGAGCTGAACCGGCTCGACGTTCGCCTCGCGCCGGGCGCCGATCGCGACGAAATGCGCCGGCGCATCGCCGAGGTGCTGCCGCCGGGCGTTTTCGTCTCGTCGATCGACAGCCTGGAGGAAGCGAGCGGATATCCTTCGCGCGCCTACCGCGTCAATCTGAACGTGCTCGCGATGGTCGCGCTCTTTACCGGCGGCTTCCTGGTGTTCTCGGCGCTCGCGCTCGAAGTCGCGCGGCGGCGCGGCGAGCATGCGCTGCTCCGCGTCCTCGGGCTGAGGAGAGCCGAAGTCGCCCGCCTCGTGCTTCTCGAAGCGGCGGCGCTCGGCGTGGTCGGCGCGCTCGCGGGCATCGGCCTGGGATTCGCTCTTGCAGTCCTCGCGGCGCGTGTCATCGGCGTCGATCTGGGAACCGGAACGTTTTCCGGCGTGCTTGCGCGAGTGAGCTTCTCGGTCCCGGGGGCCATCGTGTACTTCCTTTGCGGGCTGGCGGTTGCCGTGCTGGGCGCGGTTCTTCCCGCGCTCGACGCCGCCGCGAGAGCGCCTGCGCGGGCGCTGAAGGCGGGCGACGAGCAGTCGCTGTTCGAGCGTGCGACGCCGCCCTGGCCGGGCCTCGCGCTGCTCGCGGCCGGCGCCGGCCTCTCGCAGCTCGGGCCGGTGGGTGGGCTGCCGCTCTTCGGCTACGCCGCGATCGCCTGTCTCCTCGTGGGAAGCATCGCGTTGATGCCGTGGGTTTCGGCGCACGTGTTCGAGCTGCTGAAATTCGTCCGCACGAGAAGGGCCTGGTTCCTGCTGGCGGTCTCGCAATTGCGCGGCGCCCCGGGTCAGGCGGCCGTCAGCCTCGCGGCGATCGTCGCCAGCTTCTCGCTCATGGCGGCGATGGCGGTGATGGTGGCGTCGTTCAGGCAGTCGGTCGACGACTGGCTCGACACGGTGCTGCCGGCCGAGCTTTATCTGCGCACTCCTAACCCGGACACCGGCTACCTCGAGCCGGGCTTCGAGGAGCGGCTGAAGGCGCTGCCGCAGGTGGCGCGCGCCGATTTCCTGCGAAGCGAGCGCATCGCGCTGGACCCCTCGCGCCCGGCCGTAGCGCTGGTGGCGCGCGACCGCGTGGCGGGCGCATTTCCCGTGGTCGGCCCGACCTACGAGCGCCGTCGGGGCGATCCTCCGGCGGTCTGGGTGAGCGAGGCGGTGGCGGATCTTTTCGGTTTTGATCCTTCGCAAAAAATAGTCGTTCCCTACGGCGGAAAGAACCTGGAGTTCATTGTCGCCGGCGTGGTTCGCGACTACGCGCGCCAGCACGGCGCGATCTTCGTCGAGCGCGCCGATTTCGTCGCGCTGACCGGCGAGCGGCGGGCGAGCGATGCCGCGCTGTGGCTGTCACCGGGCGCGAATGTCGCCGACGCGATGGCGGCGATCCGCGCGCTGCCGGGCGCGGCGCAGCTCGAGATGGCGCAGTCCGGGGACCTGCGCCGCCGGTCGCTTCGCATCTTCGACCGCAGCTTCGCGATCACCTACGCGATGGAGGCGGTCGCGATGCTGGTCGGACTGTTCGGCCTGTCCTCGAGCCTGGGCGCCATCGTTCTCGCGCGGCGCCGGGAGCTCGGCGTGCTGCGCCACCTTGGCGCGACGCGCGGACAGGTCGCCGCGATGCTCGCCGCGGAGGGCGGCCTGCTCGCGGCGCTCGGCGCGGCGGCGGGCCTCGCCGCGGGCGGCGCGATCAGCCTGATCCTGGTGCACGTGGTGAACCGCCAGTCGTTCAACTGGAGCATGCAGCTTCATCCGCCGTACGGATTCCTGTCCCTCCTGACTGTGGTCCTGATAGGTCTCGCGATCGTCACCGCGGTTCTTTCCGGCCGGGAGGCGATGGGCATCGAGCCCGTGCGCGCGGTGAAAGAAGACTGGTGAGGCGAAGGACATTTCTAGGGTTGACCGCGTTCCCGCTGCTTGCACGGGGAAACGTCGAGTATCGCGAAGTCAAACCGAACCCCAAATTCTCCTTTCCGCGCGACCATGGCGCCCATCCCGGTTTCCGCACGGAGTGGTGGTACATCACCGGCTGGCTCGACGGTCCCGGCGGCTTCCAGATCACCTTCTTCCGGTTCAGCCCCGAGATCGATGCGCGCAACCCGAGCGCCTTCACTGCGCGACAGATCCTTCTCGCGCATGCGGCGCTAGCCGAGCCGAAGCGCGGGCGGCTCGTCCACGAGGAGCGCGCCGCGCGCGCCGGGTTCTCGCTCGCCGAGGCGGAGGAGACGCGCACCGGCGTGTGGATCGACGACTGGCGCCTGGAGCAGGAAGGCGAGCGGTACAACGCGCGCATCCCGGGAAAGGAGCTCGATTTCGATCTGAGCTTTTTCGCGAGGAGCATCGTCCTGCAGGGCGAAGCGGGCTTCAGCCGCAAGGGCCATCGGCCGCAGGAGGCGAGCTATTACTACAGCCGCCCGCAGCTGAACGTCGTCGGCAAGGTCAACGGCAAAGACGTGGAAGGCACCGCCTGGCTGGACCACGAATGGTCGAGCGCCTACCTCGCGCCGGAGGCCGCCGGCTGGGACTGGTGCGGCATCAACCTTTTCGACGGCGGCTCCCTGATGGCTTTCAGGATGCGAGACAGGAAGGGCGCGACCCACTACGCGGATCCCGGCGTTTCTTTTGAAGTCCTGAGGAGGTGGAAATCGCCGAGAACCGGGGTCGACTATCCGGTCTCAATGCTCGTCAAGACGAAAGCACGCCAATTGCGTCTCGAGCCGCTCATGGACGACCAGGAGCTCGACGCGCGAGCGAGCACGGGCACGATCTACTGGGAAGGGGCGGTTCGCGCGTTCCAAGGCGGGAATCAGGTCGGCCAGGGCTACCTCGAGCTCACGGGCTATTGGCAGCCGATGAAGCTTTAGAATTTCGCGCATGCCATCGGTACAAGCGGGGAACCGTTCCCTGCACTATGAATGGTTCGGGGACCGGACTGACTGGCAAGGGGCCGAAGGGCGCGGCCAGCCGGCGCTGGTGTTCCTGCACGAGGGACTCGGCTCGGTCCGGCAGTGGCGCGATTTCCCGGCGCGCGTCGCCCAGGCGACCGGTTGCCGCGCGCTCGTCTACGACCGCTACGGCTACGGGCAGTCCGAGATTTTGAAGGAAAAGCGGCGCGACACGACCTTCATGCATGACGAGGCGCTGGGGGTGCTGCCGGAGCTGCTGGAGAAGCTCGGGATCCGCAGTCCGATCCTGGTCGGGCATTCCGACGGCGCTTCGATCGCACTGATCCACGCCGGGGCGGGCCATTCCGTGCGCGGTGTGATAGCGATGGCGCCGCACGTGTTCGTCGAGCCGGTATCCATCGACTCGATCAGGAAAGCGAAGGAAACGTTCGAGACGACCGATCTGCCCGAGAGGCTCGGCCGCTACCATCGCGATGTGCGCAAGACCTTCTACGGCTGGGCGGACGTCTGGCTCGATCCCCGGTTCGAGCGCTGGGACATCCGCGAAGACTATCTGCTCGGCATCCGTCGCCCGGTGCTGGCGATCCAGGGCGAGGACGACGAATACGGGACCATGGAGCAGCTGGCCGCGATCGCGCGGCGCGTCGCCGGCCGCTGCGAGCTCGTGAAACTGCCCGGCTGCGGCCACAGCCCGTTCCGCGATCAGCCTGAGAAAACGCTTGCCGCGGTCGCGTCGTTTGTCGAGACTCTCACTTCGCGGGAGGAGGCACCATGAGGACTTTCGCAAAGCTGCTGGCCGCTTCGGCGCTGGCTTTCTGCGCTTCGGCGCTCGCGCAGCAATATCCCTCGAAGCCGATTCGCCTCGTAGTGCCGTTTCCGCCGGGCGGCGCGGCGGACCTCACGGCGCGCGTCGTCTCGCAGCCGCTCTCGGTCGCGCTCGGCCAGCCGGTGGTGCTCGACTACAAGGCGGGCGCCGACGGCGCGATCGCCGGCAGCGACGTGATGCGCTCCGCGCCCGACGGCTATACGCTGCTCTTCGGCACCAATACGGGGATGTGCGCCGCGCCCGCGATGCGCAAGTCGCCGCCCTACGACCCGCTCGCCGATTTCACGCCGGTCGCGCTGGTCGGGAAGTTCGGCTTCTTCGTTTTCGTGCACGAAAGCGTGCCGGCGAAGTCGATGGCCGAGCTGATCGCGCACATCCGCGCCAATCCGGGAAAGCTCAACTACGGCACCGGCAACAGCACGAGCATCCTCACTACGGCGCAGCTCAAGCTCTCGGAGCGGCTCGACATCGTCCACATTCCCTACAAGGGCGACGGTCCGGCGAGCGCGGATTTCATCGCCGGCAGGATCCAGCTGCTGATCGGGACGCCGGGAACGGTGCTGCCTCATGTGAAGGAGGGCAGGGCGCGCGCGCTCGCGACGCTGCTTGCGCAGCGCAGCCCGCTCCTGCCCGAGGTGCCCACACTCGCCGAGACCGGCCAGAAGGGCATCTCGGTGCAGCCGTTCGCGGCGATCTACGGCCCGGCGAGCCTGCCGCGCGCGATCGTCGAGCGGATCGCGCGCGAAGTGGCAGTGGTGATGGCGAAGCCCGAGGTGCGCGAAGGCGTGGGGCGCCACGCCTTCGAGGCGCAAAGCTCGACGCCGCAGGAGCTGGCGGACTTCCACCGGGAGCAGCTCGACATCTGGCGCAAGACCGTGCGCGCCGTCGGGATTACGCCCGACTAGTCTTTGTAAGCAATATTTTTTCTGTCCAGGACCCGAAGCAGGGCCGGCCACGACTTGCTGAACGCCGGACGATTCGGCCGGTTGAACTGCGCCGCGGCGGTCTTCGCCGCCTGCTCCGACATCCGCAGCACGTTGTCCATGCCGCCGGAGCAGGCGTCGATCTGGATCTGGCAGGCGCAGTCGAGGTAGTACATCATTTCCCAGGCCTCGTGCACGGTCGTGCCCAGCGTGAGCAGGCCGTGGTTGCGCAGGATCATCGCCTTGGAGGTCTTGCCGAGGTCTTTCGCCATGCGCACGCGCTCGTCCATGTCGAGCGCGATGCCCTCGTAGTCGTGGTACGTGACCATCTGCTCGACGTACTGCGCGTGCTGGCTGATCGGCAGCAGGCCGCACTTCATCGCCGACACCGCGACGCCGGCGCGCGTGTGGGTGT
>CAYOVM010000030.1:0-4615 GCA_964407355.1 uncultured Enterobacteriaceae bacterium
TGGCGATGATTTCGCGCGGCGTGCCGCCGGGCGCGAGCAGCGCGTACCACACCGTCACTTCGACGCCCGGAACGCCGGCTTCCTTCATCGTCGGCACGTCGGGCATCAGCTCCGAGCGCCGGGTGCCCGACACCGCGAGCGCGCGCAGCCTGCCGCTGCGCACGTGCGCGAGGATCGCCGGGACGTTGGCGAAGCTGAACTGGACGTCGCCCGACATCACGCCTGCCAGCGAAGGGGCGGTGCCTTTGTAGGGCACGTGCACGATGTCGGTGCCGGTGCGGACCCTGAACAGCTCGCCCGCGAGGTGCTGCGACGTACCGGAGCCGGCGGAGGAATAGTTGAGCGCGCCCGGTTTGGCCTTGGCGAGCGCGATCAGCTCGCCGAGGGTTCTCGCCTGGACGCCCGGGCCGGCGACCAGGAGGTTCGGGCTCTCCGCGAGCACCGAGACCGGCGCGAGGTCGCGCAGCGCGTCGTATTGCAGGTTCTTGTACAGCGATGCGTTGATCGCGAGCGCCGAGGTGGTGAAGAGGAGCGTATAGCCGTCGGGCGGCGCCTTGGCGGTCATCTCGGTGGCGACGTTGGTCGCCGCGCCGGGACGGTTCTCCACCACGAACTGCTGCCCGAGGTACTCCGATAGACGCGGCGCCAGAAAGCGCGCCATGATGTCGGTGCCGCCGCCGGGGGTGAAGCCGACGAGCACGCGCACCGGCCGGGCGGGGTAGGTCTGCGCCAGCGCGCCCCACGCGAAGAGAAACAGAAGGAGGAAACTGGGGAACCTCATCGGAGTCGATCTTATAATGCGCCGGATCCAAACGAATGATTTTCTGAGACCCGGATGAAACTCTCGGTCGCCATCGTGGGCGCCGGCATGGGCGGCCTCGCCGCCGCTGCCGCGCTGCGCAAAATCGGCGCCGCCGTGCGCGTCTACGAGCAGGCGAGCCGCTTCGCGCGCATCGGCGCCGGAATCCAGATGCTGCCCAACTCGATGAAGGTGCTGCGCGGCCTGGGCATCGAGGAGAAGCTCCGCGGCTTCGCGTTCCCGCCGCGCTCGCACCTCAATCGCGTCTGGGACAGCGGCGAGGTCCAGTCCGAGCTGCCGATGCCGGAGAGCCGCTACAACGCGCCCTACCTGTGCATGCATCGCGGGGATCTGCACGAGGCGCTTCTGTCTGCGGTTCCTCCGGACGCTATTTTCCTGAATAAAAAGCTTTCGTCCCTTACCGAGAAGAACGACAAGACGACCCTGGAGTTCGCGGACGGCTCGACAACCGATGCCGACCTCGTCGTCGGCGCCGACGGGGTGCATTCGCGCGTGCGCGAGCTCCTGCTCGGGCCGGAGAAGCCGCTCAACCGCGGCCGGGTGGCCTACCGCGCCGTGTTTCCCGCCGCAAGAGTCGGGCGCGACCTCGGGCTGTCGCGCACCAAATGGTGGGGCACCGACCGCCACATCGTCATGTACTACACCACCAAGGCGCGCGACGAGGTCTACTTCGTCACCAGCCAGCCCGAGCGCCAGGACTGGGTCACGCCCGAGTCCTGGTCGGCGAAAGGCGACGTGAACGAGCTGCGCGCGGCGTTCGCGGGCTTCCACGCCGACGTGCGCGCGGTGCTCGACGCCTGCCCGGATTGCCACAAGTGGGCGATCCTCGAGCGCGAGCCGCTCGCGCGCTGGAGCGCGGGCCGGGTCGTGCTCCTCGGCGACGCCTGCCATCCGATGACGCCCTACATGGCGCAAGGCGCGGCGACCTCGATCGAGGACGCGGCGATTCTGGCCCGCTGCCTTTCCGAATTCCATGACGTAAGACTCGCCCTGGAAAAATACGAGGCGCATCGCAAGCCGCGGACCTCGCGCATCCAGGCGATCTCGAGCGCCAATACCTGGATGAAGACGCAGGAATCGAATCCCGACTGGCTCTACGGCTACGACGCCTGGAGCGCGCCGCTGGGCGATCCGGCTCCCGCCCATGCCTAAGTTCGCGCTCGGCCAGAGCGTCCCTCGTCTCGAGGACGACCGGCTCCTGAAGGGGGCGGGGCGGTATACGGACGATTTTCCGATGGACGGTGCCCTCCATGCATACGTCGTGCGCTCGCCTCACGCCCACGCGACGATAAAGAGCATTTCTTTGACAGAAGCAAAAAAATCAGATGGCGTCGCGGTTATCTTGACTGGTACGGACGTCCAGGCCGACGGCCTGGGAGATATCCCGTGCCTCATTCCGGTGGTGAACCTCGACGGCAGCAACCGCAAGGAAACCCCGCGGCCGCTGCTCGCGAAGGACACCGTCCGGCACGTCGGCGATCCGGTTGCCCTCGTCATTGCTGCAACGCTTTCGCAGGCAAAGGACGCTGCAGAAAAGCTCGAAATTGTTTACGGTGCCCTCCCTGCGGTGGCGGACGTTCGGGAGGGAGAAGTTGCATTTGATATTGGACTAGGCGAAAGCCGGCAAAAAGTCGAAGAGGCATTCAAAAAGGCCGCGCACATCACCCGCCTCGAGCTCGTCAACAACCGGCTCGTAGCCAATCCCATGGAGCCGCGCGCCGCCTTGGCCGAGTTCGATCCGGCGACCGGGCGCACTACGCTCTACACGCCGAGCCAGGGACCGCACCATCTGCACGGCCAGATCGCCGGCCCGGTCCTGAAGACCGGCAACGACAAGCTGCGCGTGGTGTCGGGCAATGTCGGCGGCGCGTTCGGCATGAAGATCTTCCTCTATCCCGAGCAGCCGCTCATCGCGTGGGCGGCGCGGCGGCTGAAGCGCGCGGTGCGCTGGACCGCCGAGCGCGGCGAGTCGTTCCTGTCGGATGCGCAGGGGCGCGACAACTATTCGGTGGCCGAGCTCGCCTTGGACCGCGACGGCCGTTTCCTCGCGCTGCGCGTCACCACGTGGGCGAACATGGGCGCGTACCTCTCGAACTTCGGGCCCTTCATCCCGCAGCTCGCCGCGCCGATGCTCTCCGGTGTTTACAAGATTCCGGCGATCTACCTGAACATCAAAGGCACGCTCACGAATACGGTGCCGGTCGACGCATATCGCGGCGCCGGGCGGCCCGAGGCGATCTATCTCCTCGAGCGCACCGTCGACGTCGCCGCGCGCGAGCTCGGCCTCGCGCCCGACGAGCTGCGCCGGCGCAACATGGTCTCGTCGTTTCCTCACCGGACGCCGGTGGAGAGCTTCTACGATTCCGGCGATTTCGCAGGCGTGATGGACAAGGCGCTCCGCAATTCACAGTGGCCTGAATTCGAGAAACGCAGAGAAGAAGCGGAAAAGCGCGGCATGCTGCGCGGTATCGGCCTCGCCATGTACATCGAGCGCTGCGGCGGCGGGCCGGGCGACACGATACGGGTGAAGGTGGACGGCAGCGAGGTCACGCTCTTCTCCGGCATGCAGGACAACGGCCAGGGGCACACGACCACGTTCGTCCAGCTGCTGTCCGAGAAGCTTGGCGTGGACGCCGCGAAGATCCGCGTGGTGCAGGGCGACACCGATCTCGTCCCAACCGAGGGCCTGACCGGCGGCTCGCGCTTTCTCGCCGTCGGCGGCGTCGCGGCGCAGGGCGCGGCGGCCGAGGTGATCGAGAAGGGCAAGGAGGCCGCTTCGCAGAAGCTGGAAGTGTCTCCCGCCGATATCGAATACAGCGACGGCGAGTACCGCGTCGCCGGCACCGACCGCAAGATCGGCCTGTTCGAGATTGCTTCTTCGGAAAGCATCGAAGCGACCCACACCCGCAATCCTCCCGAATATACGTACCCCAACGGCTGCCACGTCTGCGAGGTCGAGATCGATCCGGCGAGCGGCGAGACGAAGATCGTGCGCTACTCGGTGGTCGACGATTTCGGCCGCGCCATGAATCCGCTGCTGCTCGAAGGCCAGGTGCACGGCGGCACCGCGCAAGGCATCGGCCAGGCGCTTCTCGAGCACGCCGTTTACGACGCCGAGAGCGCGCAGCTTCTCACCGGCTCGTTCATGGACTACGCGATGCCGCGCGCCGACAATCTGCCGGCGCTGGACTGCGGCTTCCACAGCATTCCTTGCACCACCAATCCCCTCGGCGTCAAAGGCGCCGGCGAGGCGGGCGCCGTGGGCGCGCCCGCGGCCGTCATCAACGCGATCGTCGATGCGCTGAATCAGCGCAGGAAAGTCCGTCACATCGACATGCCCGCCACGCCGGAGAAGATCTGGCGCGCTCTGCGAGGCACGCCATGAAATTCCCGACCGAGAAGCTGCGCGGCATGCCGGTGCGCCGCTACATGGTGACGCAGGTCGTCACTTTCACTCCTGAAATGAAGGTCTCGCAGGCGGTCGCCACGCTCGTCAAATACAGCTACACCGGCGCCCCCGTGGTCGACGCGGACGGCGCGCTCGTCGGCATGCTCTCGGAGAAAGACTGCCTCAGGGTGGCGGTGCTCGCCAACTCCGACGGCGCGGGCACGGCGCTGGTCGGAGACTACATGACGACCAAGGTGGACAGCGTCACGCCGGATACCGACCTCCTCGAGGTGGCCGAGCGCTTCGTCCGTGCCCCGTACAAGCGCCTGCCGGTGATCGAGCGCGGCAAGCTGGTCGGGCAGATCTCGCGCATCGACGTCCTGCGCGCGATCGCGGACCTTTTCTAA
>CAYOVM010000030.1:4715-11729 GCA_964407355.1 uncultured Enterobacteriaceae bacterium
TAGCCGAGGCGGTTGGGGTGGAGCTTGTCGCCGTCGCCGCCGACGGTGGTGTTGTGGACGAACTCGGGCTTGAGCTGGCCGGTGGCGGGGTCGGTGGTGACGCCGTCGAACTCGATCACCGAGTCGAACACGCCCGAGGAGCGGATGAAGGTGTTGAGCGCCTTTCGCTTCTCGTCCTGCTCGGGCGAGCCGTGGGCGGCGTTGGTGGAGCCGAGCGCGGTGGTCACGGTGGCGCCGATGATCCTGACGTTCGGCAGGCGCGAGCGGATGCGGGCGGCGCCTTCCTGCATCGCGTGCTGGACGGTCTCGACGCTGGCGTTGCCGTTCTTGCTGAAGTCGTTGATGCCTTCCAGCCAGATCACGTGGGTCACGCCCGAGAGCGTGAGCACGTCGCGCTGCAGGCGCGAGAGCGCCGAAGGGCCGCCGGGGAAGGGTTTCTGCGGCGAGTATTCCGCGGGGCCCGCGACCTGGTTGCCGCCGATGCCGGCGTTCACCACGGAGACGGTGTTGCCGTAGGCGGCGCGCAGCCGGCGCGCCAGCACGTCGGGCCAGCGGTCGTCGCCGTTCAGGGTGGAGGCGGTGCCGTCGGTGATCGAGTCGCCGAACGCGACGACCGCCTGCACGCTCGGGCGCGCCCGCATGTCGACGGCGTCGAGGAAGAACCAGGACGCGGTGGTGAACGGGAACGCCGCCTCGCTCTCGTCCGCGCTCTTCGAGCCCGAGCCCGGCGCGGTGAGGTACGAGGTCTGCAGGGCCTTCGCGTGCCAGGTCATCGGGCCGCTCTCGCCCGGGACGTGGAAGCTCACCGCGAGCTTGCGTCCCACGAGCGCGCCGCCCGAGGGATTGCGCGCGAACGGCAGGCGCACCGCGTCGCTCCACACCGAGCGCCCGGGCGCGATCGTCACGCGCTTCTTGCCGCGGAAAGTCACCGGCTGGTTCGTGCCCGCGACCACCGCGGAGCTCGTCTGGTGCAGCCCGACGAACACGTCGTCGAAGCTGACCGGCTTCGTGCCGAGGGCGTTGGAGAAGCGCAGGCGCGCCTCGCGGCCCCAGATCTCCGGCTTGAGGATCAGGCGAAAGGACTGATCGCGCGCGCCGGTCTCCGGCGAGGGCAGCGCGAGCTTCATGTCGGGCTGCGCCGAAGGATTGCCGACGGGGTAGGGCCCCTGCACCGAGGCGGCCCAGCTCACCACCCATTTCCATCTCGGCTCGTCCGCCGGCGCGGCGCTCGCCGCGAAAGCCGCGAGCAGGAAGAGCGGCAGGAACGACGAAGCCGCCCGCGGCGACATGGTTCGCATCATTCTTTTTCTCCTAGCGTTCCGGCGGCCAGCGCAGCGCGCGGATCCCGAGATGGAACGTGACGAGCGCGCAGAGCGCGAGGAAGCTGCCGTAGACGGCCGAGAGCAGCGTGGGCTCGCCATAGAGGCGCAGCACGCAGCCCGGCTCGCCGAAGCAATCGATGTACATCCCGAGAAAGGCCATGGTGTAGGCCTGCGCGAGAAAGAAGACGCCGGCGAAAAAGCACAGCACGCCCGCCGCTCTCACCGCCTTCCTGATCGCCGTCGAAGCCATCGTTTACGTTCCGACGACAGACTACCAAATGTACGGCGGCGCACCGGCGCGGCCGTTTTTCCGCACCTTGTTTTACCTTCTTGTCCATCAGCGCTAGTCCAGCGGCAGGCTGAAGTAGAACTTCGCGCCGGCGCCGACTTCGCTTTCCGCCCATACGCGGCCGCCGTGGCGCGCGACGATGCGCTGCACCGTGGCGAGGCCGACGCCGGTCCCGGCGAACTCGCTCGCGGCGTGCAGGCGCTGGAATACGCCGAAGAGCTTCGCGTAGTAGCGCGGATCGAAGCCCGCGCCGTTGTCGGCGACGCAGTAGACGAGCTCGTCCTCCCGCCGCTCGCTGGTGACCGTGATGACCGGCGCGGGACGCTTCGCGCTGTACTTGAGCGCATTCGAGAGCAGGTTGGACCACACTTGCCTCAGCAGCGCGCGATCGCCCCGCGCGCGCGCGAGCGGCGCCAGCAGGAACGTCGCCGGGCTCGCGTCGACGAGCTCCGCCCAGGCCTCGCCGGCGAGCGCGCCCATGTCGAGCTCGACCGGATGCAGCGCCTGGCGCCCGAGCATCGAGAAGGCGAGAAGGTCGTCGATCAGCGTGCCCATGCGCTGGCTCGAGTCGCGGATCACGCCGAGCAGGCGCCGGCCCTCGCCGTCGACCTTGTCGCCGTAGTCCTCCTCGAAGATGCGCGCGAAGCCGTCCACCGCGCGCAGGGGCGTGCGCAGGTCGTGCGACACGGTGTACGAGAAGGACTCGAGCTCCTTGTTGGCGAGCTCGAGCTGGACGGTGCGCTGCTCGAGCTCGGAGGTCCTCTCCCGCACGCGCCGCTCGAGCTCCTCGGCCTGGCGCTGCACGCGCTCGTGCAGGCGCGCCTGCGCCACCGCGATCGCGAGCTGCGCCGCCGCTTCCTGCGCGACCGCCACCTGCTCCTGCGGGAACTCGCGCGCCTCGCCGCCGAAGCTGAGCGCGCCGATCAGCTCGCCGCCGGCGATCATCGGCACCGCCATGTACATCTCCACCTTGGAGGCGAGCAGGGCGTCCCTGTGCGGGCTCGGCGGCAGCGAGAGGGTGTCGATCACCTGCGGCTCGCCGCGGCGCAGCGCCTCGATGTCGCCCATCAGAGAGAGCGGGTAGATCACTCCCGGGCCGGAGCGCATGCGGTGGCGGCCGATCGCCACCAGCCACTGCACCTGGCCGGTCTCGAAGTCGAACAGGTTGACGATCGCGCGCGGCACGCCGAGCAGATCGCGCAGCGGGCGCAGCGCCGCCTCGGCGATGGTCTCGGGCGTGCGGTTCTCGATCAGCCCGCGGTCGATCTCATGCAGGATCGCAAGGCGCTCGGCGTAGCGCCGGCTGGTGTCCTCGAGGCGGTTGGCGGCGCGGGTGATCCACAGCACGAGCAGCGCGAGCACCGCCATGCCCCCGACCGCCGTGATGCTCACGCCGATCTCTTCGCCGTACCAGCCGGCCTGCTCGCCCTTCAGGCGCAGCCAGCCGAGCAGCGGCAGCATGACCAGCACCGCGGCGATCATGCGCCGGCCGGTGCGCGCGCCGGTGGTTTCGCGCGTGAGCTCGCGCATCCAGCCCAGCCCGGGACGCGCGGCCAGCAATCCGGCGCCCAGGGCGAGGAAGGTGACCGAGCTGAAGGGCGAGCTCGAATAGAAGGCGAGCGGCCGGCCGGCGGCGCCGTAGAGATAGCCGAACAGCAGGAGCGTCGCGATGGACAGGATCGCGGCGGCGAGCCCCTGCGCGACGCTTGCCTCGGAGTGCCGCTCGCGGCGCAGCAGCGCCAGCGCCATGCCCGCGAAGATGAAATTCAGCGCGGTGGTCGGCGCCATCCGGCCGCGCTCGCCGATCTCCGAGGGGTCGGTGTCGCGCGCGAGGACCTGGTCGATTCCGGCGTTCCAGCTCAGCAGGTCCTCGGCGAGCGTGATGGCGCCGATCGCGACGGCGATCCAGCCGCACGTCGCGCCGAGGGCGCGCGTCCAGGCCCGCTCCGTCCGCCAGTTGAGCAGAAACAGCGCGACGCCGGAAAGGATGAAGCACAGCCCGGTGTTCGCCTTCATCGTCGCGAGGCCGGGGACGATGCTTTTGAGGGCGGGCACGTCGAGCGTCCAGCCGGTGAGGGCGGCCACCCCGGCGAGCGCCGCGACGACGCCGCAGGCGCGCGAGAAAAGCCGCAGGTTCAACACCGATCGCGCCTCCCCAGGCATGGCGCCGATTCTACGGGGCGGCCAGTATTTTTCGGAGCCGGTCCTGGATCTCGGGCGAGGGCACGGCGAGCGGCGCGCCGCGCAGCATGCCGATGAGCATCAGGGCGAAATTGTCGGCGAGGATTTCTTCCGGATGCCACAGATAGCGGGTGTTGCGCCCGACCTGCTCGAAGAGGCCCTCGAGGCTCTCCGGCTCGGGCCCCGCTCCCGCCTCCGGCGCGCGCGCCTTGCACGCTTCGCCCTCGCGCTCGACCAGCAGCCAGAGGACGCGCACCTGGGTCTTGAAGCCCTGGCGCGGATCGATGCCATCGGAAGGGAAGCTCGGGAACGGCATCGCTTCGACCGGCTGGCCGCGCCAGCGCACCGCGATCGTGTGCCGGTGCTCGGGCGCATCGGGATTGGTCACGCGAAGCGCGGCCACCGCCGGCGGAAGGGCGAGGCTCGCGCAGGGCTTGAAGCCGATCTCGGCGTACAGCCGCTGCCTGAGCTTAGTGTCGTCGCGGCTGAGAACGTGGAACAGCTCGTGGGCCATGATCGCGGTGAGCATGCCCGCGGCGACGCGCTCGGAGCCCTGCGGCAGGACGATCGCATTGGCGCGCGTGTGCGGCAGGCCGTCCTCGAAATCGCCCGCCGCCCTGACGAGCAGGATCGGCTTGTCGCGCCGCCACTTCAGCGAAGGCAGGAGCGGCGCGAGCTGCGAGAGAAACGGCTGCAGGAGACGCCGGTCTTCCTCCGACCATGCGAGCGCCGCGCCCGCCATGTAGCGCGCGTAGCGCTCCTCGTCCACGGCTTGCGAGGTATGCATCTTGGCGGAGCGCTCGAGCGGCGCGGTGGCGCGCACGTACGCATCGCGCGCGCCGAGGATGGCGCGGGCCTGCGCCAAGCTTGCGAATTGAAAGGCCTGCTGCGCCGAAGCCTCGGCGGCCCGGGCAGGCTCCTGCGCCTGGGCGGCGCTGCAGGCCGTCCAGGCGAGAACGGCGGCGGCGAGAAGGCGCGTGCTAACGCTCTTCGGTGGAGCGGGGAATGTGCAGCCCGGCGGGCAGCTCGTGCGGCGGCGTGGGCGTGTAGCCCTTGCTCTCGAGCGGCGTCGGCGGCTTGGAGCCCTTCTTCGGGCGGCCGGGACGGTTGGTGACGTGGTAGATCTTGAGCGGCGGCACGACCGGGGGCTTCTCGAGGTACAGGCAGTCGGCTTCGCTCGGCATGCTCGCAAGCGAGCCGATGCAAGTGCGGCCGACGAAGACGGTGTAGCGCAGCATGTGGGCCGAATGGGGGATCGGCGCCGCCACGACGACATATTTGCCCACGGTGAAGCGACTGCCCGCGACTCTTGGAATACTCACGCTAGCGTTCCTTTCATGGATTCGGTCTTGCCCCAGGTTCCCCAGAATTCCTTGCCGCGCATCTCGACGTGCATCCGCACCACCACTTCCGGATCGACGCCGTCGATGCTCTGCGCCTTGTCGTCGGGCAGGCTGCCTTCGATGCGCGAGCCGTGCACAAGCAGCCCCTCGGCCTCGCCGCGCTCCAGCGCGAGCCGGCAGTGCTCGAGGCGCTCCTTGCCGCCGGGCGTGTCCGACCAGGTGCACGACCCCGCCACGTTGGGCGACCAGAGGAGGTAGCTGCAGCCGCCGTCGGCGGCGCGCACGTCGCCCGCCCAGATCGTGACGACCACCATGCCGTCGGCCTTGCGCACGCCGCCGCGGCTCCAGCCCGGGTCCTGCAGGTAAACGCCGCGCAGCTCGAACGCCTTGCTGCGGGAAATGAGCTTCCTGGTGCTCTTGGGACGGGCCTTCGACCCGGCGCCGGTTTTCGGCCGGCCCTGCAGGATCTCGTCGCACCAGCCGACGATGCCGGGCTCGGAGAGCTTCTCGGCGTTGGCGCGCAATTGGCGCACATCGGCCGTGCCTAGAGCTTCGATGCGTTCCCTGGTCCACTGCACCGCCTTGCCGGCGACCCTCGGAAAACCCGCCATCTCTAATAGCGCTTTCCGCTGCTGAATTCGACCTTGATGCGGGCCACCCGCTTGCGCAAGGTGTCGATCTCGGCCTGGACCGCGATGCGGGAAGCTTCGTCCTGCGCGGCGCGCAGCCGCTCGGTGGCCGAGTTCCAGTTCGCGACCAGACGCTGCTCTTCCTCTCGCCAGACCTTACGTTTGTCCAAAAAGGGCTCCTGTCGACATCAGGGAAGAAACTGCAGGAGAAAAAAATGCAGCCGCATGGCACTGCGCCAGACCTCGATAGTAGCATAGAAGCTCGTCCTCCAGAACGAAAATCTCAGTTATTTCATGGTCATGCGCTCTACCGCGACGCCTTTCCACCTGCAGGTCCCCGAAGCCGCGCTCGCCGATCTGCGCGAGCGCCTCGCCCGCACGCGCTTCCCGGACGAGCCGCCGCTCGAGCCTTGGTCGACCGGCACCAGCCTCGCGTATTTAAGGGAGCTGACGAATTACTGGAATTCGTCCTTCGACTGGCGCGCCTGGGAGCAAAAGCTCAATTCCTTCAAGAACTACAAAGCGGCGCTGGGCGGCATCGACGTGCATTTCATCCACGAGCCGGGCCGGGGACCGAACCCGATCCCGTTGCTGCTTTCGCACGGCTGGCCGGGCTCCGTGTTCGAATTCCACAAGCTGATTCCGCTTTTGACCGAGCGCTTCACCGTCGTGGCGCCGTCGCTGCCCGGGTACGGCCTGTCCTTCGCGCCGGGGCAGAAGCGCCTCGGGGCGCCGGAGATCGCCGACGTCTTCGCCGAGCTGATGACCGATGTGCTGGGCTACCGGCGCTTCGGCGCGCAAGGCGGCGACTGGGGCGCTTTCATCACCTCCCTGCTGGGCCGGAGGTATCCGGAGCGCGTCATCGGCGTCCATCTGAACCTCCTCGCGATCCCCAGGAACGCGAACGAGGCGGTATCGACCGAGGAGGAAAAGCGCTACATCGGCGAGCTGAAGCAGTTCCAGAAGGAAGACATGGGCTATCAATGGATCCAGGGCACGAAGCCGCAGACGCTCGCCTACGGCCTCGCCGACTCGCCGGCCGGCCTCGCGGCGTGGATCGTGGAGAAGTTTCGCGCCTGGTCCGACAACGACGGCACGCCCGACAGCGCGATCTCCCGCGACGAGATGCTTGCGAATATCTCGCTCTACTGGTTCACCGGCGCGATCGGGTCGTCTTTCTGGCCTTACTACGCCCGCATGCACAACCCCTGGCCGATCTCGGCGCAGAGCCCGGTCGACGTTCCCGCGGG
>CAYOVM010000030.1:11829-14027 GCA_964407355.1 uncultured Enterobacteriaceae bacterium
GCATGCACAACCCCTGGCCGATCTCGGCGCAGAGCCCGGTCGACGTTCCCGCGGGTTATATCGAGTTTCCGAAAGAGATCTTGCGGCCGCCGCGCTCGCTTGCCGCGCGCACCTACACCGACATCCGGCGCTGGACGAAAGCGGCAAAAGGCGGGCATTTCGCGGCCCTGGAGCAGCCGCAGGTGCTGGCGCGGGAGATTCACGAGTTCTTTTCCGCGCTGTAAGGGTCTTCCACGCCTTTACCCGCTTCCCATTTTCGATAAATTGCTCTGACTTGATTCGCTTTGCGCAAGGACGCGGAAGAACGCGGCGGGCCCGTTGCGTATCGTTTGCAGTCCAACTCCTGAGGACTCTCTATGAAACCTTTTGCCCAGCTGATCCTGTGCAGTGCTTCGGCGCTGCTTCTCGCGTCTCCGGTCGTGGCTCAGACCTCCTCCGACAAGAGCGGCGCCTCCAGCTCGGGCGGCTCGTCCTCCGGCTCGAGCGGCGCCAGCGCGAGCGGCTCCCCCTCGTCCAGCGCCGGCGCTTCCGCCGGCCGCAAAGTGCAGGTCCAGCAGCAGGGGCAGACCCGCAAGCAGTTCTTCGACAAGCTCGATACCAACAGCGACGGCTCCATCTCGCGCGCCGAGGCGCAGGCGAGCCCGGCGCTGGTGATCGTATTTCCCGCTACCGACACCAACTCGGACGGCGCGATAAGCGTGGTGGAGTTCGAGGTCGTGCCGCTCGCCAACCCGGACGGGTCCGCGGTCCAGTAGCACCTTAACGGTAGGGACCTCGAAACGAGGTTCCTCGGAAGGCGCGCCGAGGAGTAAGCTTTTCCACCAACTCTCGGGGAGGTGGCGCATGAAACTCGTTGCCTTTGCGGTCGCGGCGGCGCTCGCCGCGCCGCTCGCGTTCGCGCAGGAGAAGAAGGATGAGGAGCCGTTCTGGGCCGTGGGCCGGCCCAAGGGCGATCCCACGGCGAAGATGGCGCCGGTCCCGGCGCTGCCGATCCCGACCGCCGCCGACAAGCTGCCGATCGCGAAGATGAAGCTGCCGCCGGGCTTCAAGGTCGAGGTCTACCAGGCGGGCGTGCTCGACGCGCGCGGCATCCGCGAGGGCGACAAGGGCACGGTGTTCGTGAGCTCGCTCTTCGTCGCGGGCAAGATCTACGCGATCACCAACCAGGGCGGCAAGCGCCAGCTGAAGACCATCGCGGAGAAGCTGTTCCTGCCGAACGGCATCGAGTTCCACAAAGGCGCGCTCTACGTCGCGACGCCGAAGGACATCACCCGCTACGACGGCATCGAGGACAAGCTCGACAACCCGCCCAAGCCGGTCATGGTGTACGACAAGTTTCCCGGCGACGTGCCGCACGGCTGGAAGTTCATCAAGATCGGCCCGGACGGCAAGCTGTATGTCCCGGTCGGCGCGCCG
Organism: uncultured Enterobacteriaceae bacterium; assembly: GCA_964407355.1. Classification (GTDB taxonomy): domain Bacteria; phylum Pseudomonadota; class Gammaproteobacteria; order Burkholderiales; family SG8-39; genus SCGC-AG-212-J23. The sequence goes on from CAYOVM010000030.1 coordinate 13,246, forward strand.
TGCAACATCTGCGAGCCCGACGAGAAGAAGTACCTGCAGATCTTCCGCATGAACCTGGACGGCACCGGCATCGAGTCGGTGGTGAAAGGCATGCGCAACACCGTGGGCTTCGACTGGCACCCGAAGACCAAGGAGCTGTGGTTCGGCGACAACCAGCGCGACTGGCTCTCGGAGGACATGCCGCAGGACGAGCTGAATCGGGTGACGAAGACCGGCCAGCACTTCGGCTATCCCTACTGTCATTCCGGCCTGATGACCGACCCGCAGTTCGGCTGGGGCAAGGACTGCAAGAACTACGTCAAGCCCGCGCTCCTGATCGGGCCGCACGCCGCGCCGCTCGGGATGCGCTTCTACACCGGCAAGATGTTCCCGGAGAAGTACCAGAACGCGATCTTCCTCACGCGCCACGGTCCCTGGAACCGCACCGAGAAATACGCCGCCGACGTCGTGGCGGTCTTCATCGACGCCAAGGGCAACGCGAAGATGGAGCCGTTCCTGACGGGCCTGGTGGAGAACAACGGCTACCTCGGCCGGCCCGCCGATGTCCACGTGATGAAAGACGGCTCGCTCCTCGTCTCCGACGACCACAACGGCGCCATTTATCGCGTGACGTACGGAAAGTGAGTTGAAAGGATTTTTCGCGGTATTGGCTGTTTGCTTTTGCACGGGAACTCTTTCCGCTGAAAAGCTTGAAACCTGCCTGGCCTGCCACGGGGCGGGCGGCGTGTCGCAGACGCCGCTCACTCCGTCGCTGGGCGGCCAGCCGTCGTTCTATGTGATCG
>CAYOVM010000030.1:14127-22634 GCA_964407355.1 uncultured Enterobacteriaceae bacterium
ACGCGGTGATGCCGGAGACCGTGTCCGGGCTCAGCGACAAGGAGCTCGCCGACACGGCGCATTTCCTCGCGAATCTTCCGGTGCGGTGAGTTGCGGTGCAGCAAAGCAATAGATAATCTGCTTTTCAGGTTTCCGCGGTGGGACGCTTCCTCGGCCCCTCGCTTCATGTTGCATTGCTTTTCGCGTGCGTTTGGAGTCACAATCCTTTCCCCGTTCTGCATATAAGAAAGCGAGGCACCAAACCATGATCAGCCTCACCATCAATGGCAAGACCCAGGACGTCGACGCGGAGCCGAATACGCCGCTGCTCTGGGTCATTCGAGACACCGTAGGACTGACGGGCACCAAGTTCGGCTGCGGCATGCAGCTTTGCGGCGCCTGCACGGTGCACCTCGACGGCCAGCCCGTGCGCTCCTGCGGCACGCCGGTCTCGGCGGCGGCCGGCAAGAAGATCACCACCATCGAAGCGATCGGCAGCACCCCGGTCGGCAAAAAGGTGCAGGCGGCCTGGAAAGAGGTCGACGTGCCGCAATGCGGCTACTGCCAGTCGGGACAGATCATGAGCGCCACCGCGCTCCTGACGGCGAACCCGAAACCCACCGACGCGCAGATCGACGCCGCGATGGACGGCAACATCTGCCGCTGCGGCACCTATCCCCGCATCCGCGCGGCGATCCACAAAGCCGCCGGCTCGAAGGAGGCGTAACCATGACGACACGCCGCGAGTTCCTGAAATCCAGCGCGATCGCTGGCACGGGTTTGATCGTCGGATTTTCGATCCCGACCCGATTCAACGAGGCGTTCGCCGCCGCGGGCGACCCGACGCCGGTCAACGCCTGGGTGCGCATCGCGCCCGACAACTCGGTCACGATCCTCTGCGCGCGCTCCGAGATGGGGCAGGGCGTGGTGATGGCGCTGCCGACGCTCGTCGCGGAAGAGCTGGAGGTCGACCTGAACAAGATCAAGGTCGATTTCGCGCCTCCGGGCGAGGTCTACATCAACGGCATGCTCGGCGGCCAGATCACCGGCGGCTCGACCTCGGTGCGCGACGGCTGGGAGAAGCTGCGCATCGCGGGCGCGCAGGCGCGCACGATGCTCGTCCAGGCGGCCGCGAAGAAATGGGGTGTCGATCCTTCAGCCTGCAAAGCTTCCAATGGGTATGTGATTTATAAAGACAAAAAAGCAAGTTACGGCTCGGTCGCGGATGCCGCTTCCAAGCTCACTCCGCCCAAGGAAGTGAAGCTGAAGGACCCGAAGCAGTTCAAGTACGTCGGCAAGCCGCTGAAGCGCCTCGACACCGCCGGCAAGACCGACGGCTCGACGGTGTTCGGCATCGACGTGCGGCTGCCCGGCATGCTCTACGCCTCGCTCGCGCAGTGCCCGGTCATCGGCGGCAAGGTGGTGAGCGTCGACGACTCGAAGGCGAAGGGAATGCCCGGCGTGAAGAACGTCGTGCGCATCACCGACGGCGTCGCGGTCGTGGCCGACAGCTGGTGGCGCGCGAAGACCGCGCGCGACGCGCTCGTCATCCAGTGGGACGAGGGCCCGAACAAGGCGCTCACCTCCGCGTCGGTGTCGGAAGGCCTCGCCAAGGCGATGGCCAACAAGGCGGCGTCGATCCGGCAGGAAGGCGACGTCGAGAAGGCGATGCAGGGCGCCGCGAAGAAGCTCGAAGCGACCTACGAGCTGCCGTTCCTCTCGCACTCGCCGCTCGAGCCGATGAACTTCACCGCCGACGTGCGCAAGGACTCGGCGCTCCTGATCGGCTCCATCCAGTTCCAGCAGCTCGCGATGGGCGTGGCGGCGGGGATCACGGGCCTGAAGCCCGAGCAGATCACCATCAAGACCACCTATCTCGGCGGCGGCTTCGGCCGGCGCATCGACATCGATTACATGGCGCAGGCGGTGGAGATCTCGAAAGCGATCGGCGGACCGGTGAAGCTGGTGTGGACGCGCGAGGACGACATGACGCACGATTTCTACCGTCCGGCGAGCCTGCACCGCATGACCGGCGGGCTCGACGCGAGCGGCAAGCCGGTGGCCTTCGCGCTCAAGATGAGCTCGCCCTCGGTGACCGCGCGCCTCTTCCCGCCGCTGGTAAAGGACGGCGTCGATCCGCTGATGACCGAGGCGATCCTCGTGCCTTACGACATTCCGAACCAGTCGGTCGGCACGGTGATCCACGACACGGGCCTGCGCGTCGGCTACCTGCGCTCCGTGTCGCACGCGCTCAACGTCTTCGCCAACGAGTCGTTCATCGACGAGATGGCCGCCGCGGCGGGCAAGGATCCCTACGAGTACCGCCTCGCGCTGGTCGAGAAGCAGCCGCGCTTCAAGAACGTGCTCAAGCTCGCGGCCGAGAAGGCGGGCTGGGGCAAGCCGCTGCCGAAGGGCCGCGCGCGCGGCATCGGCCTGATGGAGGGCTACGAGACTTACATGGCGCAGGTGGTCGAGGTATCGATCAAGGACGGAAGACCGAAGGTGCATCGCGTGGTGGTGGCGGTCGACCTGGGACGGATGGTGAACCCCAACATCGTGCGCCAGCAGATCGAGAGCAACGTCGTGTTCGGCATCCAGGCCGCGCTCTACGGCAACATCACGCTCGACGGCGGCCGCGTGCAGCAGACCAACTTCCACCAGTACCAGCTGCCGCGCATGTCCGAGACGCCCAGGATCGACGCCTACATCGTCCAGAGCAACGAGAAGCCCGGCGGCATCGGCGAGCCCGGCATGGCGCTCCTGGGGCCGGCGATGGCGAACGCGATCTTCGCCCTTACCGGCAAGCGGCTTCGCAAGATGCCGTTCACGCTGTCTGCCTAGCGATTCGCTTCAGCCGCGACAAAGAGCCCGCTTCGGCGGGCTTTTTGTTTTGGTTTTGGTTTTATTCGCCACGCCTGTTTTTTCACAGGACTACGCCCGCGAAAAACGCTGGTCGGACGAGATCCAGAAATCCCTCATGGTGGGCGATGCGGTATGGCTGCAGCAGAAGAACGGTCACCGCTTCCTGGGTTTATTTACCGAGGCGAAGAAGCCCAAGGGCGCCGTGATCATCGCGCACGGCCGAGGCTGGAGTCCGGACTTCGAGCTCTACGGCGTCCTGCGCACGCGGCTTGCGGAGATGGGCTATACGACGCTCTCGATCCAGCTGCCGGTGCTGCCGAGCACCGCCATCCTCGGCCTCTACGTGCCGCTGTACCCGGACGCGCGCGAGCGTTTCCAGCTCGCGGTCGATTTCCTGAAGGGCAAGGGCCACAAGGACATCGCGATCGTCTCCCACAGCCTCGGCGCGACGATGGCGAACCAGTATCTGATCCGCACCGACGACCCCACGGTGAAAGCCTGGGTCTTCATCGGCATCCTGCAGGGCCTGGAGGAGATGTACCGGATCAAGATCCCGGTGCTCGACATCTACGGCAGCAACGACTGGACCGTGACCATGTACGGCGGTCCCGAGCGCCTCGCTCAGATCCGGGGCAACCCGCGCTCGGCCCAGGTCATCGTGCCCAGGGCGACGCACTTCTTCGAGGGGCAGGAGGAGGAGCTGCTAAAAGCGATCGCGGGATTCCTGGACGGCGCTTTTGCGAAAAAGTGAAGCGGGAGAGAGCAGCTCGCACACGGACACGACCGCGTCCGGGATGCGCAGCGTGAATTGCCAGTCTCCGATCATGATCCAGAGTTTCATGTCCGCGCGCTTTCTTTAAGGTAGCGAGCATCGTAGCCCGGCCCCAAACGGGCCTTTGCAAGGAAGTGAGCGGGCTTGCGAATCTTTGCGTTTGAAGCTCAGCCCTGCTTCGGCAGGCGCCGGCCGCGGCGCCGGTCCAGCCACCAGACGAAGGCGGGCAGCAGGAGGAAGCCGCCCGGGAGCAGGAAGGCGGCGATGTAGGGGCTCAGATGCGACAGGCGCTTCAGATGGCCGGCCAGCTCGAGCCTGTCCTCCGGCGTCCAGGTCTCGCCGTTGCGCGGCTTCATCAGAAGCGGCAGAAGGCCCGTCACCTTTCCCATCTCGGCGAGCATGTAGTTCTTCTCGCGCCGTATGGAGCGGGCAAATTCGCGCAGAAGCTGCAGGGGGTGCGCGATCCAAGTCGCGAAATTGCGCTTGCCGATCTGGATCTCGAGTTGCATGCGACCATCGTAGGTCAACCCGCAACGGCGGAACGTAAGGCATTGTTCAGCCCGGGCCGCCCGACGTCAGACATTGTCCGGCGGCGGATCCTAGGGAAGCAGCGCCGGCTTCTCCTCGTCGTGCTCCTCGCTCGGAACCGGGATTTCCATGGTGTCGTAGCCGGTCTCGGTGGGGTTGACGTCGAGGGCGAGGAAGCCGCCCGACTGGTGGCGCCACAGCTTCGCGTAGTGGCCGTCGAGCTCGAGCAGCTCGTCGTGGGTGCCGGTTTCCACGACCTTGCCCTTGTCGAGGACGAGCAGCCGGTCCATGCGCGCGATGGTGGAGAGGCGGTGCGCGATGGCGATCACGGTCTTGCCTTCCATCAGGCCGAGGAGCTGCTCCTGGATGGCGAGCTCGACCTCGCTGTCGAGCGCGGAGGTCGCCTCGTCGAGGACCAGGATCGGTGCGTCCTTCAGCACGACCCGGGCGATGGCGATGCGCTGGCGCTGCCCGCCGGAGAGCTTCACGCCGCGCTCGCCGACGTGGGCGTCATAGCCCTGGTTGCCCTTCCAGTCCCTCAGTTCCCTTATGAACGAATCCGCCTGGGCCTTCTTCGCGGCGGCGATCACCTGCGCGTCGCTCGCGATGGGCCGGCCGTAGCGGATGTTGGCGGCGATGGAGCGGTGCAGGAGGGAGGTGTCCTGCGTGACCATGCCGATCGCCGCGCGCAGGCTCTCCTGCGTGACCTGCGCGATGTCCTGGCCGTCGATGAGGATGCGGCCTTCCTCCGGGTCGAAAAACCTGAGCAGCAGGTTCACCAGCGTCGACTTGCCGGCGCCCGAGCGGCCGACCACGCCGATGCGCTCGCCCGGCTCGATTTTCAGGGACAGCTTGTCGAGGACCGGCGGGCCGTCGCGCCGCCCGTAGCTGAAAGTCACGTCCTGCAACTCGATCTCGCCGCGCGACACTTGGAGCGCGCGCGCGTCGGGCCGGTCGACGCCGCTGTGCGGCACGGCGATCGACTGCATGCCTTCCTGGACGGTGCCGATGTTCTCGAAGATGCCGGTCACTTCCCAGCTCACCCAGCCCGCCACGTTGGCGATCTGCCAGGCGAGCGGCAGCGCCGTGGCGACGACGCCCGCGCTCACCGTGCCGTGCGCCCAGAGCCAGAGTCCGATGCCGGACGTGGACACGAGCAGCAGCGCGTTGATCGCGGTGAGATAGAACATGAACTGCGTGAGGATGCGCATGTGCGCCTCGATCGACGCCTGGTGCTCGTCCACCGTCTCGCGCACGTGGGCGTCCTCGTCGGCCATGCGCGCGAAGAGCTTCACGGTGAGGATGTTGGTGTAGCTGTCGACCACCCGCGCCATCACGAGCGAGCGCGCCTCGGAGCTCGCCTTCGCGAGATCGCGCATGCGCGGCACGAAGCGGCGCAGCAGCACGACGTAGCCCGCGAACCACACGAGCGTCGGCACGCCCAGGCGCCAGTCCGCCATCGCCATCAGGATGAGCGCGCTCACGCCGTACACGACGATGTACCAGACCGCGCGGATCGCCGCCATGACGCTCTCGCGCAGCGAGTTGGCGGTCTGCATCACGCGGTTGGCGATGCGCCCGGCGAAATCGTTCTGGAAGAACGGCCAGCTCTGGCGCACGACGTGCCAGTGGCTCTGCCAGCGCATGAGGCTCGTCACGCCGGGGATCAGGGCGTTGTGGCGGATCGCGATGTCGAAGAGCATCATCGCCGGCCGCGCGAAGAGCATGAGCACCGCCATCCCCGCGAGCAGCGGCCACTGCTCCGCGAGCGCCGCCTGGCGATCGGGCGCCTCCATCAGCGACACCAGCCTGCCGATGAACAGCGGGATCAGCGTGTCGAGCAGCGCTACGCCCAGGCTCGCCGCGAACATCGCCGCGTACCAGCCCTTCGTCTGGCGCACGAAATGCCAGTAGAAGGCGAGCAGGCCCGCCGGCGGGGCGCCCGGCACCGGCCGCTCCGTCCCGCGGATCTTCGATTGAAAAAGTCTCACAGTCGTCCGGCTTCTGCGCCGGAAGATACCCGCGTGGTAAATGATCGACAAGACTTGACTTTGTACCTCTACCGCAGGGAGGCGCCGTGCTACCGTCGTCGAGGGGAAACACCACAGGGGAAGCCATGAAAACTCTCACGCTCGGCCGCTGGCTGACGGGTTTCTGCGCGCTGCTCGTTTCGTTCGCGACGCTCGCGCAGCCCACAGACGCGGCCCGCGCCGAATTCGAGGCGGCCGCCCAGGCGGCGAACCGGGCGACGATCGCCGGCCCGGCGGATATCAAGCTCATCGACCAGGCCGTGCTCAAGCTGCCGCAGGGCATGAGCTACATTCCCGCCGCGGAGGCGGGGCGCCTGCTCATCGCCATGGGGAACCGCGCCGGCGAGGGCCTGCTCGGCATGGTGCTTTCACCGGCGTCCGGCGACGACTGGTTCGTCGTCATGCGCTTCGCGAAGTCGGGGTACATCAAAGACGACGATGCGAAGCACTGGAAAACCGATGAGCTGCTCTCGGGCCTGAAGGAAGGCACCGAGGAGGCAAACAAGGAGCGCCGCGCGCGCGGCATCTCCGAGATCGAGGTGGTGGGCTGGGTCGAGGCGCCGAAGTACGACGCCGCCACCCATCGCCTCGTCTGGTCGCTCGAATCGAAGGACAAGCGCGCGCCGCTCGACGCGGAGCGGGGCGTCAACTACAACACCTATGCGCTCGGGCGCGACGGCTACATCAGCATGAACCTCGTCACCGGCATGAAGCAGATCCAGGCCGAGAAGCCGATCGCCCACGCGCTGCTCGCCTCTCTGCAGTACAACGGCGGCAAGGGCTACGGCGATTTCAACGCGGCCACCGACCACGTCGCCGAGTACGGCCTCGCGGCCCTGGTGGGCGGCATCGCGGCGAAGAAGCTCGGCCTCTTCGGGCTGATCTTCGCTTTCTTCCTGAAATTCGCCAAGGTCATCGGCATCGCCCTGGTCGCCGGCGGCGCCGCGCTGGCGAAAGCCTTTCTGAGCAGGAAGACGCCGCCGGCGACGTGAAAACCCTCCTCGCCCTGCTTGCCGCCGGCAAGCTGGGCAAGGTCCTGCTCACGGGCGGGACCATGATCCTGTCGATCTTCGCCTACGCGCTCGTCTTCGGCTGGTGGTACGCGGTGGGCTTCGTGCTCCTCATCTTCGTCCACGAGATGGGCCACTTCCTCGCCGCCAGGCAGCGCGGCCTCGACGTCGGCGCGCCCACCTTCATCCCGTTCGTCGGCGCGTGGATCGAGCTGAAGGACATGCCGCACGACGTCGAGACCGAGGCCTGGATCGGTCTCGCGGGGCCGCTCCTCGGCAGCGTAGGCGCGCTCGCCTGTTACTACCTTTACCGCAACACAGGCGAGCCGCTGTACCTCGCGCTCGCCTACGCCGGCTTCTTCCTGAACCTCTTCAACCTGATCCCGGTCTCGCCCTTCGACGGCGGGCGCATCACCGCCATCCTCTCGCCACGCATCTGGCTCCTGGGCGCACCCATCCTTCTGGGCCTTTTCTTCTGGCGCCCGAGCCCGCTCCTGATCCTGATGGCCGTCCTCGCCGGCCCGCAGCTCATCAAGGCGTGGAACTTCGATCCCGACGCGCCCGAGAACGCCGCCTACTACGCCGTCGCGCCTGCGAAGCGCTTCGAGTACGCGCTTTACTACGTCACCCTGGCGGCATTTCTCGCCGTGATGAGCTACGAAGTGCATGAGACCCTGGAGCACCTGCAGGTGCGCAAAGGGCTCTGAGACTCCAGCACAAATTCTTGCCTCCCCATTGCGAAAGCTTGCCATTGGGGTATTGCCCTCGCGCCGCCCCTGCGCAACACTGGAATCAGTGAGGATGGCGTCGCCGGAGCAGCCGGCGCACCGTCCTGAAAAACGGCATACCTGTCCGAAAGGCAGGGACGCAAAGTCACCGGTCTAACGAGGCTCTCGGGCCTTCACGACGGCGGGACCGCCAGGATGAGCAAAGCCAGCCTCGCCTTCACCGGTGGGTCTACAGCGTTCTGCCTGTGCGTCCTCTTTGCGTCCCTGCCCAGGACTTAACGGGAGAGGGGACAGTCATGAAACGAGAGATCAACCAAATCGTCATCCTGGCGCTCGCCGCCGCCTTTTTCCTCGGCATCTCCTCGGCGCGCGCCGCCGACGAAACGCCGGTCGGCAAGATCCAGCGCATTTACGTCGAAGCGAACCGCGGCGTCCTCATCGAGCAAACCCTCGGCATCGCCCCCGAGAACGCCAAGCGCTGGGCAGACATCGACTTCGGTCCCCACAGCACCCAATCCCGCCGCCACGTAACGGTCCTCCTGCCGCAGGAGCTGAAAGCAGAGCAGGGCGACCTCGTCGAGGTGAGCCTCGCCCCCAA
>CAYOVM010000031.1:0-14052 GCA_964407355.1 uncultured Enterobacteriaceae bacterium
GCGCGACCTTGTGCCACATCGCGTGGGTTTCGGGATAGCCGTGCAGCAGCAGGACGGCGGGGCCTTTTCCTCCCCTGACGAGATTGATCGTCGCGCCGGTCGTCTTGATAGTGTTTCTTGTAAAGGCCGGGAAAAGGCGTTTCTGCATCGCGCCTAGCGTACATCAATTGCCGCCGACCGACCGGTCTACGCCGCGTCCTTCGTTCTCACCCTTTCTCGCGTTTCCTCCAGAAGCAAGAACAGGCGCCTCGCGTAGGCATAGAGCACTTCGCCTTTTTTGGTGAGGACCACGCCGCGACGATCGCGCTGAAAAAGCGTGGCGCCAAAGTAGACTTCCAATCTCTTTATCCGCGCAGAAACGTTCGACTGTACGGTGTGCAACACGCTGCTTGCCTGTAAGAAGCTGCCCTGCTCGCACACCGCCACAAAGTAACGAAGGTCCTTCAGGTCCATGCGCGCAACAAGCGGATCACGGAAATGAGCTGAAGCGAAGTATCGAGCAAATGGGGCATATTTCATGCCGGATTCATCAGTTTTTAGCATACCGAGTGTCCTGAAGAAAGGGCCTTTCCGCCCTCGCACGAGGGGATGAAGTGCCTTTATCTACCCCGCGTGCCCAGCTTCCAGTTTTCTGAATGCAAAACGCATTCTCTATTCTAGATATCTCAATTTCTCGTTGGCGCTCCAGAATCATCGTCAATACTATCTGCGCGTAGCGGACGCCTTCGGTTGGTTTCCGGGCAAGGAGATAAAAGTCCGTGCGACGCGCCTTTTTTTGATCGATTCGACCTTACGCCCATCGCGATGCAAAGCACTGCGGAGACATGGCTCGCCTTCAGGCGTAGTCCGGCGGAGCAAAAGGCCACTCACGTGCTGGTGCCGACACTGTGCCTGGCGGGTTTCGGCGTCTGCGCGCTGGCGCAGGCGCAAATCGTCCCCGCTTGGGTGGCGTTCGTCGCGAACGCGGTGCTCACCATAACGATCTCCGCGCTGGGCCATGAGCTGGTCCACGAGCGTCCGGCGGACGTCGATCGGCATTTTCTGACCCGGCTCAATCTGCACATATACACGCCCTTGTCCCTGGGTTTTTCGGAGCTTCGCGCGCTGCATTTGCTCCATCATCAAGACACCAATGGCGGCGCCGATCCCGACTATCCCTTGATCAAAGACGGAAAGCTGCGCGCTTTCCTGCGCCTGGCATTCATGCCGGAGCACTGGTTCTTCTACGCGATAAAGCATCGACTTGTCTCCGCCGATTTTTGGCAGCTGTGGGCCATAAGGGCTGTCATCCTGGCCGGCTTTATCTACTGGGTCGGCCTGGAGACCTACCTCGTGCTCTACCTTCTGCCGGTGAAGATTGCGACGGCGGTGTTGTACCTGCTGTTTTCCTACGAGGCGCATACCGACGACCAGGGTGAACCGCGAGGAACCTACAACTTCCGGCCGAAGTGGGTTGTTCCGGGCTCGCTGGCGCGTTACCTGGTCGGCCGGGTCGCCTGCAACGGCAGCTATTACCACGCCACTCATCACCGATATCCCTGGATCAGCGGCAATCGGCTGCACACCGCCACCGAGTGGCTTCAGAAAAAACAGCGGTTTCCCGTGCGGCGACGGTTGGTTTAGCCGAGCGACGAATGGCCAAAGAGCGGATGGCAGCGAAGAAGCCAGGGCAAGCCCGATGACCGCGTCGCCCAGTCTCTCCTCGATCGAGCGCTCGCGCGCAGCCGCGGAGCTCGAGGAGCAGGGCATGTCTTACTGCCTTTGCTCCGACGCCATGTTCGAAGAGATCCTGGAAAGACAGAAACAGCGCCCATTGCCGTTCCAGGGCGTGCTGGAAAACTACACCGGCTGCCTGAAGGGCTGCGGTTCGTGCATAGAGCGATTGAGGGGGTACTTCGCGCTGGCGGAGGCGTTTATCGCTCTGAAGACTTCAAGCGGGTGAAAGGAGCGGGAGCCATGCTATATCCGACGTTGTTCAAGGAGCTGGAGAGCGCGCGTTGGAGCCTGGAGCACGATGTCCCGTGGCATCGGTTCGAGCCTTCGAAAATTTCCGATCGCCAGCTCCAGGGCCTGAAGATGAATGCGATCCTGGAGTGGTCGGCGATGCCGACAGCAGAGATGTTTCTGCGCGACAACCAGGACGACTCCGATTTTGCCGCATTCGTATCGATATGGTTCTTCGAGGAGCAAAAGCACAGCCTGACGCTTCTGGAGTACCTGAGGCGATTCGCGCCCGCGTATCTTCCGACCGAGAAGGAGCTGTTCGCCGTCAGGTTCTCCTTTGATCCCGCGCCGGCGCTCGACAGCCTGGCATTGCATTTCTGCGGCGAGGTAAGGCTGAATCAATGGTATCGGTGCGCGCGGGAAAGTCACACGGAGCCCGTGATTCGCTCGATCTATGAGCTGATCGCGGCGGACGAGGCGCGTCACGCGCGGGCCTACTTCGAATACATGAGGAAGGCGATCGAAAAGGCCGAAACGGCGGCAAAGCTGGCCTTCTCGAAGATCGGCGTGCTGATGACGAACGCGCGCGTGAACAAGGCCATGCATCCGACCAATTTGCACGTCAACAAGGAGCTATTCCCGCACGACACGGTGAACAGCCGTCTGCCCGAGCCAAGCTGGCTCGAGAACTGGCTCGAGCGGGAGATCCGGTTTGACCTCTCCTGGGAGGAAAAAGTCGTGTCCGGCATCCTGAAGAGCTATTCGAGCTTGTTTCGAACACGGTTCGACTCGCCGCAGAACCTTCGCGAGTATCGCAATGCGCTTTCCCGGGAAGTCGCGGCGGCCTGACAGACGAGGCGTCATCATGGCTACGGCGCAGGAAATTCAGTCCCACTACGACGTCGATTCGGCGTTCTACGCGCTATTTCTCGACCGGCCCCGCATGGTCTACAGCTGCGGCGTCTGGGAAGGCGCCGACGATCTGGAGCGCGCACAGGAAAACAAGCTCGGCCGGATGGCGCGGTTTGCCGGCATCAAGCCCGGCCAGCGGGTCCTCGATATCGGCTGCGGCTGGGGCGGCATGCTCGAGTACGCCCTGGAGAGATACCAGGCCGCGGAGGCGAGCGGCCTCACGTTGAGTCGCGACCAGTACGGCTACATCGCGTCGAAGAGAATCCCGCGCGCACGGGTGTATCTGGAATCCTGGGAGGATTGGGAGGCATCGTCGCCGTTCGACGCGATCGTCTCCATCGGCGCGTTCGAGCATTTCGCTTCCCTGGACGATCGCAAGGCCGGCCGCGAGAGGGCGGTCTACAGAAAGTTCTTCGAGACCTGTGCGCGGCTTTCGACGCGCTCGGCCCGCTTGGGGCTTCAAACGATCGTGACGCAGAACCGGCCGACCACGCTGCAGGGCGTCAAAGATGTGAGGTATCTGCTTGAAAACGTTTTCCCGGGATCCGCCTTGCCCAACGTCAGCGACATCCAGGCGGCGATCACGGGGATTTACGAGATCGAGGAGCTTCGGACCATCGGCATGGACTATGTCCGGACGCTGGCCGAATGGAACCGGAGGCTGCGCGCGAACATGGAGCGCATTCTTGCCGGCTATGGCGAGAATATTTTCCGGCACTACGACCAATATTTCAGCGCCGCACGGTCGGGCTTCGAGCTCGGATATACCAACCTGGTGCAAATATCCCTGCGTAAAGCCGAACACGCGGGGATGGGATAGACGGCCGATCGGCCGCCGCCGGCGAAATGGAATCGATTTTTACTGTGGAGATATGAAATGGGCATAAACGATATCGAACCGCGCGTTCATCAGATCATCGCACAGGTGCTTGGAGTGGAAAGCGACCGCGTCCGCAACGACGCGGTGCTCGCGACCGACCTCGCCGCCGACTCTCTGGACCAGGTGGAGCTCTTGATGACCATGGAGCAGGAGTTCGGCCTGAGCTTCAGCCAGGCCACGGTCAAGCTGACGACGGTGCGGGAGGTGGTGGAGTACATCGCTGCGAACACCGCGGACGCCACCAGTGCAGCTTGAGGTCGCGCGCTCCGTTCCGGTGCGGCAGGGCGCAAAAGCGGGCGGCCCGGATCCAGGTCAAGGGGTCGACTTCAGCTCGTCTTCGCGGATCATCTTATTCTGCCTCAGATCGATTTTCCGGGTTTTATCCGCTCTCTCTCGCCGGCTGGCCGGGCGTTTGGCATTGCGGTTTTTCTTGACGCCCCCGGGCGTTCGCATTCCCAACCGCGAACGCCGGTATTACGCCAATGCCCGAGGCCGCCGGCTGCGCGTCGGATCGGAAGAGGTCAACGTGCTCGAATGGGGCGAAGGCCGCCCGGTGCTGCTCGTGCACGGCTGGGGCGGCAGGGCCACGCACCTGGCGGCATTTATCGACCCGCTCGTGGCGCAGGGATATCGTGTCGTCAGTTTCGATGGGCCGGCGCACGGGTACTCGACGGGCAGGCGCGCGGACATGTTCGAGTTCGCTGCGGCGATCGCGGAGGTTGCGTCGCGATCCGGCCCGGCTCCTGCGCTGATCGGCTACTCCTTCGGCGCGGCTTGTACCCTGCTTGCCGTCAGCAGGCTCGGGCTCGCCACCGGCAAGATCGTTCTTATCGCGTGTCCGGCGAGCGCCATCGCCATCACCGAGGACTTCGGCCATTTCCTGGCCATCTCGCCCGCGGCGATTCGCGACATGCGGGAGCGCTTGATGCACCGGTACGGCAACCGCTGGACCTGGGAGCAACTCGCGCCGCGAGAGCTGATCACGGCGACGCGGCAACCCGTATTGCTCATCCACGACACGGACGATCGCGAGGTGCCTTTTGACAGTGCGCTATCGTTGCGTGAGGCGTACCCGCCTTCCGTTCTGTTTTCCACCACCGGTTACGGTCATCGAGGGGTGCGGCGAGCGCCCGAGGCCGTCCGGAAGACCATCGAGTTCCTCGGATCCCGGCCCTGAGAGACGGCGCAAGCCTCCTGTCGTGCTGGATCAAGCCCCGGAGAGAGATCGGATGGAAAAGAGCGCATTGTTGGATAAACCGGACCCTGGTCCGCAGATCGATCCGGCGGCGCCGCGGTTCCGCCTGGAGATGACGCAGCGATTCGGGCGCCCTTCGCCGGCCGGCACGGTCGGATACATAGCCGGGGCGTCGCTCTTATATGTCGTTCCGGGGAGCATCGCGTATGTTCTTTATCAATCCGCGCTGCCGTGGCTGCTGAAGTTGCCCGCGATCTCGATTCTGATATTCGTGTCCGCCCACGGCTTGTTTGCGCTCGCCGGCGCCGCGCACGAGGGATTTCATTTCACCCTGCACCGCGACAAGCGCATCAGCGCCGTGATCGGGGTCGTGGTCAGTTCCGCGGTGCCGCTGTTTTTCGGCGCCGGATTCTTCGTATCGCACTGGGACCATCACCGCTTTACCAACCAGGAATCGGACCCCGATCTGCGGCTGTACGGTCGGTTCAGAACGCTCATCAGTCGCGCTTTGCTGGCGCGGCTCGCCGCCAATCGCAACTACCAGATAAACGCGCTTCGACTTGCCCGCGGGAGGCTCCTGGAAGGGTTCTCGACCCTTCCGCTCAATCAAGGCGAGATGTGCAGCATCGCCCGGCTCAACATCGCGACACAGGCGCTGTGGATCGCTTTTTACGCGTGGTTCATCTTTTTCAACCCGGCGATGGCGATATTTTGCATCGGTCTGCCGTTCGCGGCGTTGATTGTAATCACCGGCCTGAACCCCTATCAGGAGCATGCGGCGACCGGCGTCGGGCGTGACGCTATCGCGCGCACCCGGCCATCGGTGATCCACAGCATTCTCATGCTCGGCACCAATTTTCATCTGGAGCATCACCTGTATCCGTCGATTCCATGTTGGCGGCTGTCCCGCGTTCATAAACTCCTCAAGGCGAAAGGCTTCTTCGGTTCGCCGGACGCCCGGCTGGCGGCGTTCGTCTCCTCGTACCGGTATGTGCTCGGCGGGGTCCCTTACGGTCCGCGAGCGGCGGACCGTGATGCGCCCGCGGTCTAGCCAACGTGTTGAACACCTGGAATGCCGCTATTGCCGAAGCCGCGGCGCATGAAGCCGACGCGGCGCCGGGACCAGGCCGTTCGGCATGGCGCCGGCTCTGTCCGCATGACGTCTGGAGCGGGTCGGCGCTCGAGCGGATCGAGCAGTACCTCTCGCGTCCGCAGACCTTGGAGCGTCTGTGCGAATACGAGCGCGAGGAGGGCTATCCCGAAGAAATACTCCAGGAATTGGGGCGGCTGGGGATGCGCTCCATTTTTTCCGGGGAGGAGGGCGCCGAGGGCGCGCCGGATACGGTAACGCCGTACCACATCTGCGCGCTCGCGGCTCTCAGCGCCCGCGTAAATGGAAGCCTTGCGATCACCCTCGGGGTCAACGGGCTTGCTTTGCTGCCGGCCTATATAGCTGGAACGCCGGACCAGCTGCGTTATCTGTTCGGGCGGTTTCGCGCCGGCGCCCTGGTTTCCCTGCTTCTCACGGAGCCGGACAAGGGATCGAATCTGCTGCGCAGCGAGACCTACGCCGAGGCGGGCACCCTCGGCGGCGAAGGCGAATTTCGGCCCACGCGTCAATGCCCCACGCACTACAGGCTCGCCGGACACAAGCATCTCATCAACGGCGCGACACGGCACGATCTTATGGTGGTGTTTGCGAGGACCGGCGGCGCCGCGGCGGATTGGCGGGCCGCGATGGGCGATTTTTCCCTCTTCTTCTTCGAACGCGATGCGACGGTAGAGCCGTCGCAACGCTGGCGAACGCACCCCGTACAGAGCGCCGACATCGCCGATGTTCGCCTGAACAATACGGTCATACCGGCGGAGAACCGGCTCGGAGCGGAGGGCGGCGGATTCCTGCTGCTGCAGCGGGCGCTGATGATCGCGCGGCTGGGGATCAGCGCGCTGGGATCTGGAGCGGCGACGCTCGCCTGGGACCAGGCGTACAGCTACGCCCACGAGCGCCGCATCTACGGCACGCCGATAGCGAGCCTCGGCGCCATCGCGGAACACCTCGCGCATATTCGAGCGCTCGATATCCTGATCGCCGCGATGTCGATCCGGGCGACGGCCGCCACGAACTGCCTGGGCTGCGGCGCCGCCTACTACACCGCGGTGGCGAAGTTCGTGTGCTGTTTTCTTGCCGAGGAGGCGGTCGACGAGGGACGGCGCATTCTTTCCAGTCGCGCACTGCTCAGGGGCACGGCCTACGAGCAACTGATCCGCGATGTGCGGCTCTACGGCGTTTTCGACGGCACGCTGCATCTCATGCTCGATCAGATCTCCGCACAGCTGGCGAAGACGACGACGCATTCGGCCGACGCGGCCGACGAGCTGGCCGCGAAGCGGTTCCTCTCCGAGAAACCCAGATCGCTGATCGCGACCTCGAGGCAGTTCTCCCGAATCCGGGTCGGCTCGCTCGCCGAGGAGTTGCGGCTCCTGTCGGCGCTCGCAACCAGGACCGATGTGCGGCCGCTCATGGACGTGGCGCGCGCGCTCGAGGCGCTGGTGCGTCATTTCGTCGAGACGCAGGTGTGGCAGCGGGACCAGGCCGTCCGCTTCGCGTGCGCTCGCTGCTTCGCCTTCCTCGAAAGCGTGACGGCTTTGCTGGAGCTCGTCGACCCGGGTGTGCGCGAGGCGTGGGGCATCCGTTCCGACGTGGGCGAAGACGACGTTCTCGCGTACGAGTACGCAGCCTCATGGATCGGCTTTCGGATCGTCTCCGAGGCCAGGTATGCCCTGCTTTCCGCGGGCGCCGCGGCGTCCCCTCAAGGACTGGAGATCGAAAATCTGCTGGACCAGGCGGAGAAGGGGCTGTTGTACGAGCAGGGCGAGCGGCTTATGTCGCTGACGAGAATCATCGGGTCGGGACGGATGACCTGAAGCCCGGCTGCGAGCACGTGATTTATCCATCCGATAGCCCAAAGGGAGCGAGCATGCGTCTGCCCAACACAGGAATCCAGAAAGCGGAAAGCCTGCGCATCATCAAGATACGGATAGTGCTGCTTCATGTAGCGTCGCTGGGTGTCTTTTTTGTTCCTTACGAGCATTCCTTGCTCGGCTTGGCGGCGATCACCTGTTTCGCGCGGACCTTCGGATGGGAGGGAGGGTCGCACCGGTATTTCGCTCATCGCAGCTACAAGACGAGCCGCTTTTTCCAGATGCTCCTCGCGATTCTGGCGGCCTCGGGCGGGCAACGCGGTCCGATATGGTGGGCCTGGCATCATCGCCTTCACCACCGGCACTCCGAAACCGCGCTGGATCCGCATTCCCCCGTGCAAAAGGGCTTTCTCTACGCCCACTTCGGGTGGTACCTTGATCAGAAAAATATCGACACCGATCTCGACGCGGTAAAGGATCTGGCGAAGTACCCGGAGCTGGTATGGATCAACAAATACCATTATGTGTTTCCGTACCTGCTGCTGGCGGCCATTTTTTGCCTGGGACAGTTCACTACCGTGCTCGGCCCGAACGTGAATGGCCTGTCGGCGGCCATCTGGGGTTTTTTCCTCAGCACCGCGGTTTCGCTGCATTCGACTTTCGCCGTCAACACCGTGACTCACGGGATCTCCCCGAGATTCTTCAGTTATCGCACTTTCGACACGTCGGATGCCTCGACCAACAACTGGCTGCTCTTTATCCTGACGATGGGGGCCTCCTGGCACAACAACCATCACCGGTACATGAGCGCGGCGCGCGCCGGATTTCGCTGGTGGGAAATCGACCTGACCTATTGGGTGCTGAAGGCGCTGGAAAAAATCGGAATCGTCTGGGATCTCACGCCGGTGCCGGCCGAGGTACTGGCGGAGGGCCGCGCGAGGCGGGCTCCGGCGAGCGTGCGGCATTACCGCTGAGCCCGGCTCGCGGGCGGCTCGCGCGCCGCCTCCGGGGCGCGTGAGGTCCGGATGTTGCAGCTGACCTACATAAAGAAGAACCGGCTGGAGTGGTGGGATGTCCCGGAGCCGGTCCTGCAGTCGCCGGGCGAAGCGATCGTTCGACCATTCGTTGCCGCGCGATGCGACGGGGATCCCGTGTTCCTGCATCACAATTACACCACCGCGATCAACGCCGGCGTCGCATTGCATTACCTCGACCCGATCGTGCGGAAATTGCTGGGGAAGCGGCCGTTCCAGGGGCCGTACGCGCTCGGTCACGAATGCATCGCGCAGGTGATCGCGTGCGGAGACCGGGTAACGCGGGTCCGGGTCGGTCAGTTCGTCATCGTGCCTTGGGCGATCTCGTGCGGCGCGTGCTCGCATTGCGGCCACGGCCTCACGTCGAGCTGCCTGAATTCCGGCAAGACGTTGCTCTCTGCGTACGGGTTTGGCGATGCGATGGGCGGATGGGGCGGCGCGGTCAGCGATCTGCTGCGGGTGCCTTATGCGGACGCGATGCTGGTGAGCGTCCCCGAGGGGGTCGATCCGGTCAGCCTGGCGAGCGCGAGCGACAATATCCCGGATGCATGGCGGACGGTCGCGCCGCAGCTGAAGCGGCGCCCGGGAGCGAACGTCCTCGTCGTCGGCGGGGGTGCGCGCAGCATCGCGCTGTACGCGGCAGGAATCGCTGTGGCGCTCGGCGCGTCCGCGGTCGACTACGTCGACGACGATCGTGACCGGCTGGAAATCGCCGAATCGCTCGGCGCCAATGCGATCGATATTTCCGCATCCCGCCGTTCAGCATGGTTTCGGAAATCGGCGCCGCGTTGCGGCGGGACCTATCCGATAACGGTCGACGCCAGCGCCGAGGCGGCCGGACTGAATTACGCGATCCGATCGCTGTCCCCCGGGGGGGAGTGCACGAGCGTCGGATACTATTTTCAAAAAGCCACGTCGGTTCCGCTCATGCATATGTACGTGATGAGCTCGACGCTGCGCACCGGCGTCTCGCATCCGCGCGCGGACCTGCCGGAGCTGGTCGATTTCATCAAGACCGGCAAGTTCAAGCCGGAAAAGGTCACTACATTGCGCGCGGATTGGCGCGACGCCGCCGATGCCTTCCTGATTCCGACCACCAAAGTGGTCGTGACCCGGGCGCCGCTCGAGATCTAGCGCCCGGATTTTTAAGCGACGCCGGTCCCGGCTCCGGCCGCTTCAGGCCCTTGCATCGCAAGCGTTCCCGAGCGTCCCGGGATCGCGCCGTAGACCACGTCGTGGCGCGGAAGCTGCTCAAGATCGAGCGAGCGGTAGAGCGAATTCAGGCTCACCACCATGTAGCCCTGGGCCTTCCAGCCCGAGAGCAGCCGGTCGAAGCTCGCGAAGAGCTTGCCTCCTTCGAGCTCGGCATGGGCGGTGAAGACGTGGTTCTGCCGGCGGCTCGTCAGGTCCAAGAGCCGGTCGGCGACGTTCGATTCGTCGACGCCGTCCAGGCCGATGAGCTCATCCAGCGTCGGAAGGGTCGTCGGCAGCTGCGGGCAGCCGATGGCGACGCCGTCCCAGAGCGGCCGGAAAGGGCAGTGGCCGCGCGTGTCGGAGGCGTAGGGCAAGGAGATTTCCTGGACCCAGGCGGCATGCCGGTTGGTCTGCCATCCGGCTGCGCCCCATACCCCCGCCTCTTCCTTGAACACGGATTTGAATCTTTGAAAGGCGAGATTCATTTCCCGCTCCGTCCAGTCGGCATCGGCCTGCGCGACCTTGTCCTGCCAGCGCACGTGGTCCCAGCAATGCACGCCGACCTCGAAGCCCGCGTCGCGCACCGCTCGCATCTGCGCCGCGCACTTGCGGCCGATGTCGGGTCCGGGAAGCAGGGTCCCGTAAAGAAGCGTTTTCAGGCCGTAATGCTTGACGACCGACGTTCTCCGGACTTTTGAGATGAAGTTTTTTCTGAAAACCCTGGTGATCGCGCGCCCGGTGTGGTCCGGGCCCAGGCTGAAGAGAAACGTGGCGGCCGCGCGATGCTGCTTCAGGAGCTCGACCAGCCGCGGGACGCCGTCGCGCGTGCCGCGATAGGTGTCGACGTCGACCTTGATGGCGAGGATCACGGAAGCTGCTTCGGCTCAGTCCACCAGGTGGCGAGCCTCGGCGACGTCGCCGCGATAGGCGTCGAAGATTCCCTTGAGCGCCTGCTGCATGGTGACGCGCGGGCGCCACGCCAGGTCCTTCGAGGTATTGGCGATCTTCGGCACGCGGTTCTGCACGTCCTGGTAGCCCTTGCCGTAGTACTTCTCCGAGCTCGTGGCGACGAGCTTCACCTTGCGCGCGTTGGGCTGGTACTCCGGGTAGGTGAGGGCGAGCTTGACCATCATGCGCGCGAGGTCCTTCACCGAGTAGTTGTTGCGCGGGTTGCCGATGTTGTAGATCTGCCGGGAGGCGACGCCGCGCGGGTTCTCGATGATCTTCATCAGCGCGTCGATGCCGTCCTCGATGTAGGTGAAGGCGCGCTTCTGCCGGCCGCCGTCGACGAGCTGGATGTTCTCGCCGCGCACGATATGGCCGAGGAACTGGGTGATGACGCGCGAGGAGCCTTCCTTCGCGGCGTTGATCGAGTCGAGGCCCGCGCCGATCCAGTTGAAGGGACGGAAGAGGGTGTAGTCGAGGCCTTCCTGCATGCCGTAGGCGTGGATCACCCGGTCCATGAGCTGCTTCGAGCAGGCGTAGATCCAGCGCTGCTTGTTGATCGGCCCGTAAACGAGCGGGGAATTCTCCGGGTCGAACTCGCGGTCGGGCGACATGCCGTACACCTCGGAGGTCGAAGGGAACACGAGGCGCTTTCCGTGGCGCACGCAGGCGCGCACGATCGGCAGGTTCGCCTCGAAGTCGAGCTCGAACACCCGCAGCGGCTGCTTCACGTAGGTGGCGGGCGTGGCGATCGCGACCAGCGGCAGCACCGTGTCGCACTTGCGGATGTGGTACTCGATCCACTCCTTGTTGATGGTGATGTCGCCCTCGAAGAAATGGAAGCGCCGGTCTTCCATGACATCCTCGATGCGGTCGGTCTGCATGTCCATGCCGTACACCTCCCAGTCGGTGGCGGCGAGGATGCGCTTGGACAGGTGATGGCCGATAAAACCGTTGACGCCGAGAATAAGGATGCGCTTCATAACGGCAGAATTCGCTTCATGGCAGTCGGGATTTTTCTATTTCGAGGAGGCGCAGGACTTTACCATCCCCGCACGCGGCGAACCATTCGCCGCCTTCGCGGTAGGGGCCGGGGCGGCTTGCCGGGGGTGCCTTTTCAATTTCCAGTTTTGTTTTGTTGATTTTGAGAACCTCACCTTCGAACTCGCAGAACGCCCCCGGAAAGGGCGGCGCCACCGCGCGCACGAGGTTGTGGATCTCGGCGGCGCTCCTCGACCAGTCGATGCGGCCGTCCTCCGGCCGGCGGCGCCCGAAGTAGCTGCCTTTGGAGAGGTCGTTGGGTTTCAGCTTTGCTTTTCCCGAAAGAAGATCGCTCAGGGAACGGCGTAGAACCGCTTCGGCGGCCGCGGTCAGCTTCGCGAAAACCTCCACCGCGGTCTCGTCCGGGCCGATGGGCACCGCCTGCTGGTCGACGATGCCGCCGGCGTCGGGTTTCTCGACCATCTCGTGCAGCGTGGCGCCGGTCTCGGTCTCGCCCTTCAGCACCGCCCAGTTGAGCGGGGCGCGGCCGCGGTACTTGGGCAGGAGCGAGCCGTGCATGTTGTACGCGCCGCGCTTCGCGAGCTTCAGCACCGCCATCGGCAGCATGCTGCGGTAGTAGAACGAGAAGATGAAGTCTGGACGGATGTGGAGGGTTTCTTTTTCTATTTGTTCATTGGAAGGGCTTTGGATGAAAGACAAACCCTTCTTGCGCGAGAACTCGGCGACGCTCGCGTACCAGAGCTTCTCGTTCGGATCGTCGACGTGGGTGACGACGAGCGGCACCTCGACGCCTGCGTCCAGGAGCACGCCGAGGCAGCGGACCCCTACGTCGCCGTACGCGAAGACGACCGCTCTTGCTGCCACGAATCGGAGGTGTTTTTCTCGAGCACGGCCTGCACCAGGTAGCGCGGCCGCTGGCGCACCTGCTGGTAGATGCGCCCGACGTATTCGCCCACCAGGCCCACGCCGAAGAGCACGATGCCGATGAGGAAGAACTGCAGGATGTCGCGGTCCCAGAAGATGCGCAGCGCCGAGTCGCCCGCCAGCATGCGCTCGATCATCACCACGAAGTACACCGCCACCGAGGCGACGGCGATCAGGATGCCGAAGAGCGAGAACATCTGCAGCGGCACCACCGAGAACCCGGTCACCAGGTCGAAGTTGAGCCGGATCAGGCTGTAGAGCGAGTACTTGGACTCGCCCGCGGCGCGCGGCTCGTGCGCCACCTCGACCTCGGCCGGGCTGCGGGCGAAGGTGTAGGCGAGCGCCGGGATGAAGGTGCTGACCTCGCGGCAGGCGTTGATGGCGTCGATGATGTCCCGGCTGTACGCGCGCAGCATGCAGCCCTGGTCGGTCATGTGGATGCGGGTGATCCGCCGCCGCAGCGAGTTCATTGCGCGCGAGCCGAAGCGCCGGAATGCGTTGTCGTGCCGCTCGCTGCGCACGCCGCCGACGTAATCGCTGCCCTCGTCCATCCGCGCGAGCAGCTTCGCGATCTCCTCGGGCGGGTTCTGCAGGTCGGCGTCGAGCGTCACCACGCGCTCGCCGCGCACGCGCTCGAAGCCGGCGAGGATCGCCATGTGCTGGCCGAAATTGCCGTTGAGGAGCACCACCCGGGTCACGTCGGGGCGTCTTGCGAACTGCTCGCGCAGCAGCGCCGCCGAGCGGTCGCGGCTGCCGTCGTTCACGAAGATCACCTCGTAGGAAAGCCCCAGGCCGTCGAGCGCGGGATAGAGCCGCGCGAAGAGCGCCGCGAGGCCGGCTTCCTCGTTGTAGATCGGGATGACGACGGAAAGCTTCATCTTGTTGTTGACCCCCTGACAAGGGGGTCGTGAGCGCAGCGAACGGGGGGTTGGGTTTTCGGACGCCCGAAAAAAGCAACCCCCCCGCTCGCAAGCTCGCTTCCCCCCTTGACAGGGGGGCGCACCGAGAAGCTCATGCGAGCGCCTTTCTAGCCGCGTCGCAGACCCGGTCGACGTCCTCGTCCTTCATCGCGGGAAAGAGCGGCAGCGTGACGATCGAGC
>CAYOVM010000031.1:14152-15788 GCA_964407355.1 uncultured Enterobacteriaceae bacterium
CGGTCGACGTCCTCGTCCTTCATCGCGGGAAAGAGCGGCAGCGTGACGATCGAGCGGCCGATGCGCTCGGCCTGCGGGAATTGCCCGGCGCGCCAGCCGAGCGCGCGGTACAGCGCGAAGAGGTGCATCGCCGGGTAGTGTACGCCGACGCCGATGCCCGCATCGCGCATGCGGGCGATGAACCGCGCTCGCTCGACCCGGGCCGGCAGCACAACCTGGAACATGTGCCAGTTCGAATTCTCGAAGTCCGCGGGCGGCAGCTCGCAGCCGAGGCTCGCGTCCCAGCGCTCGAAATAGCGCCGCGCGAGCGCGCGCCGGCGCCGGGTGAACTCGTCCAGGCGCTCGAGCTGGCCCAGGCCGATGCGCGCCGCGATATCGGTCAGGTTGGCCTTGCCGCCCAGCACGTCGCAGTCCATGCCGTCCTCGCCGGTCCGCGTGACGCCCTGGAAACGGAGTTTTTCGCACAACGAAACAAGGGATTCGGAAGGCAGAACCAAAGCCCCGCCCTCCGAGGTCGTGACATTCTTGTTGGCGTGGAAGCTGAAGGACACGAGATCGCCGAAGCTGCCGATCCTGCGCTTGCGCCAGCTCGCCCCCAGCGACTGCGCGGCATCCTCGATCACCCTGAGCTTGTGCTTGCCGGCGAGCATGTAGAGCCGGTCGCGGTCGACCGGCAGTCCCGCGAGGTCGACCGGAATCAGCGCGCGCGTCTTGGCGGTGATGGCCTTCTCGATTTCGTTCAGGTCGATATTGCGCGTGCCGGGATCGACGTCGACGAACACCGGCCGCGCGCCCACCTCGAGGATCACGTTGGCGGTCGCGACCCAGGTGAGCGGCGTGGTGATGACCTCGTCGCCGGCGCCGACCTCGGCGAGCCGCAGGGCCACCTCGAGGGTCACCGTGCCCGAGTTGAAGGCCCGCACCGGCCGGCCGCCGCAGAGCTTCGACAGCGCCGCCTCGAACGCCTTCACCTGCGGACCGGAGGTGATCCAGCCCGAGCGCATCACGTCGGCGACGCCGGCGATCGTCGCCTCGTCGATGCTCGGACGGGTGAAGGGAAGAAACTCTTTCGTCAAGGGGAAATCCGCAAGCTCATGAACGCGCCACCACGAACACTCCGACGATGATGATACCGATTCCCGCGAGCCGCATCGGCGTGAGGACCTCGCCCAGCAGGTACCACGCGGCGAGCGCGTTCACCACGTAGCCGATCGAGAGCATGGGATAGGCGATGCTCACGGGAACCTTGGAAAGGGCGACGACCCACACCACGACGCTGAATACGTAGCAGGCGAGGCCGCCCAGGATGTGCGGCTCGATCGCGAGCCGCAGGCCGAGCGGCATGGCGTTGGTGCCCGCCTTCAGCAAGAGCTGCGCCGCCGCGTTGAGCAGCACGCCGACAAGGATGAACGCGAAGCTGGCAAGGCTCATGGCTTCCTCACAATGATGTAGCGCGGGCCCCGGGAAACGATTTCCATGGGGACGATGGCTTCTTTTTTGAGGTTTTCGAAGCTCGATGGAGAAAGGACAGCGTAGGCCTTGGGCTGCTCTGCCCAGGCGCGCGCGAAACCGGCGAAGTCGGGAATGAATTTCTCCGGCTCCCAGCGCACGGCGACCTCGAGCTCGTCCTTGTAGG
>CAYOVM010000031.1:15888-22482 GCA_964407355.1 uncultured Enterobacteriaceae bacterium
AGGATCGGCAGGAAATACCACGCCGGCTGGTAGCGCCCGTGCATTTTCGTGGTGAAGCGCTGCAGGTGCTCCTGGATGAAGAAGAAATGCGCGAACTCGCCGTTTCGGAGGGAGACCGCGATGAACCAGGGCGCGGCGATCGCGAGGAACAGGACGGGTCCGGAAATCAATCTCATCCTCGCCATCAACGACCAATCCCGCTTCAGCAATATGTACAGTCCGACCGTACCGAGCGGCAGGATGATCCCGATCAGGCCCTTGCTGAGGACCGCGAGCGCGCAGGCCGCCCAGAAGACGTAGTAGCGCTGCAAGGCGAACGCAAAAACGGCGGCGGAAAGGAAGAACGCGAGCCCCATGTCGAGCGTATTGATCTGCCCGAGCAGGATGTAAAGCGGCGATCCGGCGAGGACCAGGGCGCCCAGCGCTCCCGCCGCCGGGGAGAAGAGCTTTCTTCCTGCGTAGAACGTGAGGACGACGCCGGCGAGCGCCGTGAGCGCGGTCCACAGCCTCGCCGCCCAGTCGCGCTCGCCGAAGAGCTCGAAGGCGGCCGCCGTCGCCCAGTACTGCAGCGGCGGCTTCTCGAAATACTTGAAATCGTTGAGCCGCGGAGTGATCCAGTCGCCCCTCGCCACCATCTCGCGCGGGATCTCGGCGTAGCGGCTCTCGTCGGCCTTGTAGAGCGGGCGCAGGCCGAGCGTACCCACGAAGAGGAAGGCGAATACCAGAAAAAGCAGGATCAGAAGCCGATTGGTCACCGGAATAACAGCGCGGCGGCGACCTTGCGCTCCTCGGCGACCAGAATGTTGTAGGTGCGGCAGGCGGCTTTGAGGTCCATCACTTCGACGCCGACGCCTGCGGAGGTGAGCGTCGCGGTGAGGCGCGGATGGGGGAAGCGCTGCCGCGGACCGGTGCCGAGCAGCACGATCTCGGCGCCCAGGTTCCTCAGAAACTCGAAATTTTCGGCGGAAAGTGTGTCGAACGCCTGCGCCGGCCACGGCAGGATCTTCTCGGGAAGGACCACCACGCTGGAATCGTGGCGCGCGCCGTTCACCGCGACGTAGTCGTCGCCGTAACCGGTGATCGTGTTGTAGGCAATGGGGCCAGAGGCGTGAAGTTTCACGCTAGAATTCTACAATGCGTGAATTTTCAAGGATTAAGCGGCTGCCGCCGTACGTCTTCAACATCACCAACGAGCTGAAGATGGGCGCCCGCCGGCGCGGCGAGGACATCATCGACCTGTCGATGGGCAATCCCGACGGGCCGACGCCGAAGCACATCGTCGACAAGCTGGTGGAGGCCGCGCAGCGCCAGGACACGCACGGCTACTCGGTCTCCAAGGGCGTGCCGCGCCTTCGCAAGGCGATCTGCGACTGGTACAAGCGCCGCTACGGCGTCGAGCTCGACATGGACGCCGAGGCGATCGTCACCATCGGCTCGAAGGAAGGGCTCGCGCACCTGATGCTCGCGACGCTCGAGCGCGGCGACACGGTGCTGGTTCCCAATCCCTCCTATCCGATCCACATCTACGGCGCGATCATCGCCGGCGCCGACATCCGCTCGGTGCGCATGACGCCGGGCGTCGACTTCTTCTCCGAGCTCGAGCGCGCGATCCGCGAGCTCACGCCCAAGCCGAAGATGCTGGTGATCGGCTTCCCGTCCAACCCGACCGCGATGTGCGTCGACCTGCCGTTCTTCGAGAAGATCATCGCGCTCGCGAAGCAGCACGACATCCTGGTGGTCCACGACCTCGCCTACGCCAACATCGCCTTCGACGGCTGGAAGGCGCCGTCCATCATGCAGGTGCCGGGCGCGCGCGACGTGGCGGTCGAGTTCTTCACCATGTCCAAGAGCTACAACATGGCCGGCTGGCGCGTCGGCTTCATGGTCGGCAACCGGGAGCTGGTGCACGCGCTCGCGCGCATCAAGAGCTACCACGACTACGGCACGTTCGCGCCGATCCAGATCGCTTCCATCGTCGCGCTGGAGGGGCCGCAGGATTGCGTCGAGCAGATACGCGCTACCTATCAAAAACGCCGCGACGTGATGGTGAAGGGTCTGCACGACATCGGCTGGATGGTGGAGAACCCGAAGGCCTCGATGTACGTGTGGGCGAAGATCCCGGATTTCTACGCCAAGCTGGGCTCGATCGAGTTCACCAAGCGGCTGCTGGAGGGCGCGAGG
Organism: uncultured Enterobacteriaceae bacterium; assembly: GCA_964407355.1. Classification (GTDB taxonomy): domain Bacteria; phylum Pseudomonadota; class Gammaproteobacteria; order Burkholderiales; family SG8-39; genus SCGC-AG-212-J23. The sequence goes on from CAYOVM010000031.1 coordinate 18,070, forward strand.
ATCGCGGTCGCGCCCGGCATCGGCTTCGGCGACTACGGCGACGACCACGTGCGCATCGCGCTGATCGAGAACGAGCATCGCCTGCGCCAGGCGGTCCGCGGGATCCGCGACATGTTCAGGAAAGACGGTCTGTTGCGCGGCGCGGCGTGATCAAGGCGGTTCCAGAAAAGCTCGAGGGCCACGGCGTGCGGCTGGAGCCGCTCTCGAAGGAGCACGAGAAGGGCCTGGCCGCCGCGGCGGGCGACGGCCGGCTCTGGGAGCTCTTTTTCACTTCGGTTCCCGAACCTGACCAGGTTTCCACATATATTTCTCAAGCTCTGGAAAAACAAAAGCAGGGTGAAATGCTCCCCTGGGCGGTGCGCGAGCTGAAGAGCGGCGACATCGTCGGCAGCACGCGCTACCACGACATCGTCGCCGCCGCCGACCGGGTGGAGATCGGCTACACGTGGTACGCGCAGCGCTGCCAGCGCAGCCACGTCAACACGGCCTGCAAGCTTCTGCTGTTCGGACATGGATTTGAAAAGCTCGGCTGCAAGGTGATCGGGTTGCGCACCGACAACTTCAATTTCCGCTCGCAGCGCGCGATCGAGGCGCTCGGCGCGAAGAAGGACGGCGTGATCCGCCACCACGCGCCGCGGCGCGACGGCTCGATCCGCGACACGGTGATATACAGCGTGCTCGCGGACGAATGGCCCGCCGTCCGGAAACATCTTCTTCTCAGGCTAAAAAGAAATGAAACCAATTAACGTCGGGCTGCTGGGCATCGGCACGGTCGGAGGCGGGACCTGGGACGTGCTTTCGCGCAACGCGGACGAGATCCAGCGCCGCGCAGGGCGGGCGATCCGCATCACGATGGTGGCCGACAAGGCCGTGGCGCACGCGAAGAAGATCACCGGCGGCAAGGCGAAGGTCGTGGCCGACGGCTTTGCCGTCGTGAAGGACAGGAGCATCGACATCGTCGTCGAGCTGATCGGCGGCTACACCATCGCCAAGGAGCTCGTGCTCGAGGCGATCCGCAACGGCAAGCACGTCGTCACCGCGAACAAGGCGCTGCTCGCGACGCACGGCAACGAGATCTTCGCCGCGGCGCAGAAGCGGGGCGTGATGGTGGGCTTCGAGGCCTCGGTGGGCGGCGGCATCCCGATCATCAAGGCGCTGCGCGAGGGCCTCGCCGCCAACCGCATCGAGTGGATCGCCGGCATCATCAACGGCACCTCCAACTTCATCCTCTCGGAGATGCGCGACAAGGGCATCGCGTTCGAGGCCGCGCTGCAGGACGCGCAGAAGCGCGGTTACGCGGAGGCCGATCCGACCTTCGACATCGAGGGCGTCGACGCCGCGCACAAGCTCACGATCCTCTCGGCGCTCGCCTTCGGCATTCCGATGCAGTTCAAGAAGGCCTACACCGAGGGCATCTCGAAGCTCACCCAGATGGACATCGGCTACGCCGAAGAGCTGGGCTACCGGATCAAATTGCTGGGAATAACAAGAAGGACCGGGAAAGGCATCGAGCTGCGCGTGCATCCCACGCTGGTGCCCACGCGGCGCCTGATCGCGAACGTCGAAGGCGTGATGAACGGCATCCTGGTGAAGGGCGACGCGGTCGGGCCGACCCTCTACTACGGCGCGGGCGCCGGCAGCCAGCCCACCGCGAGCGCGGTGGTCGCGGACCTCGTCGACGTGACGCGCCTCATCACCGCCGATCCCGAGCATCGCGTGCCGCACCTCGCGTTCCAGCCGGATCGCCTTTCGAAAGAAAAAATTCTGAAAATGGAGCAGGTGGAAACTTCCTATTACCTGCGGATGCGGGTGACCGACAAGCCCGGCGTGCTGGCGGACATCACGCGCGTCCTCGCCGACTCGCGCATCTCGATCGACGCCATGGTGCAGAAGGAGCCGGAAAAGGGCGAGAGCCGCGTCGACATCGTTCTGCTCACGCACCTCGCCCTCGAAAAGGACGTCGACCGGGCGATCGCGAAGATCCAGAAGCTTTCCACCGTCGTGGGGAAAGTCACGAGAATCCGCCTGGAAGAGCTGCTTTAGGGCCCGTTTTCGAATGCAATACGTCTCCACCCGCGGCAACGCACCCGCGCGCCGCTTCAGCGAAATCCTCCTCGAAGGCCTGGCGCCCGACGGGGGCTTGTACGTGCCTGAGAATTTTCCAAAGGTAGACCTCGCCTTTCTACGAAATCTTTCGTACGCCGATCTGGCAAGCGCGATTCTTTCGCAATTCATCGACGACATTCCCGACCTGGAAAACATCGCTCGAAAGACATATCAAGCAAGAGTTTTCGGCGGCGCGGACATCACGCCCCTCAAGACCCTCGAGCCGGGGCTGCATCTGCTCGGGCTTTCCAACGGGCCGACGCTCGCGTTCAAGGACATCGCCCTGCAGCTCCTCGGGAATCTGTTCGAGGTCCTTCTCGCCGAAAAGAAGACGACTCTCAATATCCTCGGCGCGACTTCCGGCGACACCGGCACCGCGGCCGAGTACGCGATGCGCGGCAAGAAGGGGATCCGGGTCTTCATGCTCTCGCCGCACGGCCGCATGAGCCCGTTCCAGCGCGCGCAGATGTACTCGCTCCAGGACGCCAACATCCACAATCTCGCGGTGAAGGGCACCTTCGACGATTGCCAGGACCTGGTGAAGAAGGTGAACGCCGACGCCGCGTTCAAGGCGAAGTACCGCATCGGCGCGGTGAACTCGATCAACTGGGCGCGCGTCGCGGCGCAGGTGGTGTACTACTTCAAGGGCTATTTCGCCGCCACCCGATCCAATTCCGAGAAGGTGTCCTTCGCCGTGCCGACGGGCAACTTCGGCAACATCTACGCCGGCCATGTCGCGCGCAGCATGGGCCTGCCGGTGCGGCGGCTGATCCTCGCGACCAACGAGAACAACGTGCTGGAGGAATTCTTCGCCTCCGGAAGATACCGGGTGCGCAAGAAGGCGAAGGAGACCTCCAGCCCCTCGATGGACATCTCCAAGGCGTCCAACTTCGAGCGCTACCTCTTCGACCTCGTCGGCCGCGACGGCGCGCGCGTGAAGGAGCTCCTGCGCCGGCTCGACGCGGACGGCGAATTCGACCTGTCCGGCTCCGCTTTTTACAAAAAGGTCCCCGAGACCGGCTTCGTCGCCGGCAAGAGCTCGCACGCCGACCGGCTCGCCACCATCAAGCAGGTGTTCTCGAAATACGAGACGGTGATCGATCCGCACACCGCCGACGGCGTGAGGGTGGGGCTGCAATACCGCGAGCCGGGCGTGCCGCTCGTGTGCCTGGAGACCGCGCTGCCGGTGAAGTTCGCGCAGACCATCCGCGCCGCGCTCGGGCGCGATCCCGAGCGCCCGGCGGAGTTCGTCGGCCTCGAGAAGCGCCCGCAGCGCTGCGAGCTGATCGAGCCCGACGCGGAGTTCCTGAAGCGCTACATAGAGAAGAAATCCGCATGAGCGAGAAAGAGCCGGTCTCCGAGAAGAACGTGCTCGGCGACGACCTGCGCGCCTGCAGCTACTCGCCGCTCACCGGCTATTTCCGCGACGGCTGCTGCGCGACGCAGGGCCAGGAAGGGGTGGCGCACCTCGTATGCGTGCAGGTGACCGAGGAATTCCTCGAGTTCAGCGTCGAGCGCGGCAACGACCTCGTCACGCCGCGCCCGGACCTGCGCTTTCGCGGGCTGAAGCCCGGCGACCGCTGGTGCCTGCATGTGCTGCGGTGGGTCGAGGCGTGGGAAGCCGGCCGGCCGCCGCGCGTCATCCTCGAGGCGACCCACGAGTCGGTCCTCAAATACGTTCCGCTGTCGGCGCTCAAGCGCCACTCGCTGGATCTCAACTAGCGGGATTGATCTGGCTCAAACGCCGGCGCGTTCGTTGGCGAACAATGGGGTATCCAACAACGGGGGCGACGCCATGAGCAAGCCATCCGCCGAGATCAATCCGATCGCCGCCTGGCACACCGAGCACGTTTATTTCAACCACCTGCTTGAGCTGCTGCGACGGCAGCTCGATGTCTTCCATCGTGGGGAGCGGCCCAATTACCAGCTGATGCTGGACATCATCTCGTACCTGCGCGACTACTCGGATCAGTACCATCATCCCCGCGAGGACGAAGTGTTCCGCCGCCTTGCGGCGCGCTGCCCGGACCTCGAGCTGCCGCTCGCCCGCCTGCAGCAGGAGCATCGGGTGATCGCGCACGCCGGCGAGGCCCTGCGCGAGCAGCTGAATGCCGTGCTCGAGGGCACCATCGTGCCGCGCGCTGAAGTCGAGGTCGCCGCCGCCACCTACCTCGTGTACTACGGCAACCACATCGCGAAGGAAGAAGAGGACGTCCTGACCCGCGCCGTGAAGGTGCTCACGGACGAGGACTGGAAGGCGGTGAAAGACGCCGCGCTGCCGGCGCGCGATCCGCTCTTCGGCGAGCG
>CAYOVM010000032.1:0-16203 GCA_964407355.1 uncultured Enterobacteriaceae bacterium
CTGCCTGACCCCGAGCGCCTGCGCCTTGCGCGTCAGCTCGGCGTCGATGTGGCCCGCGAAGATGGCGACGGGCAGGTCGGGCCGGATCCTGGAAAGCTCGCGCGCCACATCGAGCCCCGACCACTTGGGCATGATCGCGTCGCTCACAAAAAGGTCGTACTCGCCGGGCGCGGCGCGTACCGCGTCCAGCGCCTCCTCGGCGACCGTGTGGCCGCTCACGCGGTAGCCGTGGCGCGACAGCATTCGAACCATCGCGGAGACCAATGCCTCGTTGTCGTCGAGGAAAAGGACACGCCGGCCGCCGCCTCGCGCGCGCGCCGGCGCCTCGGGCGGCGCCTCGAGCGCCGCTTCGGGCGCGGCGGCCGGCTGGGCCGCGGGCAGGTAGACGTGGAACGTCGTCCCCTTTCCGAGCTCGCTTTCCACGTCGACGGCGCCTTCGTGCCCGTGGACGATGCTCTGCACGACGGTCAGTCCGAGCCCCGTGCCTTCGCCGACCGACTTGGTGCTGAAGAACGGATCGAAGATGCGCTCGCGGATTTCCGGGTCGATGCCGGATCCGGAATCCGACACCGACAGGCGCGCGAATCGGCCGGGCTTGAGACCGGGGATGGCCGGCATGCCGGCCGTCTCGAGCGTCACGCCGGCAAGACGAACCAGGATGCGGCCCGAGCGGCCGCTCATGGCCTGCCAGGCGTTCGTGCAGAGGTTGATGAGGAGCTGCTGGACCTGCGTCTCGTCGGCGAGCACCTCGGGCGTGTCGGGGCTGAAGTCGACGGTCAACTCGACCCGGGACGGAAGCGTGACGCCGAGCAGCCTGACGGCTTCCTTCGCGACCTCGCTCAGCACGACACGCCGGCGCGCGGGCGCCTGGGGCCGCGCGAACGCGAAGATGCGCCGGACGACCTCGCGCGCGTGGCGGCTCGCCTTGTCGATCTCCTCGATGCTTTCGCGCGCCGGATGCTGCGGATCGATGTCCATCCGCGCGAGCTCCACGTTGGCGAGGATGGCGCGCAGCACGTTGTTGAACTCGTGCGCGATGCCGGTGGCGAGCGTGCCGATCGCCTGCGTCTTCTGCGCCTGGCGCAGCTGCGCCTCCAGGACCTGGCGCTGCTCCTCGGCCTGCCGGCGCTGCAGGAACTGGCCGACCTGGCCGCCGATCACGGTGATCGCCTGGAGCAGGCGCTCCTCCGGCTCGCGCGCCTTGCGGCTCGAAAAACTCAGCACGCCGATCGTGGCGCCGCGCGAGGCGACCGGGAAAACGAACGCGGCATGGATGCCTATCTCGCGCGAGCCGACCTTGGCCGAGCCTTTCGAGGCCCGCGGATCTTGGACCACGTCGGTCGACCATACGGGCTTGCCCGTCTGCCAGGCGAGGCCGGACAGGCCGACGCCCGGGCGATATACGATGTCGCGGGAGAGCATGAGAAAGCGCTCGACCGCGGGATCGGGCACGCTCCAGCCCTCCGCGAACCGCAGCAGCCCCGCCGGCTCGTCCACCCTAAAGTACCGGCCGCAATCCCAGTCCTCGGTCTCGCAAACCGCGCGGATCACTGTTTGAAGGCCCGCGGCGACGCTGTCGGTGTCGGCGAGGATGCGGTTCACGGCGTGCTCGAGCTCGCGCAGCTCCTCGGCGCGCCGGCGCTCGGTGATGTTGGTCGTGATCCCGTGATAACCCCTGAACGCGCCCGACGAGTCGAAGACCGGCTCGCCGTTCACCCGGATCCAGACCTTGCGGCCCCGCTCGTCGTAGCGGCACAGCTCGAGGTCGCGAAACGGCTGTCGCGCCTCGAGCAGCGCGCGGTGCGCCGCCCAGTCGGCCGCGCTCATGTTGACGTGACCGAGCTCCCAGCGCTTCCTGCCCAGGATGAATCGCGCCCGTCCCGGCTCGATCGCCTGCGAGGTGCTGTTCGAGAACGAGGTGAAGCGCAATTCCTCGTCCTGCTCCCAATATGCGTCGGCGGACAGCGCGGACAGCCTGCGAAAGCGCTCTTCGCTCTCGTGCAGCTTGCTGACGTGCGGTTCTTCGGCGGACATCTTGCTGCGGACGGCGTCTCCTGCGGTCCGGAAACGGTTGTGCCGGCTCAATCCGCAAGCCCGTATCCGCAGGCCGGTCTCACGGGGATTCTTTCGGCGGCGCCGCTCATCTCGCGGCCTTCCCTGCGGGTGCGGAGCCGGACGACGTGGAGCTCGGCGCGCCGGCCCCTAAGCGCCTGCCCTCGCTTTCAACCGCCTCCCGGCGCCGCGTCTCCACCTCGCGCCTGTATCGCTCGTAATCCGCGGCGCCCCCGCCGTGATCGAATGATCCGCCAAAGCAGCAAGCGTCGCCCGCCCCGCCGGCGGCTGGCGCGGACATGGTCGAAGAGGCCCCAGCGGCAGGCGGCTCAGGGACCGCGCTGGGTCCGCCGGTGCGGTCCAAGTCGATCGGTCCGCGGGCCGGTGGGGCATGGATCTGCGCGAGGAAGAGCGGATCGCGCGCTTCGTCCGCGGCGAAGCCGACGGACGAGAAGGCGGCAACGGCCAGCGTTGACCGGACCGCATATCGGCCGACTCGTGTCATCTAATGCCCCTTTCCCGCTTTTTCCGACAGCGCCACATCGAGCTCTCCCGCCTTCGCACGCCATTCCTGGATCTGCTCGATCGCGAAGTGGCCGCTTAGCAGGACGATCGGTATGAAAAAGTCGAAGAATACTCCCAGGTTCTGCCAGAAGAAATAGGACAGCACCAGCAGGCCGCCAAGCAGGATGGCGGCCCATTTCAGCTTGGTGCGCGCCCGCAGGTCGAGCCCGAACACGACCGCGATCAGGGCGACGGCGAAGATCTCGAGCGCGAGCTGGACGCCTTCGCTCAGGGCGGGAAAGGTGCGCGAGTCGAGCACCGCCTCGACGAAGTTCGCGTGAATGAAAACCCCGGGCACCCAGCCCACGGGTGTGAAGTACGAATCGATCTCGGCGCCGCGGCCGTGGGCGAAGCGCGACCAGGCGCCGCCGATCAGCACGATCTTGTGGGCGAACTGCTTCAAATCGGCCGCCCCGGACAGCACCTGCCCCGCGTAGACGACGGGAAATTGCCCGCGCTTTATGTAGCTGCCATACGGCAGCGATTCGGACTCGGGCAGGTATTTGAGCGCCTGCTCGTCGAAGCTTCGCACCACTGCGAGCGAGAACGATTCGACGGCGCGTTCCCGCACCGGCAGGTACGGGATCTGGCGCAGATCGTGCGGCAGGTTGATATAGCCTTTTCTTACCCGCGACGGGTCGAAATTCGCGCCGGCGAAGATATCGGACTCGAGCACATAGAAGCCGGTGCTCCTGTCACGCCCCAACGGGGCGGGCAGCACGATCCGGGCGTTCCGCGACGCGGCCTTGATCGCGTCGACCAGGACGGCCGTTTCGCGCTCGTAGTCGGCGTTGTTGACGAGCGTTCCGTCCGGCGTCGGCGAGCGCATGTCGAAGTCGAGCGCGATCACGGCCGCGTTGGCCGCCGCGAGGGCGCGCACCAGCTTGGCGAGATAGTCGCGCTTGATGGGCGAGCGCCGCGCGAGCTCGCCTTTCCAGTATTCGTCGTCGCCGATAAGCACCACCGCGGTGCTTTTCGGCCGCGGCTCGTGCGGCACGAGGCTCTGCAGCGCATAGTAGATGCGGTAGCGCGCCTCGATCCAGATATCTTCGTGCCCCAGCCAGCGCCCCAGGTAGATACCGAGAACGCCGAGCACGACCGCGACGAGCCAATGGCGCCAGCCCTTTTTTTTCAAGGGCGCCAGGATGCGCATGCGAAGTTTCCCCCTGCGCGGATTCTCCGCCGCCGGCAAAAGCGCAGTCAATCGTCTTCGCGCCCCCGGGGTTGTGTGTTAGCCTGCCAGCGGGAAAATCGTGGGCGGGGCCTCGCGGCCCCCGCGGGGGGGACCCATGACCGAACGCTGCAGGACAACGCTTGCCGTCATTCTGCTCGGCTGCGCGCTCGCCGCGCCGGCGCGCGCCGAATACTGCCCCTCGTGCATGGAGGACGCCCTGCTCCAGCACGGCAACGATACCTACGACGCCATCGAGAAAGCCTGGAAGCAGTATTCGGAAGTCGCCGCCTTCATGAAAAAGCTCGAGGCGAGCGGCGACGAGGCGCAAAAAGCCAAGTTCCTGCCCCTGTGGCAGAAGGTGCAAGCCGAGTGGCGCCCGCTGGAGAAGATGGCGCGGGAGTACGCCTCGCCTGCCTTCAAGGCCTATCTCGATCAGTACCAGACGTTCCTCAAGAGGCGGGTGGACCAGACGCGCGCGCGGCTGCACAAGGAGACCGACCTCTACAGGCGGCTCGACAAAACGACGCTCGGCGCGCAGCGCCGGGGCTTGATCAACGACATGCTCGGCTTTCGGAAGGAATCCGAGCAGCTCGAGCACGAGTTCTACGGCGACCTCGGGCTCGCGGCCATCACGTCGGCGGAGAAAACCTTCGAGATCGGCGTCGAAAGAGCGATCAAGGGCGTCGAGGCGAGCATCGGCGGCGACGCCAACCGCAAGCTCTGGTCCGCGGCGCTGCTCGGCGCGCTAAAGTCGGGCGAGGCGAGCGCCCCCGCCGTCGCGAGCACGCTCGAGACCGTCATTCACGCCCGCGAATTCCAGAAGGCCCAGGAGCAGAACAACCGTCTGCGCTCCTTCGCCGCCGCGGTGCACGCTGCGAGCGACTCCGGCCTTGCATTCATCAATCTTCTGATCACCACCGAGGCGGTAACGCTGCGCCCGCTCGTGAAGGCCGGCGCCCAGAAAAGCACGATGTATCTTCACATCGTCGCCCTGGGCCTCGACAACGTGATGATCGACAAGTCCTTCGAGCGTCTGGCGCAGGCCGAGGAACGCATGCGCTCGGTCGAGCTGTCCGAACACTCCTGGCAGCAGCGCATCAAGATATCGGGCGAGCAGCTCCGCCGCGCGGACCGCCGGCTGGGATTCCTCAACACCGAGATGGCGCAACAGCAACGCATCGCCGGTCTCTACCGGCAGATCCAGGCGCAGACGCCCTAGAGACAGGAAGAAATGCATCCACGAGCACTCACCGTGCGATTCTGCTTCTGGCTCCTCATTGCCCTTGTGGCGGCCGGCGGCGCGCGGGCGCAAGAGGAGGATCCCGAGACGGCCTACGCGCGCCTGTGGATGCAGGCCGCGGCGGGAATGATGGCGATCTCTGCCCGGACCACGCTCGACCCGGACAAACCCGACGCGACGAGGGTGCGCGAGCTGCAGCAAGCGACCGATCGTCTGGAGAACGCGGTGAGCGGCATGCTCAAGGTGCTGCCGCGCGGCGAAGAGCAGAGGGCGCACGCGATTATGGTGCCGCGCCTGCTCGAGGTGGTCGGGGCGGCGCGCGAGGTACTGCACTCGATCGAGATCCGGGATCGCGCCAAGGTCGCCGCCGACCTCGACTGGCTGGACGAAGCAATCGCGCAGGTGCGCACCGCGCTTGCGCGTGCGAACCGGCAGTAGGCCCGCCCGAGCGTGCGCTTCGCCACGGGTCTTCTCGCCGCCCTCGCCCTGACGGCGGCCGTGGAAACGGGGCACGGGGACGAGCCGCCCGCAACCGGTACGGCAACGCCCTCCGTCGAGGAAGTCTGCAAGACGCGCCTCGACCAGGACAAGGCAATCGGCGCGCTCGGCGCGGCGCTCGAGGCGTTCAAGAAGCTGCAGGACGAAGTCCAGCAAGCGAGCGCCGCCGCGCCGCCGGCGCCGATCGCGCCCCCCCCGGGACAAGCTGCCGCGCCGGCGCAGCCGCCGGCCACGGCCACCACGATCTTCCGGCAGGCCGAGCAGGCGACCGCGAACATGGGCACCGTCATCGCCCAGGCGGGTGAATTCCAGGCGCGCGCGGCGGCGAAGATGGCGCAAGCGAGCCGCGAGACCGACGCGGCCCGGCGCGCGACGCTCTACAAGCAGGCCAGCGAGGACTTCGACAAGCGCGACGGCCTCATCCAGGGCGTGACGGCGCGCGTGCAGGCGGCGCTCGGCGAGCGCGCGCAGGAACGCGCGATGGCGCGCCTGCACATCGGCGATTCTCCCGCCCTCCGGCAGCTCATTCGGCTCGAGAGCAAAGCGAAGGAGCTCGACAGCACGGGACGGGTCGTGGCCGCCGAAGCGGCGTACGCCAACGCGGCCGCGCATGCCGTGCAGACCATCAATCGCGTGCCGCAGACGCGTTTTTTCGAGGTGCCGAGCCCCGTGGTCCAGCCTGGCACGCCCGCCAAGGAGCCCGGCGGCATCAAGTTCAGCAGCAGCCGCGCCGCGGAGCTTGCCCGGGCGCTCGACATCACCTCGATCGAGTTCGACCCGGCCCGCGGCAGCATCATGCTGGCCGGAACCAAATCCTCGCAGACGTTCGACCTGGAGGTGTTCGCCGACGTGCTGCGCCTGGCGGCCGAGGTGCACGAGCCGTTCTTCAGCCTGGACGACTCCGATCCGAAGGAAGCGCAGGAAGTGCTGGCGCGCTCGGGCGAGCTGTTGCGGAAGAAATATTCCTCGGTGCGCCAGGTCGCGCAGCGGATCCGCGCGCTGAGCCCGGCGCCGGTGCGCCACGGCGGACGCGACTATTACTACACCACGCTCGACGCGTTCGACCCGGAGATCGTGAAGAGCGCGGGCCGCGGGCGCGACTTCACCACCAAGCTCGTCTTCTCGCCGGCCTGGCTGCGCCACTCCAAGGTCGGCCAGATCCTGTACGAGGCCGACCTCGCGATCAAGGGCGTCGCCGGCGGCTTCGTCGATCACGACGGCGCGCTCACCCCGGCGCTGGTGTGGGACCTGCCGGGCTTCGATCCCATGTGGCTGCAGCGCGAGGACAGGGCTCGGGCGGGACGCGCCAACTTCGTTCTCGCGCGCTCGAGCGTCACCTACCGCGGCGCCAATCGCCTCGATCTGTCCGAAGTGCGTCCCGAGCTCTATGTGACCGAGCGGCGCCCCGGCACCAATGAGGACCTGAAGCCCTCCGAGCGCGACAGCAAGGTCAGCGCGCATTTCGACCAGAACTGGCAGGCGTACGTCGCGCGCGTGCCCGAGATCGCGCGCTTGCACATGGTTTACCGCGCCTACGTGGCCGCGCGGTTTCTCGCCGATCAACATCCCGGCCTCGCCGAGCGGATCCAGAAAATGCCCCGCTCGCTGCCGCCCGAGCAGCCGCCGCTGCGCATCATCATGCCCACGGTCATGCACGCGTGGGACGCGGACGGCGAGGCCGGCTACGACATGAGCATCGGCTACGGCGGAGGCATCGCTTTCGAGCTGGAAAGCAAGCCCGGCGAGAAGGAGCCGAGAGTGCGCACCGTGATGGCCCAGGTCGAGCCGAACGACTGGCTGGGAGGCTTGCTCGCCGCGGCGAGCTACGAGGGCGGGGCCTGGGAAGACCGCGCCGGCGGCCGCGCCGCGGCGCTGCTCGAGTTCGACTCCGACGGCCTGCCCGCGTCCTGGCACGCTCGCCTCGCGCTGGCGCTCGGCGCGCTCATGCTCGCGGCCGCCGGTCTGGGCTTGTTCCTGCACCGCTATGACTGGCAGCAGCTCGCCACCGCGCACACCTGCGCGCACTGCGCCCGGGTGCACGACCGGCTGGGACGCGCGGCGCTTTTCGCCGACATACTCGCCGCGGGCTCGGTCGCCTATATCGCCATGCTGCCGCTCGCGGCCGCCGCCCACGACCAGAAGTTCTCCGCGGCCCAGCCTCTGCTCGCGACGGCCGTGCTGCTCGGCTTGAGCCTCGCGCTCGCCCTGCTGGGCGGTATCTGGCAGAGCGTGTTCGAGCCGCCGCGGGAGGGCGCGCTGCGCGGCAAAGGCGCCGTTCCCGCGCTCTTCACCGGCGCGCGCCTCGCCTGCGTGCTGCTGGCGCTCTTTCTCTTTCACGCCGGCTTCTCCGCGGGCGCCCTCGGCCGCAGCCTGAGCCAGCTCATGACCGCGCATGTGGCCGAACGCGTGCTCGGCGTGCTGGGGGGCGTGGCGCCGATCGCCTGGGCGGTCTCGCTCGGCCTCGCCGCCGCGGCGTCTTCCTTCGCGCTGCGCTGGCTCGGGCCGCGGCTTTTCAACAGCCGGCCGCTGCCGCGCTACTCCTTCTCACCCGAGCAGCATTCGCATCCGGAGAAAACCGCATGAACGAGGGCTTCGAAGCGATCCAGGCGCTGGTCGCGAACATCGCGAAGGTGGTGGTCGGCAAGGACGACGTCATCCGCCTGGTGGTCTCGGCGCTGCTCTCGCGCGGCCACGTGCTGCTCGAGGACAAGCCCGGCGTCGGCAAGACCGTGCTCGCCCGCGCCCTCGCCTGCTCGGTCGCCTGCTCCTTCAAGCGCATCCAATGCACCCCCGACCTGCTGCCGGTCGACGTCACCGGCTACGTCGATGTGCGCTCGCGCGAGTTCAAGCAGGGGCCGATCTTCGCCAGCATCGTGCTTGCCGACGAGCTGAACCGCGCCACCCCACGGACGCAGAGCGCGCTGCTGGAGGCGATGGGCGAGCACCAGGTCAGCATCGACGGCGTGACGCATCAGCTGCCCGATCCCTTCTTTGTCATCGCCACGCAGAACCCGGTCGAGCACCGCGGCGTGAACGACCTGCCCGAGGCGCAGCTCGATCGCTTCCAGATGCTGCTGTCGCTAGGCTACGCGAGCGCCGAGGAGGAAAAGCACCTGATCCTCGCGCGCCAGCAGGGCGACCCGCTCGACAGCCTGAAGCCGGTGCTCGATGAGCGCAGGCTCATGTCGCTCATGGCGCTCGTGCCGCAGGTGAAGATGAACGAGCAGCTCGTCGACTACGCGGTCGCGCTGGTGCGCGCGACGCGCGCTTCGGAGCTGCTCGAGCTCGGCGCCAGCACGCGCAGCGCGCTGCAGCTCATCCGCCTCGCGCAGGGCTATGCGCTCGCGCAGAAGCGGGCCTATGTGATCCCGGACGACATCAAGTTCCTCGCGCAGCTCGTGCTGCCGCACCGGGTCATCCCGGCGGCGGCGTCGAACGACAACGTGAGCGTGACGCAATGGAAACAGGAATGCGTGCGTCGCGTCCTCGCCGGGGTCAAGGTGCCCGAGGGCTAGCGCATGGAATACCTGCCGCCGGCCGCCGTGCGAAGCGTGCCGCAGGCGCAGGCGCTCGCGCTGCTTGGCGCGCTCGCCCTCGCGGCGCTCGCCTTCGCCGGCAACGCCGAGAGCGCGACCGCGACGCTGGGCCTGTTCGCCGCGGTGCTCGCGATGGGCTGGATGGCGGCCGCCACCGCGATCACGCACGTGTGCGGCGCCCGCCAGCTCGTCCTCAAGGCCCCCGAGATGCACGCCGACTTCCATGCTCTTTCCGGCTTCCGCGTGCAGGTCCGCCTTGGCAACCTCGGCCGGCGCTGGCCGGCGCTGTTCATCATCGCGCGCCTGGAGACGGTCACCGAGGGCATCGAGCTCAAGTCGCCGCCGGTCTTTCTCGCGCAGCTCGGGCCGCGCGCGCGGGCGCCCTTCACCTGGTACATCACGGTGCGCAAGCGCGGCGAGTGCGAGCTGCGCGGCGTGCGCGTGCGGGCCTGCTTTCCCGGTAGTCTCGGCGCCCACGAGGCGCATTTCCCCTTCTCGAGCAGGCTGCTCGCGCTGCCGGCGGCATATCGGCTGGACAGCCGCGCGCTCGAGCTGCTCTCGGGGCGCCGCCGCGCCGCGGGCCGCAGCAGCTCCGCGCCGGCGTCAATGGAGGACTTCATCGGCGTGCGCGACTACCGCCCGGGGGACAACCCGCGAAACATCCACCTCGCGCTGTCGTTGCGCATGCCCGATTTCCCCTACCAGCTCGCGGTGCGCGAGTTCGAGGATCCGACGATGGACGACGTCTGCGTGGTGCTCGACACCGCGATCCTGCCGGAGGAAGCCAAGGACCCGCAGCTCCTCTACCGGCACGAGAAATCGCTGAGCTTCGCCGTCGCTCTGTGCCGCTTGCTGAGCGAACGGCAGTACTTCGTGCGCTTTCGCGCGGTGGACGCGGCGAGCGGACCGATCGACATCAGCATCGCGCGGCCGACGCGCGACCTGCCTGCCCTCGAGGCGCGCCTCGCGCGCCTGCGGCCGGTCGCCGATCACACAGCCGTGCGCCGCCTGCTCGACCAGGCGAGCGCGCGCGGCAACGACGCGATCCTCTTCGTGGCGCTGCGCGACACGCCGGCGGTATCGCGGCAGCGCCGCTCCGTGTTCGCGATCCCCCCCGACGTGCAGACCTCGCTCGTGCGCGAGGTGATCGGCGCATGAACGCGACCCCGGGCCGCCCTGCGGGGCGCAAGGTCGATCCGACCGACACGGCGCCCTCGCCCCTGCCGCGCCACGACGGCGAGAGGCGCTACCAGGCCACGCTCGACGCCGATCTGGCCTACCAGCGGATCGTCGTCGCGGCGCTGCTCGTCGCGGTTTTTGCCGGCAGCGGCTTCGGTCTGCTCGCGCGCGATGCGGGGTGGCTCCTGGCCGCGCTCTGGAGCGCGACCGCGGCGGGTTTCGCCGCGCGCTGCGTGAGCCCGCGCGCCGCATGGCTGAAAGGCGCCGCCGAGGCGCAGGCCGCGGCAAGGGCGCTGCGTCTCGCCGCCGCGCTGACGGTGGCTTGCGCCGCGCTGGTATCGCTGCGCAGCGGCGCCATGGGGCTGTATGCCTTCGGCGCGGCGCTCGGCGCCGCGGGGGTTTTCCTGCTCGCCGCGTTGGCGATCGGTGCCGGGCCGATGGCCTGGCCGTTCAATCCCGCGCTCGCGCTGATGCGGCTTGCGCTGCTCGCCTGGGCGTTCCTCGCGTGGGGCGGCGGGCTGCGCGACTCGCACAGCATCGCCTCTTTCCTCGTGGTCTGCGCGGCGGCGCTCACGCTCGATTTCTTTGCCGTCAGGCGCTCGTACTTCGTCGCGACCGTGGCCGTGGTGGTGCTCGCCCACGTCGCGAACCTCACGCCCGCGTCCGAGTTGCCGCGCGCGCAGCTTTGGCTGCAGCTTCCAGCCGCGGCGGCCGAATACGTGCTGCTCGTCCTCGCGGGGCTGCGCCACGTGCTCGCGCAGCCGTGCCGGCTGCCGAGCGCCACCTACCGCGTCGCGCCGTTGTGCGTCGTGCCGCGGCTCGACCGCGCCTGGGATCACCCGGTAAAGATCAGTGTCTCCTGAATCGACGCAACTGCCGGGCAAATGGTTCGTCGCCGCGGCGCTGTTCGCGCTGCTGATCGCCGCCTCGGCGGCGGCGCTGCTGCTGCGGCCGACAAGCGAGAACCGCGGGGTGGTGCAGGACGATCAGGCCGGGAAAGCGACTACGCCGCAGGAGCCTCAGCCCGGCGCCGGATCGGGGAAGCAGCCGGCTTCAGGGCCCGCGACGCCGCCCCCGCCCGCCTTGCGGCAGAGCACCGCCGACAAGCGTCCCATCGCTTGGGGCGAAGCGCTCGCGGGCAACGCGGTGAGAATCGAGGTGGCGGGCGTAGACGAGAGCCGCTACGAAAGCGTGGAGTTCTTGGTTGCGCAGGGCAATGCGCCGGCGCGCGCGGTGAAGCGCACGGGATTCGCCGCGGAGCTGACGGGCCTGGCGCCGGGACGCTACCGCTGGAGCGCGCGGCTGCGCCCGGCCGGCAATGCGCCCGCCGAGGCCCTCGAGCCGCCGCGAGGCGACCCGCGCGCCGCCGACTTTATTATCCTGGCGCCTTCGCTCGCGCTCTCGGGCCTGCAACAGACACACCTCGACGGCACGCCGATCGGCGAGGATTTGCGCGCCGAAGCGGGCGTGCTGCTCAGCGCCGCCACCGATTCCGCGGGCGCGGTGCTCGAGGTCGAGATCAAGCCGGCCGCGAAAGCCTTCGACGGCACCGGGCTACGGCGTGCCCCTGTGCTCGACGGCAATGCCCAGGCGAAGTTTTTCGGGGCCGACGGGCCGTACCGCTGGCGCGCGCGCCTGACGAGCCCCGAGCACACGACCGACTGGAAGGAATTCCAGCCCTCGCCGCGGCCCGCCGATTTCATCCTCTATCACAAGTCGCAGGCGCCGACCCCTCCGAGCGCGGGAGGCGACAGCGACGGGCAGAGTCGAGACCCTTCGGGCGAGCCAAAGAGCGACCCGGGCGGCAGCCCGGGCAAGTCCGGCGGAACGAGCGCCCCCGGCGGCGGCGCCGGGCCGCCCCGGATGTATTCCTCGGGCCTGGGCGGCGGCAGCCGCGACCCGTTGCCTTCGCAATTCAAGAAGCTGCCGTCCCTGTGGGACCGCGCGCTGTTCCGGACCCTCGCCTCGCTCGGCGTAGCGCTTGCCTTGCTCGGCGCACTGTTCTTCGCCTTACGGCTATGGCGCAAGCAGGCGAAGCCCCGGGCATGAGGACGCCGCTCGATCTCTGGCGCGAGCTGCGCTCCTTCCTGCAGGCGCGCGGCGAGTTGCCGCTCGAGTACGAGGTGCTGACTCCAGCGGAGATCGCGCAGGCGGTGCGCCAGACGAGCGGCGACGCGCGTCCGCAGCGCTTCGTCTGGAGCTATTACTACCCGCAGCACTACGGCGCCGCCGCGGCGGATGACCGCGAGGCTGCGGCGCTCGTGGGCTCTTTCCATGCTGCAGCCGAGCCGGAAGCGCCGGCAACGCCCGAGGCATCGCCGCCCTCGCCGGATTCGTGCGCGCTCTGCGGCCGGCAGCCGGCGCGCGGCAACCCGCCGAAGTGAGCCAGCCACCGATGTCCGAGCCCGTGCACGCCGCTCTCTGGAGGAGGATGACCAAGGCGCTCGGCGAGCGCAACGCGCTTACGCCGGGCAGCCCGGGCGATATCGCGGCCCATGCGCGCGCCGTCCTCGCGACCGACGTCGTCGAGCGCTTCGTCCGCGACTACTACCAGGAGCGCCAGTGGGGCGGCGGCGCCGGGCGGCTCTCGGACGCGGCGGCGGAGCAACTCGTGCGCGAGCTGGAAGCGCTGCAGCGCTCGGCTGCGCCAGCCGCCGTCCGCGCGCCCGCCCGGGCTGCCGGCCCGCTCCCGATCGTCGTCTCGGCGGCCGGCGCCGGCCCGGGTTTTCTCGTGCAGGTCGATCTCGAAGAAGCCGAAGCCTACGGCGAAGAAGGCCCGGCGGGGTTTTCTCCGCTCGGCGCGCTGCGGCATTTCTTCCTCGACCTGCGCGACAAGTACCACGCCTGGCAGGAGGAGCGGCGCAAGCGCCTACGCGAAGAGGAGCAGCGAAAGGAAGCCGAGAGGCTGGCGAAGCTTGACGCGGCGTTCAAGGAAGAAGCCCGTCGCAAGCGCGAAGAGGCGCAGCGCAAGGCGCAGGAAGCGGAGGCCGCGGCGGCGCGGCAGCGCCAGATCGAGGACGAGAAACGGCGCAAGGAGCGAGAAGAAGCCGATCGCGCAGCGAAGGCGGTCGCGGATGCGGCGGAGCGCGCGCGCCTCATCGAGGAAGAAAGAAAACGCAGGGAACGCGAGGACGCCGCGCGCAAGGCGCAAGCCGAGAAGGAGGCGGCGGAGCGCGCGCGCCAGGCGGAGGAGGAAAGAAACCGCCGGGACAGCGAGGAGCAGGCGCGCAGGGACAAGCTGAAGCGGGACGAGGCCGAGCGCGCGGCGGCCGCCGCCCGGCATCTGCGGGACCTGTCGGCGCGCGCGGCGCAATTCGGCAAGGAAGGTGATGCGCGCGGCGCAATCGAGGCGCTGGAGGAGCTGGTCGAGCTGCAGCCGAAGGACGCGATGGGCTGGTTCAGGCTCGCCTGGTATTTCGCGAAGCAGGGCAACTACCGTCGAGCGACGCGCTGCTATGAGAGCGGGCTGCGGCTGCAGCCGGACAACAAGATCGCGTGGAACAACCTCGGCCACGGCCTGCGCCGGATCGGCCGCTACAAGCCCGCTGCCGCGGCGTTGCGCAAATCCATCGAGCTCGACCCGGGCTATGCGACCGCCTGGAGCAACCTCGGCACCACGCTGAAAGATAAGCGCGAGTATGCCGAAGCGGCAAAGGCGTTCGCCGAGGCGGTGCGCCTGAAGCCGGCCGACGGCGCGGGCTGGTACTGGTTAGGGGTATGTCTGCAGCAGGTGAACGACCAGAAAGGCGCGCTGCCGGCTCTCCAGCGCGCGACCGAGATCAACGCCCAAAACTGGGACGGCTGGGCCCGGCTCGGCGACTGCCTGCAGAAGCTCGGCCGCCGGAAAGAAGCGCAGGCAGCCTACGCGAAGGCGGAAGGCCTGACGCCGCCGCCCTCTCCTCTGGGCGCGGAGGCGTATATCGCTGCGGCGCTCGCGATGGGCGCTTCGTTCGGAGCGACACGAAGCGCTTGGATCGGCGTCGTTGCAGTCCTCGCGTTCGCCGTGCTGACTTGGAATCTGCGGCCAAGGCGCGCGCAGCTTTTCTTCATCTTGGTGCCGGCGTTGCCCCTTCTCGCCACGCAGTTCGGCGAGGCGCCAGCCGGCGCGGTGATCAGCATGGCGATCCTGCTCGTCTGGGCGGGCATCGTCGGCAAGGTCTGGCGCAGGCCGAAACGCTGAGCACAGCCTCCGGCGCGCGCATGCGCGCGCGCCGGGGGACGCTACGAGGCTATTGACCGGCGACCTGGCCGATCATCGCGAGATCTTGCAGCACGCGCGATATGGTGAGCAGCACGCCGATCGATATGCCGATGCGCGCGAGGATCGACCAGAAGCGCGGCCCCTGGTATTTCACCGCCGAGCGCCAGATGCCGACGATCGCCCATGTGTAGGCGGCGATGTTCAGCGCGATCTCGCCGAGCAGGACGATCACGGCGGGCGCGCCCTTGAACGCTTGCGCCGTGGCGAAGACGGCGGCCATGATCACGACGTTGCAGCCCAGCCCGAAGAGCAGGACGCCGTTGATCCAGTAGCTCTTCGGCAGCGAAAAATCGCCGCGCCAATGCCGCGCGAAAAACGAGCCGCTCTCCGGTGGAGCTTCCGTGGTTGCCTCAGGAATCGCATCCGCTGCTTTATCCATTGCTCTCCCCTTTTCTTGAGTAGCCTCGCGGCCGCTGGAATGTCGCCCCGACCCAAGCGCATCTCCCCGGGGCTGAGGTAATTATACGGCTGCGCCCCGGCTCGACTACCGCTTGCCCGGTTCTGCCCGGTCGCCCAGCGGCAAAACTCTCTGCCGCTCCAACCAATCGCCTGTGGTGCCGGTTACCAGTTCTTTGATCTTTACTTGCGATGCCGTGATCTCGGTGATCAGGCCAAGATTCTGACCAATATAGTTTCCCTTTCTTACCCGATAGAGCACTCCGCCAGCCTTGACCACGGCGAATGTTTCGTTCGCCGTCTCCATCGTTCCTACAACCTTCACCTCCTCCAAAGGAAATGCCTCGAGCGGCTCTTTTCGGCGCTGCAGGTCCGGAGCCACACGGCTCGCGGAGGCCGAGGACGCCGGGCTCGGAGGGAAAGCACTCGGTCCGCCAGTGCGGTCCAAGTCGATCGGTCCGTCGGTCTGCCGCGGCCGCTCGACATGAGCCTGGGCGAGGAGGCGCGGATCGCTCGCTCCGTCCGCGGCGAAGGCGATCGGTTTCAGGGAGATCCCGAGGCCGCCGAGCACGACGGCGACCATCGAAAGGCGCGAGCCCTTTTTCATCAAGCGTGTAAGAAGCCGCATGCAGTTCAGGATGTGATGAGCCGGCATCGAGGTGATCCTTGCGCTCGGCATCTCGCGCGCCTAACGCGCGAATTCCAGGGAGCTGGGACAAACCAGCTTCTCCCAGTCCTGCAAGGCTTCCTCGCGAGTTCCGGGGAACAAAATACATACCTTCCGATCCGCCGGAATGGAGATGCTGCATTCCTTCTTTCCTTTGTACGAGCTGACGCAGACCAGGCCCTGGATCTCCACCCCGGAGGAGTTGTTGTAATACACCGCGGTAGGAAGCTTGTTCCCGAACTGGATCGTCCACTCCGCCCGCTGAATCGAATTTGCCGAATCGAGGGTTGCACCGTACGGCATCGTGACGGAGCGCACCTGCGCCGGGTAAAGACTTCTCCTCAGGTAGTTCGTTTCCGCCCAGGCGTCGGCCGAATAGATGATCGGCAGCAACACGAGACCGACGGCCAGAGTGCCGGACGCCACATGGCACATGGGCACAGCCTTACCCCCTTTCCCCCACAAGACGTGGATCCGAAACGAACTCGAAACGAGCCACTTCAGATCAACTGCTGCACCACCCCACGCATTCCCCCGAACGCTGACCCCGGAGCGCACGGTACTCCGCCCGCGCATATGCCGTCTTACCCGGACGTCTCAAATTTTCGGGTAATAATACCAACAGGCGTCTTTGGA
>CAYOVM010000032.1:16303-22174 GCA_964407355.1 uncultured Enterobacteriaceae bacterium
GGAGCGCGATATCGCCGAGAGCCATTGCGGCCAGCCGCCGGAGCCGAAGCTGCTCATATGGTTTACCACGCGCGCCGCAAGCGCTGAGAAAGGTTTAAGCTGGCGCCTTCTCTCTGGGAGGAGGAACAGTGGCCAGCTATACCCTGACGGTAAACGGCAAGGCGCGCGCGGTGAGTGCCGACGCGGATACGCCTCTCCTGTATGTCCTGCGCGACAACCTCAAGCTGAACGGGCCCAAATTCGGTTGCGGGCTGGCGCAATGCGGTGCCTGCACGGTGCACGTCGACGGCCAGGCCGCCCGCTCGTGCGCGCTGCCGATCAGCACGCTGCAGGGCAAGAAGATCACCACGCTCGAGGGGCTGGGCTCCTCGGCCAAGCCGCACGCGGTGCAGCAGGCGTTCATCGACGAGCAGGCGGTGCAGTGCGGCTACTGCACGAACGGCATGGTGATGGCGGCGGCCGCGCTGCTCTCCACGAACAAGTCGCCGAGCGAGGCGCAGATCACGGAGGCGCTCGCCGGCAATCTCTGCCGCTGTGGAACCCACCAGCGGATCGTGCGCGCGGTTCAGCGTGCGGCGAAGCTGATCGCATAAGGGGGACGCCATGCAAACCACTCGCAGGGAATTCCTCAAGGCCGGCGGCGCGCTGGTTGTTTCGTTTTCTTTCGCCGCGCAGGCTGCCGGCGCCACGCTGCGCGCGCCGAAGTCGGTCGCAAAGGACGCTGTCGACTCGTTCCTGGTGATCGGCCGGGACGGCCGCGTTACCGTGTTCACCGGCAAGGTGGACCTCGGCACCGGCACGCGCACCGCGCTCGCGCAAATGGCGGCGGACGAGCTCGACGTGGCCTTCGACCGCATCGAGATGGTGATGGGCGATACCGCGACCACGCCCGACCAGTGGCTGACCGGCGCGAACCTCACCATCTTCCAGGGCGGCGCGGAGCTCCGGCGGGCAGCCGCGAGCGCGCGCAATGCGCTGGTCGCGAAGGGCGCCGAGCGGCTCGGCGTGCCGGCCAGCGAGCTTGCCGTCGAGGACGGCGTGATTCGCGTCAAGACGAATCCCTCTCGCTTCGTCAGCTACCAGGAGCTGATCGGCAAGGACGGTTTCCAGCTGAAGGTCGACCCGAAGGTCGTGCTCAAGAAGCACACCGACTACCGCGTCGTCGGGCGCTCGATTCCGCGCGTCGACATTCCCGGCAAGGTGACCGCGGAGTGGCCGTACGTGCACGACTTCCGCTTGCCCGGCATGCTGCACGCTCGGGTCGTTCGCCCGGATGAGCTGGGCGCGCGCGTGAACTCGGTGGACGATGCGGCGGCGCGCAAGGTCGCCGGCTTCGTGCAGACCGTGCGCAAAGGCGACTTCGTCGCCGTCGTGGCCAGGAACGAGTGGGCCGCGGTCAAGGCGGCGCGCGCACTGAAGGTCGATTGGACGCCGGGCACCGGCCTGCCGGAGCAGAGCACGGTGTTCGAGCACTGGCGCAAGCGCCCGGTCGCCAAGGTCGAGGCCAACCAGAAGGCAGGCGACGCGCCGGCGGCCCTGGCAAGCGCCGCGCGGCGCGTGAAGGCGAGCTATCAATTCTCCACGCAGACGCACGCCTCGCTCGGGCCCTCCTGCGCGGTGGCGGACTTCAAGGACGGCAAGCTCACGTGCTGGTCGGCATCGCAGGCGACCCACTCCATGCAGGACGAGCTCGCCGCGATCACGCGGCTGCCGAGGGAGTCGATTCGCCTGGTCTACCTGGAAGGCGCCGGCTGCTACGGCCGCAACGGCCACGAGGACGCGACGGCCGACGCGGCGCTGATCGCCACCCTGATCGGAAAGCCGGTGCGAGTGCAGTGGATGCGCGCCGACGAGACCGCGCGCGCGCCGAAGAGCCCGCCGCGGGCGATCGACTTCGAGGCCGGCCTCGACACGCAGGGCAACGTCACCGCCTGGAACGCCGACTTCTACATCGCGCTCAACCACATCGCCGCGTTCAAGCCGCTCGACTTCCCGCTGCTGGCGGCCACCGAGACCGGGCTGCCGAAGCCGGGCAACTGGGTCGGCTTCCTGTTCCAGAACGCGCCGCAGCCGTACGCGGTGCCGAACGTCCTGGTGAACACGCACCACGTCGCGGAAGCGATCTTCCGCTCCTCGCACCTGCGCAGCCCCGGCCGCATCGAGAACAGCTTCGCGAACGAGTCGTTCGCCGACGAGCTCGCCGCGGCGGCGAACATGGACGCGGCCGAGTTCCGGCTGAAGTATCTCTCCGACCCGCGCGCGATCGCAGTGATCCGCGCGGCGATGAAGCTGTCCGGCTGGCAGAGCCGGCCCTCGGCGAGCGCGCGCACCAGCGGCACGATCGCCAAGGGGCGCGGCATCTCGTATACGCGCTACAACGGCAGCATCACGTACGTCGCCGCCGTCGCCGACGTCGAGGTGAACCGGGACACCGGCGCGGTGCGCGTGACGCGCATCTGCCTGGGCCACGATTGCGGCCAGATGATCAACCCCGACGGCGTGGCGAACCAGGTCGAGGGCGGCGTGCTGCAGACGGTGAGCCGCACGCTCATCGAGGAGGTGAAGTGGGACCGCGCGAAGGTCACCAGCGTCGACTGGGCGAGCTACCCGATCCTGCGCTTCCCCGACGTGCCGCGCGTCGACATCGAGCTCATCGATCGGCCGGGCGAGATTTCCTGGGGCGTGGGCGAGCCTTCGGCGGTGGTGATCCCCGCGGCGATCGGCAATGCGATCTTCGATGCCACCGGCGCCCGCGTGCGCACGGTGCCGTTCACGCCAGAGCGGGTGAAGGCAGCGCTGAAAGAGGCGGTGCGCGTCTAATCGGGGTCAGAGCCCGATTTTCTGCCCTCGGCGCTTTGGGCGGGGCTACTCCGCCTTGATCCCGGCGGCGCGCACCACTTCGGGCCAGCGCTTGAGCTCGCTCTTGATGAAGGCGTCGAACTGCTGCGGCGTGCCGCCAACGATCTCCGCCGCCTGCGCGCCCTCGATCGCCTGGCGCACGGACGGCAGCTTCAGCACCCCGTTGAAGACGCCATTGATGCGCGAGACCAGCGCGGCGTCCATGCCGGCCGGCCCGACGATGCCGTGCCAGACGGTCACGTCGAAGCCGGGCAGCGTCTTCGCCGCGGCGGGCACGCCGGGAAGCTGCGCGATCGGCCGCGGCGATGCGCCCGCGAGCGCGCGTACCTTGCCATCGCGAATCTGCCCGAGCGAGGTGGACACGCTGATGATCGCCGTGTCGGCGTCGCCGCGGATCAGCGAGAGCAGCATCTCCGCGCCCGACTTGTAGATGATGTTCGCCTGGTCGATGCCGGCCTGCCCGTTGAGGTAGGCCATGAAGAGATGCGTCCAGTTCCCGATGCCGGCGGAGGCGTAGTTGAACTTGCCCGGCTGCTGCTTCGCCGCGGCGATGAACTCGTCGAGCGTCTTGTAGGGGAGCGTCGAGCGCACCAGCACCACCGCCGGCAGGTTCGCCGCGTGGATGATCGGCGTGAACGCGCTGTTCGGGTCGTAGGGCAGCTTCATGAACGCGTGCGAGACCGCGTTCGGGCCGACCTCGGCGAGGAACAGGGTGTAGCCGTCGGGCTTCTCGCGCGCCACGGCCGCCGCGGCGATGGTGCCGCCGGCGCCCGGCCGGTTCTCGACGACGAGCGACTGGCCGTTCGCGACTTGCGCGAACCCGCTCCCGAGATTGCGCGACAGCGTGTCGGCCGCGCCGCCGGCGCCGACGGTGACGAGCAGCCGCACCGGCCGCTCGGGCCAGCTCGCGGCAGGCTGTGACAACGCGGGAGCGGCGAAAACGGCGGCGAGCGCCAGGATTGCGAGTGGTTTCATCGCCCGAAGAATACCTGTTCGGGCGATTTGGAGCACGTTCAGATGCTGGGTCCCGTCCCGGGTTTCACGAAAACCCGCTTCGGCGGGGTTTTTCGTTTTGGAAGGGGCTTCAATGTTCTTGCGCAAACGCGCACAATTCGAAGCCCAACGGCCTGAAAGCCGCGGCTGATTTCCCAACCAGAGGAGGAAGCAGACATGGCAAGAATGACGACAGTGGTGGTGGCCGCCTGCGCCGGCCTGGCGCTCTCGGGCAGCTTGTTCGCCGCCGCGCCGACCGTCTCGGCGGAAGTGTTCGTCGACAAGATCGATTCGCCCTGGGACATGGCGTTCATGAAGGACGGGACCATGTTCTTCACCGAGAAGTGCAAGGGGCTGTCCGTGCGGATGCCGTCGGGCACCATCAACAAGCTTCACGGTGTCGGCAGTACGGCCGGCTACTCGTCCGCCAGTGCCGATCTGTTCTGCGACGGGCAGGCAGGCATGATGGGCGTTGCGATCGACCCGCAGTTCGCCAGCAATCGCTTCATCTACGTTTACTCCAGCTCCAACCAGGGCGGAAAACTCGTCAACCGCGTCATGCGGTTCAAGCTCAACGATGCGATGACGGCCGTTTCGGATCGCACCGATATCGTCGGCGACATCGGCTACAAGCCCAAGGCCAGCAAGCATCCCTTCGGCGGCCCCGGCGCGCACAATGGCGGGCGCATCCGCTTCAGCCCGGCCGATGGCTTCCTCTACGTCACCACGGGCGACAACCACCTGGGCATTGCCCCGCAGGACCCGAAGTACATCGGCGGCAAGGTGCTGCGCATCGACAGGGATGGCAAGGCCGCACCGGACAACAAGCCCCCGTCCGGCTTCGATCCGCGCGTCTACACCTACGGTCATCGCAATCCGCAGGGCATCGCGTTCCGCCCCGGCGACAACCGCCCGTTCACGGCGGAGAACGGCCCGTGGCACAGCGATGAAGTGACGGCGCTGGTCAACGGCGGCAATGCCGGCTGGGATCCCCGCCCCAACATGGCCGGCCGCAAGGATTGCCCGGACGACTACTGCGGCTACTCGCCCAACCAGATGGGAGCAATGGATCCCAAGAAGCGCGCGGCCTTCATGCCGATGACCGATCTCAAGACGTACCCCAATGCGATGAAGCCGGCGTGGAACAACAAGGGACTGTCGCAGGGGATGTTCTGCAACGCCTTCCTGTCGGGTAAGCAGTGGAAGGACTGGAACGGCCAGATGGTGGTGGGGTTTGCGGGCATCGGCATTCACGGCACGCCGGTGGGCAACCGCCTCGACCTGCTGAAAGTCAGCGCCGATGGCCTGTCCGCCACGAAGACCGATTTCCCGTGGCCCACGGTCGCCGGGCGATTCCGTGCCTGTGAGCTGGGCCCGGACGGCAACCTGTATGTCGCGCTCGAGGACCAGGGCAAGATCCTCCGCGTGAAGCCGGAGTAAACGCAACGCGCGAAACGCGCCGCCGCGAGGCGGCGCGTTTCCATTTTTGCCGGAGGAGGAGAACCGATTGCGAATCGCGCTGCGATGGATGGCCGTCATCGGCATGCTCGGCGCCGCGGGGCTGGCGCGTGCGGATTACGACCTAGTCCTGAAGAAGAACTGCCTCGCCTGCCACCAGGTCGACAAGAGAAAGTACGGCCCCAATTTCAAGGAGATCGCCGCCAAGTACGCCGACCAGAAGAACGCGGCCGACGTCCTGGCCAAGAAGATCCGGCGTGGCGGAACCGGCGTCTGGGGCATTGACGTGATGCCTCCGCAGCCGCAGGTATCCGCCACCGAGGCGCGCGCCTTGGCGAAGTACGTGCTGTCGTTGAAGTGATCCTGCGTGGGACAACAATCAGAGCAAAAGCCGGCTCTTGTTCCAGCCAAAGTGCCCTGGCGGATCACCAGAAAACATTAGGGCATTGCTCGAGGCGCTCCACAAACAAAAACCCCGGCACTCTCGCGAGCCCGGGGTTTTCGTTTTGAAGATGGTCTGGCGGTAACCTACTTTCGCGTACGCAATTGCACACTATCATC
>CAYOVM010000033.1:0-5234 GCA_964407355.1 uncultured Enterobacteriaceae bacterium
GCTGCATCGGCATCGTGGAGGACGGCCGCACCACGCTGTACACGCAGAACCAGACTCCCACCGCCGCGCGCGATCTGCTCGGCGCAACCCTCGGCGGCAAGCCGCAGGATTACCGCGTGGTGAACGGCGACATCGGCGGCGGCTTCGGCATGAAGACCGGCCTCACTCCGGAAGACGCGCTCGTATGCCACGCCGCGAGAAAGCTCGGCCGGCCGGTGAAATGGCGCGCCGAGCGCAGCGAGGAGTTCCTCGCCGCCCACATGGGACGCGACCAGCATTACACGGCGGCGATGGCGCTCGATCGCGAGGGCCGCATCCTCGCCCTGCGCATGGAGATGCTCGCCAACATCGGCGCGACCCCGGTGGGCTCCTCGGCGATGATTCCGCTCGCGATGGTCGCGAAAGTGGTGACCTCGGTCTATCGCGTGCCGGTCGTCGACTATCGCATCAAGGCCGTGCTCACCAACACGATGGCGACCGGCGCGTATCGCGGCGCGGGCAGGCCCGAGGGCAACTACCTCATGGAGCGCCTCGTCGAGCAAGCGGCGCGCGAGCTCGGCATGGACGGCGTGGAGCTCAGGCGGCGCAACCTGCTCGCGCCGGCCGACCTGCCGTACAGGACGCATGTCGGCGAGACCTACGACACGGGGGACTTCGCGCGCATGCTGGAGCAGGTGCTCGACGCCGCGGACTGGAAGAATTTTCCGGCGCGGCGCGAAGCCTCGAAGCGCCGCGGCAGGCTGCGCGGACGCGGCCTCGCGTCCTATCTCGAATGGACCGGCGCCCTGCCGACGGAGACCGTCGACATACAGGTAGAAGCCGACGGCTCAGCCTCCGGCTCGGTCAGCGTTTTTTCCGGCACCCAGGCGATGGGGCAGGGGCTGGAGACGAGCTATACGCAGCTCGTGGTCGAGGCGCTCGGGATCTCGCCCGACAAGATCCGCATCGTCCAGGGCGACACCGATCTCGCGACCGGCGTGGGCAGCGTGGGCTCGCGCTCCGCGTTCGTCGGCGGCTCGGCGGTCGTCGCCGCCGGACGCAAGGTCGTCGCGACCGCGAAGGAGCTCGCCGCCGAGGCGCTGGAAGCCGCGCCGGCCGATCTCGAATATCGCGACGGCAGATTCAGGATCGGCGGCACCGACCGCTCGATCGGCCTGGGGGAGCTCGCGGCGCGCCAGCCGCAGAAGATCATCCGCGCCTCCGCGACGCAGACGCCGTCGACGCCTTCGTGGCCGAACGGCGCGCAGGCGTGCGAGGTCGAGATCGATCCCGACACGGGTGTCGTGACGCTCGCGAGCATCGTGAGCCGCGACGACATCGGCCGCATCATCAACCACGCGATCGTCGAGGGTCAGATCCACGGCGGCGTCGCGCAGGGCGTCGGGCAGGCGCTTTTCGAGGCGGTCGCCTACGACCCCGAGAGCGGCCAGCTCCTTACCGGCTCGCTGATGGACTATTGCATCGCGCGCGCCGATCAGCTCCCGCCGATGCAGGCCGGCTTCGACGAATCCATGCCGTGCAAGACGAACCTGCTCGGCGTGAAAGGCTGCGGCGAGATCGGCACCATCGGCGCGGTGCCCGCGGTGGTGCACGCGGTGCTCGACGCGCTCCGGGAGCGTGGCGTCCTGCACCTCGAAATGCCGCTCACCCCGGAAAAGATATGGCGGGCTTTGCGAGCGGGCTAAGCGCCATCGACAACCGTGCGATCAACTACGCGGTGCTCGCGTCGCTGGCATTCCACGGCGCGCTGCTCTTCGGGCTCTCGCTGAACTGGGAGGGCCAGCGCGCGCCTTCGCTTCCCGGCCCGCTCGTCGCGCACCTCGTCGAGCCGCCGGTCAAAGCGCCGCCGCCGCCCGAGCCGCCGAAGCCTCAGGCGCAGGAACCTCCGCCCCCGCCCGTCGTAAAGCCGCCTCCGCCGAAGCCCAAACCGACGCCCAGCCCGATCGCGAAGGCGGCGCCGGAGATTCCGCAGGCCGAGCCCGCGCCCGTTCCGCCCGCGCCCGCCGCGCCCCCGGCCGAAGCGCCGCCCGGCGCGCCGCCTTCGCCGCCGGCCGCCGTGCCCGGCCCGACGGCGAAGGCCGATCCGCAGCCGACGAGCCCGCAACCGAGCACGGAGGGTCCCGATGCGCTCTCGATCCGGCAATATTCGATCGAGGTCGCCGGCCTGGCGAAGAAGTTCAAGACCTACCCGCGCGTCGCCCGCGACAACAACTGGGAAGGAAAAGTGGTGATCCGCGTCGCGGTCAAGGCGAACGGCATAAACGCGACCTACAGCGTGCTGGAAAGCTCGGGCCACGAAGTGCTCGACAAGCAGGCGCTCGACATGGTCACAAGAGGACGCGGGCGCGCGCAGATCCCGCCCGCGCTGCGCGGCAAGGAGTTCAGCTTCGACATCCCGGTGTTCTACGAGATCAAGGAAGGCCGCGACGCTTAGCCCGCGGCCGCGCGCTCGCGCGGGAAGGCGACGACGTGGTCCACGTCTAGCCGGATGCCGATGCGCTCGCCGAGCGCATGGTTATGGTGGCTGGGCACCAAGGCGAGGACTTTGCGGCCGCTCTCCAGCCGCAGCGTATAGAGGATTTCCGCGCCCCTGAACGCCTTGTGCAGCACCTCGGCGCGGGTGCTCGCGGCATCGTCGTGCACCACGTCGTCCGGGCGCAGCAGGACCTCGAGCTCGGCGTTCGCGTCCTGCGAAGGCGAGTGCCGCTTCAGCACGCCGAGCTCGATCTCGATCTGATCGGCGTCGATCATCTTCGCCGGCAGGAACGCGCCCTGGCCGACGAAATCGGCGACGAAGCGGTTGGCCGGCCGGTGATACAGGTCGTACGCCGGCGCCCACTGCTGGATGCGGCCCTCGTGCAGGACGCCGATCTCGTCGGCCATGGCGAACGCTTCCTGCTGATCGTGCGTGACGAGCACGGCGGTGGCGCCGGTCGCCTTGATGATCTCGCGCACTTCCAGCGAAAGGCGCTCGCGCAGCTCGACATCGAGATTGGAGAACGGCTCGTCGAGCAGCAGCAGGTCCGGACGCGGCGCCAGGGCCCGGGCGAGCGCGACGCGCTGCTGCTGGCCGCCCGAGATCTCGTGCGGGAACTTGTCGAGCGCCGCCGCGAGGCCGGCCATCTCGGCGAGCTGGCGTACCCGCGCTTCGCGCTCGCCGCGCGGCGCCGAGTGCAGGCCGAACGCGATGTTGTCGGCGACCTTCAGATGCGGAAACAGGGCGTAGTCCTGGAACACCATGCCGATGCGCCGCTTCTCGGGCGGCGTCGCCGATCCGGGGCGTGACACCACCCGGCCGTTGAGATGGATCGCGCCCGCCTGGACGGCTTCGAAGCCGGCGATGCAGCGAAGCACGGTGGTCTTGCCGCAGCCGCTCGGACCGAGCAGGCAGCCGATCATCCCGCGCGGCAGCGAGAACGAGAGCCCGCGAACGACCTGGTGCTCGCCGTAGGCGTGCGCCAGGGCTTCGACGCGCAGGAGCTCGGAACGGTCCATCGGCCTAGTATAGTTAGAATCGCACGCCTTCTTCGATCGGTCACAAGTGCCGGAAGCGAGCTCCGCGATTTTTCAAACCAGGTGGCGCCGGCTCGGCGTGGTCGGCGCCGCGGCGCTTTGCATCGCGCTGCTGATCGCGCTTCCCGTGGCGTACGTGGCGGGCAGCGTTTTCAGCGGCGGCTCCGATGCCTGGGCGCATATCGTCGCCACCGGCCTGCCGCGCTATCTGGCGAACACCACCTGGCTGCTGTGCGCCGTCGCATACGGAGTGATCTCGATCGGCGTCGTTTGCGCCTGGCTCGTCACGATGTACCGCTTCCCGGGGCGCGACGCGCTCGAATGGGCGCTGGTCCTGCCGCTCGCCATGCCGGCGTACGTGATGGCGTACGCCTACACCGACTGGCTGCAGTTCACCGGCCCGGTCCAGTCGGCGCTGCGGGCCCTCACCGGCTGGCAGGCGCGCGAATACTGGTTTCCGGAAATCCGCTCGGTATGGGGCGCGGCGGCGATGCTGTCGTTTGCGCTCTATCCGTACGTCTACATCCTTGCCCGCACCGCTTTCGTCGAGCTCTCGCGCAGCGCGATCGAGGCGAGCCGGCTCGCCGGCTACGGCGCGTGGGGCGCCTTCGCGCGCGTCGCGCTGCCGCTCGCCCGGCCGGCGATCGTCGCCGGCGCCTCGCTCGCGCTGATGGAGACGCTGGCCGATTTCGGCACCGTTTCCTATTTCGCGCTGGAAGTCTTCACGACCGGCATCTTCAAGGCCTGGCTCTCGCTCGGCGACAGCGTGGCCGCGGCGCAGCTCTCCGCCTGCCTGCTCGGGTTCGTCGCGCTGGTGATCGCGCTCGAGCGGGTGAGCCGCGGACGCGCGGCGTACCACGAGATGGCGCCGCGCAAGTCCGTTCCGTCCCAGCGGCTGCGAGGCGCCGCGGCCGGCCTCGCTCTCTTCGCCTGCGCCGCGCCCGTGGTATTCGGCTTTCTCCTTCCCGCGGCGCTCCTGGGATCGCTCGCCTGGGAAAGCGCCGCCTATCGGAGCGCGCGCCTGGCGGCGTTGATCGCCAACAGTTTCGGGATCGCGGGCCTGACCGCGATCGTCGCCGTGTTGCTGGCGCTCCTGATGGCGTATGCCTCGCGCCTCACCCGAAGCCGCCTGGTCGCCGCCGCGAACCGCGTCGCCATGCTCGGCTACGCGATCCCCGGCGCCGTCGTCGCCCTCGGAGTATTGGTGCCATTAGGCAGGCTGGACAATTCGCTTGCCGGCTGGCTGGAGCGCGCATTCGGCTTGCACACGGGACTCCTCCTGACCGGGACGATCGCGGTTCTCGTGTACGCCTACCTGGTGCGCCTGCTGGCGGTGGCGCTGCAGACCGTGGACGCGGGCCTCGCGAAAATAACGCCGAGCATGGAGGACGCCGCTCGCTCGCTCGGAGCGACGCCGCTGCGCACGCTGCTGCGGGTGCACGCGCCGCTGCTGCGGCCAAGCCTCGCCACCGCGGCGCTGCTGGTATTCGTGGACGTGCTGAAGGAGCTTCCGGCGACCTTCGCCTTGCGGCCCTTCAATTTCGACACGCTCGCGATCGAAGCCTACAACCTGGCGAAGGACGAGCGGCTCGCGGAAGCCGCTGCGCCTTCGCTGGTGATCGTCGCGGTCGGCCTCCTGCCGCTTATCTTTGTTGCGAAGCGTTACTTCCAGGCCACGCGGTCGTAGATTTTCTGCGAGTTGGGCTGATTGCGGCCGAGCA
>CAYOVM010000033.1:5334-21807 GCA_964407355.1 uncultured Enterobacteriaceae bacterium
TTCCAGGCCACGCGGTCGTAGATTTTCTGCGAGTTGGGCTGATTGCGGCCGAGCACCGCGACGTTGAGCCGGTCGCGCTTGAACTCGCCGAAGGAGGCGAGCACCGGGTTGTCGATCTTCACCCCGGCCACGACCGGCCATTCGTTGTTGCCGTCGGCGAAGTAGCGCTGCGCCTCGTCGCTTGCGAGGTACTCCAGGAATTTGATCGCCGCCTCGCGGTGCGGCGCGTTCTTGAGCACGCCGCCGCCCGAGATGTTCACGTGCGCGCCCCAGGTCGCCTGGTTGGGAAATACGATGCCGATACGCCCGGCGGCCTGTTTCTCCTCGGCCTTGTCCGAGCGCGCGAGCCTCGCGTAGTAGTACTGGTTCGATATGGTCACGTCGCACAGGCCGGAGGCGACGAACTTCAGCTGGTCGCTGTCGCCGCCCTTCGGCTCCTGCGCGAGGTTCGCCTGGACGCTCTTCGCCCAGGCTTCCGCCTTCGGCTCGCCCAGGTGGTTGATGAGGGCGCCCATCAGCGAGAGGTTGTAGATGTTGGTCGAGGAGCGCATGCACACGCGGCCTTTCCATTTCGGGTCGGCGAGGTCCTCGTAGGTCCGGATCTCGTCGGCGCGCACCTTCGCCTTGTTGTAGGCGATGAGGCGCGCGCGCTGGGAAAAGCCGAACCAGCGTCCGCCGGGCTCGCGGAAATTCTCGGGAATGCGCGATTCCAGCAGCGCGGATTTCACCGGCTGGAACAGGCCGAGCTGCTCGGCACGCCACAGGCGGCCGGCGTCCACGGTGATCAGGACGTCGGCGGGGCTGCGCTCGCCTTCGCTGCGCAGGCGCTCGATCAGCGGGTCTTCCGCGGCCTCGATGCGGTTGATCTTGATGCCGGTGAGCTTGGTGAAATTGCTGTAGAGCGCCTCGTCGGTCTGGTAGTGGCGCGACGAATAAAGGTTGAGGACCTGGTCTTGCGCGAGCGCGGAGGCGCTGCCGAGGACCATGGCGCAGGCGAGAAAAAGTGCGCGAACAGACTGCATGAGCATCCCGTTACGAAGTGAAGGGGGCTCGACGATAGTTAATCCTGTTGCGAATGTCAATGAGAATCATTATCGTTACTCGCCGGGCGGCTGCAGTCGCCGCGCGCCGTTGAATCGCGCCGACCAGTAGGAGCTCTGCAGGCTTTCGACCCGGACCTGCTTCCCCGGCCGCGGCGCATGGATGAAGCGGCCCTCGCCGAGGTAGATGCCGACGTGCGAGTAGGGGCGGTTGCGGGTGTTGTAGAACACGAGGTCGCCCGGCTCGAGCGCCGCCCGCTTCACGGGAATCCCGATCCGGCTTTGCCCCTGGACGTTGCGCGGCAGCGTCACGCCCCACGCCTGCTGGAAAGCGTGCGCCACCAGCCCGCTGCAGTCGAAGCCGGTGCTGAACGAGCTGCCGCCGAGCCGATAGCGGGCGCCGAGGGCCCGCATGGCGTGATCCGCGGGCGTCAGGGCTCCGGCGCTTTCCGCGCGCAATCCGGACGCGCGCACAGGCAAGGAAGGAAACCCCGAGCCGACAAATAGCGCGCAGAGAAACAGCAGCAACAGCGGCTTGTGTTTCATAATGGCCGGGGCTTGGCGCTCTGCGGCATCCGTAAACGTTACCGCGCGCGGCGCGTTTCATCTAATCGCGGCACCGACATGAAATTGATCCGACTGGCCCTGTCCGCAGTCCTCGCCGGCGTGGCGCTCCAGTGCGCCGCGCAGCACGCGCTCGAGATCATCCCGCTGCGGCACACCACGGTCGACCAGGTCCTCCCGGCGCTGCGCCCGCTGCTCGAGCCGGGCGGCACGCTGACCGGGCAGCACGGCCAGCTCATTGTGCGCGCAAGTCCAGCCAACGTCGCCGAGCTCCGGCGCGCGCTGGAGGCCCTCGACCGGGCCTCCAGAAGCCTGCAGATCCTGGTGCGCTTCGACGATACCGGCGAGTTCGCGAGGCAGGCGATCGAAGCGAGCGGCCGGATCGGCAATCGCGGCAGCGACGTGGAGCTGCGCGCGCAGGATTCGCGCGGCTCGCGCGACGAACGCGTAGACCAGCGCATCCGGGTGCTCGAAGGAAGCCGCGCCTACATCTCGACGGGCCAGTCGCGGCCGGCCCTGCAGCGCCGTGTGATCCAGACGCCCGCCGGCCCGGTCCCGCAGGACACGTTCGTGGTGCAGGACGCGGTCACCGGCTTCGAGGTCGTGCCGCGCGTCTCGGGCAACCGCGTGTTCGTGGACATCGCGCCGCAGCGGCAGAGCTTCGACAGCCGCGGCGGCGTTCAGGAAGAGCGTGCGAGCGCCAGCGCGAGCGGACGCCTCGGCGAATGGTTCGAGCTCGGCGCGATCGCCGGCAGCGGCGCGCGCGATGACCGAGGCATCGCTTCCGGGAGCCGGTCGCGCTCCTCGGAGATGCGGCGCATCTGGGTGAAGGTCGAGGAGATCGGAAACTGAAGGGACTGCTGCAGCGCGCGTTCGGCGCCGGCGGGCCGCTCGCCGAAAAAATCCCGGGATTCAAGCCGCGCTCGCAGCAGCTCGAGATGGCCGAGGCGATCCTCGACGCGATCGAGCGCACGGGCGTTCTCGTGGCGGAGGCGGGCACCGGCACCGGCAAGACCTTCGCCTATCTCGTGCCGGCGCTCCTCGCGGGCGGCAAGGTCATCGTCTCGACCGGAACCAAGACGCTGCAGGACCAGCTCTTCGATCGCGATCTTCCGGCGGTGCGCGAAGCGCTCGCCTCCGGAACGACCGCCGCGCTCCTGAAGGGGCGCGCGAACTACGTCTGCCTCTACCGCCTTGCCCGGGCGTCTTCGGACGCGCGCCTCGCGACGCGCGAAGAAGCGGTGCAGCTCAATCACATCGTGCGCTTCGCGAAGCTCAGCGTCACGGGCGATCGCGCCGACCTCGCCGAGGTCCCCGAGGACGCGCCGGTATGGGCGCATGCGAGCTCCACGCGGGAGAACTGCCTCGGCCAGGAATGTCCGGACTACGGGGACTGCTTCGTCATGCGGGCGCGCCGCAACGCGCTCGCGGCGGACGTCGTCGTCGTCAACCATCACCTCTTCTTCGCCGACGTGGTGCTGCGCGACGAGGGCATCGCCGAGCTGCTTCCTTCGTGCAACACGCTGATCTTCGACGAAGCGCACCAGCTTCCCGAGACCGCGCGCAACTTCTTCGGCGAGCGAATCTCCACTTCCCAGGTGCTCGAGATGGCGCGCGACGCGCGCGTCGAGCTGCGCGCCGCCGGCGGCGCGGCGGCCGCGCCCGAGTACGACCAGCTCGTGACGCGCCTGGAGAAGGCCGCGCGCGATGTGCGCCTCTCGCTCGGCGAGGCGGGCGCGCGGCTCGGCTGGAGCCAGGCGATGCGCCTGCCCGGGTTTGCGGACGCGCTCGAAAAGCTCTCGCAGGCGCTCGAGCAGCTCGCCGCGCCGCTCGCCGCGCAGGCCGAGCGTTCGGAAGGGCTCGCTTCCTGCGAGCGGCGCATCGGCGAGGCGCGCGCCATCCTCGCCCGCCTGCGCGACGACGAAAGCGGCGACGAAGTGCGCTGGGTCGAGGCGCTCTCGCACGCCGCGCTCCTGCACCTGACGCCGCTTTCCTCGGGCGAGCTTTTCCGCAAGCAGATGGCGGACCATCCGCGCAGCTGGATCTTCACCTCGGCGACGCTCGCGGTGGGCGAGGACTTCAGCCACTTCAAGCGCGAGCTCGGCCTGGACCAGGCCGAGACCCGGGCCGAGGCGCGGCGCTGGTCGAGCCCGTTCGATTTCGCCCGCCAGGCGCTGCTCTACGTGCCGAAGGGATTGCCCGCCGATCCGAACGATCCCGCCTTCACCGAGGCGGTGGTGCAGGCGGCGCTGCCCGTGCTGCAGGCGAGCGCGGGGCGGGCGTTCCTCCTCTTCACGACGCTGCGCGCGCTGCGCCGGGCGCACGATCTCCTCCGCGGCCGGATCGACTTTCCGCTCCTCGTGCAGGGGACCGGCTCGCGCAGCGAGCTGCTCGCGCGCTTTCGCTCGCTCGGCAACGCGGTGCTCCTGGGCAGCCAGTCGTTCTGGGAAGGCGTGGATGTGCGAGGCGAAGCTCTATCCCTGGTGGTCATCGACAAGCTGCCTTTCGCGCCGCCCGACGACCCGGTGCTCTCGGCGCGCATCGAAGGCCTGCGCGAGCGCGGCGGCAACCCGTTCACGGAGCTGCAGCTGCCGCAGGCGGTGCTGCAGCTAAAGCAGGGCGCCGGGCGCCTGATCCGCGACGAGACCGACCGCGGCGTGCTGATGCTCTGCGACCCGCGCCTGGTATCGCGACCCTACGGCCGGCGCATCATCCAGAGCCTGCCGCCGATGAAATTCACCCGGAACCTCGCCGACGTCGAAGGTTTTTTTTCGATTACGACAGCTCATCCTGGATGTGAAACCGGATGATCTCGTCGAAGCTCGGATCGGCGCGAAAGCCGAGCGACAGCGCCCGCTGCGCGTCGAAGTTGCGCGGCCAGCCGTCGACGATGCGCATGATGGTCGGGTCCGGCTCGCGGCGGATGAGGCGCACCGCCTTGTCGCCCGCCACGCGGCGCAAGGCCTCGATCTCCTCGGCGACGGTGGCCGACAGCCCCGGCATGGACAGATTGCGTCGCGCGCCCAGCAGTTCGGTCTTTATTTTTGAAGCATGAACCAGGAACTCTATGGCGGTGCGTGGCGAGGCGAACCAGTGGCGCACCGTGTCCGGCACCGGCAGCACCGCCTCCTGCCCGGCGAGCGGCTCGCGCAGGATGCCGGAGAAGAATCCGGAGGCCGCCTTGTTGGGCTTGCCCGGGCGCACGCAGATCGTGGGCAGGCGGATACCGACGCCGTCGAAGAGGCCGCGCCGGCTGTAGTCGGAGAGCAGCAGCTCGCCGATCGCCTTCTGCGTGCCGTAGCTGGTGAGCGGGGCGTTCAGGAACTCGTCGCCGATCGCTTCGGGGAACGGCGCGCCGAAGACCGCGATCGACGAAGTGAAGACGAGCCGCGGCTTGTAGCCGTCCCCCACCTTGCGCACGGCCTCGAAGAGGCGCCGCGTGCCGTCGAGGTTGATGCGGTAGCCTTTCTCGAAGTCCGCCTCGGCCTCGCCGGAGACGATGGCGGCGAGGTGGAAGATGAGATCCGGACGGGCGGCGACCAGCTTTTCCGCCTCGCCGGGCGCCGAGAGGTCGGACGTGACGCAGTCGGTTTTGAAGGACGCGCCGGCGGGCGCCTGCGGCGGCACCACGTCGTGCAGCGTGACCGAGCCGATCTCCCCGCCGGCGACCATGCCGTCTTTCGCGAGGCGTGCGACCAGCTTTCGGCCAATCATGCCCGCGCCGCCGATGATGAGGACTCGTTTCACCAGTCCTGCCTCTTCACCAGTCTGGATCCCAGATCCGCCACCACGGCGCGCTTCGCTTGACGCCGCCCGGGGTGTAGTACGCGCTGTTCGGGAAATTCTTGCGCATCACGCGCTCGGCGGAGTCTCGGAGCTCCGCCATGCCGAGCGCGTCGTAGGCCTTGATCAGGATGAAGAACGCCTCCTCGACGGCCGGCGACTGCGGGTAGTTCCGGACCGCGTACTGCGCGCGGTTCGCCGCCGCGACGTAGGCGGTGCGCTTCATGTAGTAGCGCGCCACGTGCACTTCGTAGGAGGCGAGCGAGTTGACGAGGTAGCGCATCCGCGCCGCCGCGTCCGCCGCGTACCTGGATTCGGGAAAACGCGTCACGACCTCCTTGAACGACTGGAAGGCCTCGCGCGAGGCCACCGGATCGCGGTCGGACATGTCGGGCGAGGTAAGCCAGGTCAGCATGCCCGAGAGCTCGTTGAAATTGATCAGGCCCTTCAGAAAGTAGGCGTAGTCGACGTTCGGATGGTTCGGGTAGAGCTTGATGAAGCGATCCGCGGCGGCGAGGGCCGAAGCGCGCTCGCCGTCCTTGAAGTGCACGTAGGCCACCTCGAGCTGCGCCTGCTGGGCATAGCGGCCGTAGGGGAAGCGCGCCTCGAGCTTCTCCAGGTACTTGATGGCCTTCGCCCAGTCCTTGGAGGCCATCGCGTCCTTCGCCTCGCCGTACAGACGCTGCGCCGACCAGCCGATGGTCTCGTCCGCCAGGTTCGAGGCGCAACCGCCCGCGAGCAGCAGCGCGGCGGCGAGCGCAGCAGCCAACACTACAGGGGGAAGTACACTTAAGCGCATGCGAAGAGGAAGAAAAGCGAGAGATTCGGGCCCGCGGA
This sequence comes from uncultured Enterobacteriaceae bacterium, assembly GCA_964407355.1. Taxonomy (GTDB): domain Bacteria; phylum Pseudomonadota; class Gammaproteobacteria; order Burkholderiales; family SG8-39; genus SCGC-AG-212-J23. Next base: position 11,559 of record CAYOVM010000033.1, read on the forward strand.
AGAAAAATTATAGCGCCACGCCGCCCGCCGACTGGGAAGAGTCGTTCGCCGCGCCGATGCAGGCCGTCGTTCCGGCCGAGCTTGGCGGCCTGCGCCTCGACCAGGCGCTCGCGCGCCTGTTTCCCCAGTACTCGAGGAACCGGCTGCAGGCCTGGCTCGAATCCGGCCACATCACGGTCGAAAACCAGCAGGGAAGGACGAAATCGAGAACCCACGTCGCGGGCGGGGAGCGCATCCGCGTCGAGCCGCCGGCGCTGCCGAGCGCGGCGTCGCCGCAGGCGCAGCGCATGCCGCTCAAGGTGGTCTACGAGGACGCGGAGCTCATCGTCATCGACAAGCCGGCGGGCCTGGTGGTGCATCCGGGCGCCGGCCAGCCCGACCGCACGCTGATGAACGCGCTGCTCGCGCACGCGCCGGCGCTCGCCGGCATACCGCGCGCGGGCATCGTCCACCGCCTGGACAAGGACACGACCGGCCTGCTCGTCGTGGCGAAAACCGTGGCCGCGCAGTCGAGCCTCGCCGGGCAGCTCGCCGATCGCTCGATGCGCCGGGTCTACCTCGCGGTGGTGCAGGGCGATCCGCCCGCGAGCGGAACCATCGACGCGCCGGTGGGCCGGGACGAACGCGCGCGCGTGCGCATGGCCGTTACGCATCGCGGAAAACCCGCGCGCACGTCCTACCGGGTCTTGGAGCGCTTCGGCCACGCGGCGCTCGTCGAGTGCCGCCTCGACACGGGACGCACGCATCAGATCCGGGTCCATTTCCAGCACATCCGCCATCCGCTGGTGGGCGACACCGTCTATCGGCGCGGCACGCGACATGGCTTCACGTTCGAGCGCCAGGCGCTGCACGCCTGCGAGCTCACGCTGATCCATCCGGCGAAAAAGCAGCCGATGACCTGGAGCGCGCCGCCGCCGCGCGACTTTCAGCGGCTCCTCGAGACGTTGCGCCGTGAAGGCTGACGCGGCGCACGGCAGTCCCGAGGAGCTCATCCGCCCCGAATGGCCGGCGCCGCCGCGCGTGAGGGCGCTGGTGACCACGCGCCAGTTTGGCGACATGGCGAGCGAAGAGGGCAAGGCCAGGATCAAGCGGCTGGTCGCGGGCGAGCCGCTCTGGCTGCGCCAGGTTCATGGCACAACCGTCGTCGACGCGGCTTCGAAGGCGAGCCGGCCGCAGGCCGACGCCGCCGTGGCTCGCGAAGCGGGCGCGGCATGCGTCGTAATGGCCGCCGATTGCATGCCGGTGCTGCTTGCCGACGACGCAGGCAGCGTGGTTGCCGCCGCGCATGCCGGCTGGCGGGGACTGTCCGCCGGCGTCATCGAGGCCGCCGTGCGCGAGATGCGGGTCGAGGCGGCCCGCCTCATCGCGTGGCTCGGCCCCGCCATCGGGCCGCGCGTATACGAGGTCGGCGAAGAGGTGCGGGCGGCTTTTCTCGAGCGCGATGCATCCGCCGCCGCGGCGTTCGTCGCCACGCGGCCGGGGCACTGGCGGCTCGACCTGTACGCAGTCGCGCGACAGCGGCTGGCGAAGCTCGGCGTCGAGCGCGTCTATGGCGGCGGACTGTGCACCTATTCGGATCCGGCGCGCTTCTACTCGTACCGCCGCGACGGCGCCTCCGGCCGCATGGCGGCGCTGATCTGGCTGTCGTAGCGTAGAATCGCAGCCCCTTCATCGAAGCGCAGACTCAGTGACGCTCGCCTGGATCCTTGCGGCAAGTGTGGCCGGCGGCACGATCTCGGCCGGGCTCGCCTCGGTCGCGCTCGCGCTGCGCGCCGCGTGGGTGCCGATGCTCGTGTCCTACGCGATCGGCGCGCTGCTCGGCGCGGCGTTCCTGGAGGTGATCCCGCACGCCTTCGAGAACGGCAACTCGACGCAGGCCGCGATGGCCATCCTCGGCGGCATCTTCGCGTTCTTCATCCTCGAAAAGCTGCTGCTCTGGCGGCACTGCCATACGGAGAACTGCGAGGTGCACGACCCGCACGGCCCGCCGCAATCGGCCGCGCACGACCACGGACACGACCACGGGCGCAGCGCGACGCTCATCATGGTGGGCGACACGGTGCATAACTTCGTCGACGGCGTGCTGATCGCCGCGGCGTTCCTGCAAAGCATCGAGGTGGGCATCGTCACCGCGATCGCGATCATCGCGCACGAGATCCCGCAGGAGATGGGCGACTTCCTGATCCTGCTGCACTCGGGCTTCTCGAAAGCCAGGGCGTTCGCCGTGAACATGCTTTCGTCGGTCGCGACCGTCGTGGGCGGCGTGCTCGGGTATTACGCGCTGCAGGCTGTCGACGGCCTGCAGCCGACCCTCCTGGGCATCGTGGCGGCGAGCATGATCTACGTCGCGGTGGCGGACCTGATCCCCGGGCTGCATCGCCGCCCGGAGCTGCGCGACACGGCCTCCCAGGCGCTTCTCATCGCCCTCGGCATCGGCACCATCGCCCTGGTTGGCGCTTTGCTCAAGTACTGAGAGCGCGGCTGTCGCCCCCGCGACGGCCTGCGGTCCGGGGGCTTTCGCTCATTGACGGTTCTATTTGTGCGGCGCAGAATCGCGCGCGATGCCCCCGCAACAAGGCACTCCCGAAGCCTTGCTCGCCGCAATCGCCCAATCCGGCAACGAAATGACGCAAGGCTGGATGCGGGTCATGGCGAGCGCCGCCAATTCCGCGGGCATCCCTCCGTGGCTTGGCGAGCTGCAGCGCGGCGCCGGGAGCATGGCCGCCGCCCAGGAGTATGCGCAGAAGCAGGTCCAGCTCTGGTCGGCGCTGGTCTGCGGCCGCAGCGAAACGGTCGCGCGCGCCGAGCCCGGCGACCGGCGCTTCTCGGGCAAGGCCTGGCGCGAAAATCCCTATTACGACTACCTGAGGCAGTCCTATCTGCTCGCCTCGCGCTACGTCGAGGAGCTCGTCGAGCAGTCCGCGCTCGACCCCGAGGCGAAGGAACGCGCGCGCTTCGCGGCGCGGCAGTGGATCGACGCGATGAGCCCGGCGAACTTCGCCGCGACCAATCCCGAGGCGCTCGAGCGGGCGATCGAGACGCGGGGCGAGAGCCTCACGCGCGGCCTCGCCAACCTCCTGCAGGACGCCGGCAAGGGACGCATCAGCCAGACCGACGAAGCGGCGTTCGAGGTCGGCCGCAACGTCGCGGTGACGCCGGGCGAAGTGATCTACGAGAACGAGCTCATCCAGCTCATCCAGTACGCGCCGACGACCGCAGAGGTCGCGGCGCGCCCGCTGGTGATGATCCCGCCCTGCATCAACAAGTTCTACATCCTCGACCTGCAGCCGGAGAGCTCGCTCGTCGCGCACGCGGTCGCGAGCGGGCAGACGGTGTTCATGGTTTCCTGGCGCAACGTCGGTCCCGAGCTCGGCCACCTCACCTGGGACGACTATCTCGAGAAGGGCGTGCTCGCGGCGCTGCGCGGCGCGCGGGAAATCGCGCAGAGCGATCGCGTGAACGCGCTCGGCTTCTGCGTCGGCGGCACGCTGCTCGGCGCCGGGCTCGCGGTGCTTGCCGAAAAAAACGAGGACCTGGTGGCGAGCGCGACCTTCCTCGCCACCATGCACGATTTCCGCGATCCCGGGCAGATCGGCCTGTTCATCGACGAGGCGAGCGTCGCCGCGCGCGAAGCGACGCTCGGCCGCGGCGGCATCCTGCCGGGCAGCGAGCTCGCGTATGTCTTCTCGAGCCTGCGCGCCAACGATCTGGTCTGGCCGTACGTCGTCGACAACTACCTCATGGGTGGGCGGCCGGCGGCGTTCGACCTCCTGTACTGGAATTCGGACGGCACCAACCTGCCCGGGCCGATGTACTGCTACTACCTGCGCAACACCTATCTCGAGAACAGGCTGCGCACGCCCGGCGCGCTTCGCAATTGCGGCGTGCCGGTCGACCTCGGCAAAGTGCGGATCCCGGCGTTCATCCTGGCGACGCGCGAGGATCACATCGTGCCCTGGCGCTCGGCCTATCGCTCGCTCGCGCTGCTCGGCGGAGACGACAAGATGTTCGTGCTCGGGGCGAGCGGCCACGTGGCGGGTGTGGTCAATCCGCCGGCGAAGAAGCGCCGCAGCTACTGGGAGTCCGAGACCGAGTCTTCCACGTATCCCGAGGACCCGGACGCCTGGCTCGACAGCGCCCACGAGCATCGCGGCAGCTGGTGGCCGAAATGGACGCAATGGCTGTCCAGGCACGGCGGCGGCCGGCGCAAGGCACCCTTGGCCGCCGGCGATGTCCAACACAGGCCGATCGAGCCCGCGCCCGGTCGCTACGTGAAGCAGCGAATCCACTAGCTCATTGATAATTCGAGGAACGCACATGGAAGAGATCGTCATCGTCGGCGCCGCGCGCACCCCCATCGGCAAGTTCGGCGGCAGCCTCGCCAAGACCCCCGCCTCCGACCTGGGCGCGCTGGTGATCCGCAAGGTGCTGGAGCGCGCCGGCCTCGCGCCGGAGCAGGTGTCCGAGGTCATCATGGGGCAGGTGCTGACCGCGGGCATCGGCCAGAACGGCGCGCGCCAGGCGGCGATGAAGGCGGGCGTGCCTTACATGGTCCCCGCGATGACCATCAACAAGGTGTGCGGCTCGGGCCTGCAGGCGGCGATGCTCGGCGCGCAGGCGATCGCCAACGGCGACTCGGACGTGGTGGTCGCGGGCGGGCAGGAATCGATGAGCATGTCGCCGCACGTGCTGAACGGCTCGCGCGACGGCTTCCGCATGGGCGACGCCAAGATGGTCGACACGATGATCGTGGACGGCCTGTGGGACGTCTTCAACCAGTACCACATGGGCGTGACGGCGGAGAACGTGGCGAAGGAGTACGCGGTGACGCGCGAGGAGCAGGACGAGTTCGCGGTCGCGAGCCAGAACAAGGCCGAGGCGGCGCAGAAGGCGGGCAAGTTCAAGGACGAGATCGTCACGGTGGAGATCCCGTCGAAGAAGGGGCCGGTCATGTTCGCCGACGACGAGTATCCTCGTCACGGCGCGACGCTCGAGGCGATGAAGGGCCTGAAGCCCGCGTTCGACAAGAACGGCACGGTCACTGCGGGCAACGCATCGGGGATCAATGACGGTGCCGCCGCGGTGGTTCTTTGCTCTTCCCGGAAGGCGAAAGAATTGAATTTGAAGCCGATAGCGAAAATCAAGGCGTTCGCTTCGGCGGGCGTCGATCCGAAATACATGGGCATGGGGCCCGTGCCCGCCTCGAAGCGCGCCCTCGCGCGCGCCGGGTGGGAGCCGAAGGACCTCGACCTGATGGAGATCAACGAGGCCTTCGCCTCGCAGGCGATCGCGGTGAACCGGCAGATGGGCTGGGACACGAAGAAGGTGAACGTCAACGGCGGCGCGATCGCCCTCGGCCACCCGATCGGCGCCTCGGGCTGCCGCATCCTCGTCACGCTGCTGCACGAGATGCAGAAGCGCGACGCGAGGCGCGGCCTCGCCTCGCTTTGCATCGGCGGCGGAATGGGCGTCGCGATGGCGGTAGAGAGATAAAAAAGGACATGACGACCATGGGGAACCAGGCGGAAGTCGCTCAGCGCACGGCGTCGGAGGACGCGATCCCGGCGGTCTCGCGCATCGCCTTCGTCTCGGGCGGCATGGGCGGCATCGGCAGCGCCATCTGCGAGCGGCTGGGGCGCGCGGGACACACGGTCATCGCCGGCTGCCTTCCCGGCTACGAAAAAAAGGACGAGTGGCTCTCGCGCATGCGCGCCAAGGGTTTTCGCGTGCACGCGGCCGAGGGCGACGTCTCGGACTTCGATTCCTGCGCCTCGATGTTCTACAACGCGTCCTCGGTGGTGGGGCCGATCGAGATCCTCGTCAACAACGCCGGCATCACGCGCGACTCGATGTTCAAGCGCATGACCGAGCAGGACTGGATGGCGGTGATCAACACCAACCTCAACAGCGTGTTCAACGTGACGCGCCAGGTGATCGACGGCATGAGCGAGCGCGGCTGGGGCCGGATCATCAACATCTCGTCGGTGAACGCGCTCAAGGGGCAGTTCGGGCAGACCAACTACTCGGCGGCGAAGGCCGGCATGGCGGGCTTCTCGAAGGCGCTCGCGCAGGAAGTCGTGCGCAAGGGCGTCACGGTGAACACCGTGTCGCCGGGCTACGTCGAGACCGACATGGTGATGGCCATCCGCCCCGAGATCCGCGAGCAGATCGTCGCCTCGATCCCGATGGGCCGGCTCGCAAGACCGCAGGAGATCGCGGCGGTGGTCGCGTTCCTCGCCTCGGAGGAGGCGGGCTACATCACCGGCGCCAACATCTCGGTGAACGGCGGCATGCACATGATGTAGACGGCGGCCCCGCGCGGAGAAACGCGCGGCGAAACGCGCGGTCGGACAGAATTCACGGATAGAATCGAGGAGGAGGAATCATGGCAGCGAAGAAGGTCGCCGTCGTCACCGGCGGCATGGGCGGGCTCGGCGAGTCGATCAGCACCAAGATGGCCGACGCCGGCTATCGCGTGGTCGTCACCTACTCGCCCTCGAACACCAAATACAAGTCGTGGCTCGAGCAGATGAAGAGCCGCGGCTATTCGTTCTCGGCGTTTCCGGTGGACGTCGTCGACTACGACGACTGCGCGCGCAAGTGCTCGACCATCCAGGGCGAGTGCGGCGCGATCGACATCCTCGTCAACAACGCCGGCATCACGCGCGACATGACCTTCAAGAAGATGAGCAAGGGCGACTGGGACGCGGTGATGCGCACCAACCTCGACTCCTGCTTCAACATGACGAAGCAGGTGATGGACGGCATGCTCGAGCGCGGCTGGGGCCGGGTCATCAACGTGTCCTCGGTCAACGGCCAGAAGGGCGCGTTCGGCCAGACCAACTATTCCGCCGCGAAGGCGGGAATCCACGGCTTCACCAAGGCGCTTGCGCTGGAGGTGGCGAGAAAAGGCGTTACCGTCAATACTATTTCCCCGGGCTACATCGGGACCCAGATGGTCACCGCGATCCCGAAGGAGATCCTCGACTCGAAGATCCTGCCGCAGATCCCGGTCGGCCGGCTCGGCAAGCCCGACGAGGTGGCCGGGCTCATCATCTACCTGTGCTCCGACGAGGCGGCGTTCGTCACCGGCGCCAACATCTCGATCAACGGCGGCCAGCACATGTATTAAGGAGTAGACTCGTCCCATGGCTACACCGCAGGAACTCCGCGAACCGAAGGCCGAGAACCCGGCCCGGCTGATCAAGAAGTATCCGAACCGCCGGCTCTACGACACCAAGACGTCGAGCTACATCACGCTCGCCGACGTCAAGCAGATGGTCCACCGCCAGGAGGACTTCCAGGTGATCGACGCGAAAAGCGGCGAGGACCTGACGCGCGCCATCCTCCTGCAGATCATCCTCGAGGAGGAGTCGGGCGGCGGCCTGCCGATGTTCTCCTCCGATCTGCTGTCGCAGCTCATCCGCTTCTACGGCAACGCCATGCAGGGCGTGATGGGCACCTACCTCGAGAAGAACATCCGCGCCTTCCAGGACATGCAGAAGACCATGCAGGAGCAGTCGCAGCGCGTCTACGGCGACAACTCCAAGCAGACGCAGGAGCTGTGGGCGCAGTTCATGAACCTGCAGGGGCCGGCGATGCAGAGCCTGATGCAGGCCTACGTCGAGCAGAGCCAGAAGATGTTCGCGCAGTTCCAGGACCAGATGCAGAGCCAGGCGCGCAACATGTTCACCGGCTTCACCTTCCCCGGCTTCACGCCGCCCCAGCAGAACAAGAACGATCCTGAAAAGCCGTAACAGTCCCGCGGCGCCCGGCGCCGTCCCGAAGATCGGGTTCGTCTCCCTCGGCTGTCCCAAGGCGCTCGTCGACTCCGAGCGCATCCTCACGCAGCTGCGCGCCGAAGGCTACGCCACCTCGGCGACCCACGAGGGCGCCGACCTCGTGGTCGTGAACACCTGCGGCTTTATCGACGCGGCAGTCGAGGAATCGCTCGGCGCGATCGGCGAGGCGCTCGCGAAGAACGGCAAGGTCGTGGTGACCGGCTGCCTCGGGGCGAAACAGGAGGTCATAAGGCGCGCTCACCCGTCGGTGCTGGCCGTCACGGGCCCGCACGACACGCCGGCGGTGATGGACGCGGTGCATGCGCACCTGCCCAGGCCGCACGATCCCTACACCGACCTCGTTCCCGCGCAGGGGATCAAGCTCACGCCGCGGCACTACGCTTATCTCAAGATCTCGGAGGGCTGCAATCATCGCTGCAGCTTCTGCATCATTCCCTCGATGCGCGGCGATCTCGTATCCAGGCCGATCGGCGAAGTGATGCAGGAAGCGGAGCATCTCGTGAAGGCGGGAGTGAAGGAGCTGCTCGTCATCTCGCAGGACACGAGCGCCTACGGCGTCGATGTGAAGTACCGAACAGGGTTTTTCAATGGAAAGCCTTTAAAAACCCGGATGAACGAGCTGTGCGCCGAATTGGGAAAGCTCGGCGTCTGGGTCCGGCTGCATTACGTCTACCCGTATCCGCACGTCGACGAGGTGATTCCGCTGATGGCGCAGGGAAAGATCCTTCCCTACCTCGACGTGCCGTTCCAGCACGCGAGCCCGCGCGTCCTCAAGCTCATGAAGCGGCCGGCGAGCTCCGAGAAAGTGCTCGAGCGCCTGCGCGCCTGGCGGGCCATCTGCCCGGACATCACCGTGCGCAGCACCTTCATCGTCGGCTTTCCGGGGGAGACCGAAGCGGAATTTTCGGAGCTGCTGTCTTTTCTCGAAGAGGCGCAGCTCGACCGCGTCGGGTGCTTCGCGTACTCGCCGGTCGAAGGTGCCAGCGCGAACAGCCTTCCCGGTGCCCTCCCTGAAGAGGTGAAGGAGGAGAGGAGGGCGAGATTCATGAAGGTACAGGAAAAAATCTCGGCGAAAAAGCTGAAAGCGAAAATCGGGAAGAAATTGAAAGTTATCGTCGAGGAGGCGGGGCTCGGCCGCTCGATGGGAGATGCGCCTGAGATCGACGGCGTAGTGCACTTCAAGGGCGGTGCATCTTCCGTCAGGCCGGGCGATTTCGCCCACGTATTGATCGATCGTGCCGACGCGCATGATCTTTTCGGGAGACTTCAATGAGCAATCGGGAAGTGGTGGTGGTGTCCGGCGTGCGCACGGCGATCGGCGACTACGGCGGCGCGCTGAAGGAGCTCTCGACGACGAAGCTCGGCGCGATCGCGATCCGCGAAGCCGTGGCGCGCGCCAAGGTCGACCCGGCGGGCGTCGGCCATGTCGTGATGGGCAGCGTGATCCATGGCGAAGCGAAGGACATGTACATGGCGCGCGTCGCCGCGATCGAAGCGGGCCTTCCGGTCGGGACGCCCTGCCTCACCGTGAACCGCCTTTGCGGCTCCGGGCTGCAGGCGCTCGTGTCGGCGGCGCAGCACCTGATGCTCGGCGATTGCGAGGTCGCGGTGGCCGGCGGCGCCGAGAGCATGAGCCGCGCGGCGTACTTCCTTCCGGCGGGCCGCTGGGGCCAGCGCATGGGCGACGCCGCGGTGGTGGACGCGATGACCGGCGCGCTGCACGACCCGTTCGGCCACGGCCACATGGGCGTGACGGCGGAGAACATCGCCGCGAAGTACGGGTTCACGCGCGAGCAGCAGGACGAATTCTCCGTCGCTTCCCACATGAAAGCTTCCAAAGCGATCGAGAACGGCTACTTCAAAAGCCAGATCGTTCCCATCGAGCTGAAAACGAAGAAGGGCGTCGAGCAATTCACCACCGACGAGCACGTGCGCAAGGACGTGAAGCAGGAGGACATGGCGAAGCTGAAGACCGTGTTCAAGAAGGACGGCACCGTCACGGCGGGCAATGCCTCGGGGATCAACGATGCCGGCGCCGCGCTCGTCCTTATGGATTTAAAAGTTTCTCAAAAGAAAAACATAAAACCTCTTGCGCGACTTGTGGCCTACGCGCACGCCGGCGTCGAGCCGCAGGTGATGGGTCTCGGGCCGATCCCGGCGGTGCGCAAGGTCTTCGAGAAAGCCGGGCTCAAGCCCGCCGACATGGACGTGATCGAGTCGAACGAGGCGTTCGCCGTGCAGGCGATGGCGGTGACGAAGGATCTCGGGCTCGATCCGGCGAAGGTGAACCCCAACGGCGGCGCCGTCGCGCTCGGCCATCCGATCGGCGCCACCGGCGCGCTGCTCACGGTCAAGGCGCTCTACGAGCTGGAGCGGACGAAAAAGCGTTATGCCCTCGTGACGATGTGCATCGGCGGCGGGCAGGGCATCGCCGCGATCTTCGAGCG
>CAYOVM010000034.1:0-5871 GCA_964407355.1 uncultured Enterobacteriaceae bacterium
CACTTCCTCTTCCGAGGCGCTCGCCAGGGCGGCGACGTCGGGGAAGCGCTTAAGGAAACGCTCGTAGTAAGGGATGACCGCGGCGACCTGGGTCTGCTGCAGCATGATCTCGGAGAGCCAGATCCGGTAGGGATCCGTCGTGCCCTGCCACGGCAGCGCCTTGCGCCCGTGGGCGGCGTGCCAGGAAATCAGGGCGGCGGCGAATTTCGACATAGTAAGATTGTAGTTGCCATGCTGGCCTTCATTCTGCGCCGCCTCGCGCAAGCCGTGCTGGTGATGCTCACCGTGGGGCTGATCGCGTTCTCGCTGTTTCGCTTCGTCGGTGATCCGGTGCTCATCATGCTCGGCCAGGACGCGACCGCCGAGCAGCGCGAGGAGCTCACGCGCTCGCTCGGCCTCGACCGGCCGTTCTACGTCCAGTACGCCAGGTTCCTCGGCAACGCCGTGCACGGCGAGTTCGGCCTGAGCCTGCGCCAGGTGCAGCCGGTCTCCAGGCTCATCGCCGAGCGGCTTCCGGCGACGCTCGAGCTCTCGCTCGTCGCCGCACTGCTCGCGCTGGCGGCGGGCATCCCGATGGGCATCTACACGGCGCTGCGCCCGAAGTCCTGGCTCTCGCACGTGCTGCTCGCGCTGTCGCTGCTCGGCGTATCGCTGCCGACGTTCCTCATCGGCATCCTGCTGATCCTCGTGTTTTCCGTGCAGCTCGGCTGGCTGCCGTCGTTCGGCCGCGGCGAGACGGTGATGCTCGGCTGGTGGAGCACGGGCTTTCTCACCGCCTCGGGCCTGAAGGCGCTCATCCTGCCCTCCATCACGCTGGGCCTGTTCCAGATGACGCTCATCCAGCGCCTCGTGCGCTCGGAGATGCTGGAGGTGCTGCGCGCGGACTACATCCGCTTCGCGAGAGCGCGCGGGCTGAGCGACCGGGCGGTCTATTTCGGGCACGCCCTCAAGAACACCCTGGTGCCGGTCATCACCGTCACCGGGCTGCAGCTCGGCGCGATCATCGCCTTCGCGATCATCACCGAGACGGTGTTCCAGTGGCCCGGCATGGGCCTGCTTTTCATCCAGGCGGTGAGCTTCGCCGACGTGCCCGTGATGGCGGCTTATCTCTGCCTGATCGCGCTGTTCTTCGTGATCATCAACCTGTCGGTCGATCTGCTCTACTATGCGGTCGACCCGCGCCTTCGCATCGAAGCCCGATGAACGCCCCCGTGAAAGAACCGGCCTCCCCCGTCGAGCACATCCGCGGCTACCACGCCGAGCTGAGGGAAATGCGCCGCGACGTGCATGCGCACCCCGAGCTCGGGTTCGAGGAGAACCGCACGTCTTCGGTGGTGGTGGAATACCTGAAAAAGCTCGGCGTCGAGACCCACACCGGCCTCGCCAGAACCGGCGTGGTCGGCGTCATCAAGGGGAAAAAGCAGGGCAGCGGACGAGGCGTGGGGCTGCGCGCCGACATGGACTGCCTGCCGATGCACGAGACCGGCAACGTCCCCTATCGCTCGCGACACGAAGGCCGGATGCACGCCTGCGGCCACGACGGCCACACCACCATGCTGCTCGGCGCGGCGCGCTATCTCGCCGAGACGCGCAACTTCGACGGCACCGCCTACCTCATCTTCCAGCCCGCCGAGGAAAGCGGCGGCGGCGGACGGGTGATGGTGCAAGAGGGGCTCTTCAAGCGCTTCCCCGCGAACGAGATCTACGCGCTGCACAACTGGCCGAGCCTGCCGCCGGGAACCATCGCGGTGCGCCCGGGGCCGATGATGGCCGCGACCGACGAGGTCCAGATCACGGTGCGCGGCAAGGGCGGCCACGCCGCCATGCCGCAGCTCACGGTCGATCCGGTGGTGGCGAGCGCGCACATCATCGGCGCGCTGCAGACCATCGCCAGCCGCAGCGTCGATCCGCTCGACGCGGTCGTCGTAAGCATCTGCTCGATGGCCACCAGCCAGATCGGCGCGTTCAACGTCATTCCGGAGGCCGTGCAGCTCATCGGCACGGTGCGCAGCTTCAAGCCCGAGACCCGCGATCTGGCCGAGCAGAAGCTGAGAACCATCGCGTCCAAGGTCGCCGAGGCGCTCGGCGCCACGGCCGAGCTCAAGTACAGCCGCGGCTACCCGGCGACGGTGAACAGCCCGCGCGAAGCGGCGTTCGCGGCGCGGGTCGGCGAGCGCGTGTTCGGCCAGGGCAAGGTCATGACCGAGGTCGACCCCACGATGGGCGGCGAGGACTTCTCGTACATGCTGCAGGCCGTCCCGGGCGCGTATGTCTGGCTCGGGCAGGGCGGCGGCCCCGGCGGCTGCTTCCTGCACAATCCGAATTTCGACTTCAACGACGAGGTGATCCCGCTCGGCGCCGGCTACCTGGCCGCGCTGGTCGAGGAATCGCTGCCGCTCAAATAGGGACAAAGGGAACCATGAGGAAAGTACTGCTCGCCGTTTCGACTGTTTTTTTTCTGGCAAACCCCGGCTACGCCGCGACCCTGCGATGGGCGGCGCAGAACGACATCCTGACGCTGGATCCGCATTCGCAGAACCACGCCACCACGCATTCGATCATCCAGCACACCTACGAAGGGCTGGTGCGCTACTCGAAGGACTACAAGGTCGAGCCCTGCCTGGCGGTGAGCTGGAAGCAGCTCAGCGACACGCAGTTTCGCTTCAACCTGCGCAAGGGCGTGAAGTTCCACGACGGCACGCCGTTTACCGCGGACGACGTGCTGTTCTCCTTCGGCCGGATCAAGCAGCCGCAGGGGTCCAACCAGGTGCACGTCAGCGGCATAGCCGAGATCAGGAAGATCGACGACTTCACCGTCGATCTGATCCTCTCCGGCCCGACGCCGATCCTGCTGCGCACCATCATCGACTTTCGCATCATGAGCAAGGCCTGGGCGGAGAAGAACAACTCGCAGAACGTCCAGGACTACGCGAAGAAGCAGGAGCTCTACGCCTCGCGCAACACCAACGGCACCGGGCCCTTCCTCATCAAGAGCTGGGAGCCCGACAAGCGCATCGTGTTCGCGGCGAACAAGGACTGGTGGGACAAGCCCGAGAGCAACGTCACCGACCTCATCTATACGCCGATCAAGTCCGACCAGACGCGCGTCTCGGCGCTGCTCTCCGGCGAGGTGGATCTCGTCACCGACCTGCCGACCCAGGACGTGGCGCGGCTGCGCACGGCCCCCAACCTCAGGATCCTCGACGGCGTCGAGGTGCGCACCATCTTCATCGGCCTGGACCAGCACAGCGACGAGCTCAAGTACTCGAGCGTCAAGGGCAAGAACCCTTTCAAGGACCTCCGCGTGAGGAAGGCGCTCAACATGGCGGTCGATCGCGAGGCGATCCGCAAGGTCACGATGGGCGGCCTGGCGGTGCCGGCGGGCATCATGGTCGCGCCGGGCGTGCACGGCCACTCCAAGGCGATCGACATCGTCGCCAAATACGACGTCGCCGGCGCGAAGAAGCTGCTCGCGGAGGCGGGCTACCCGGAGGGCTTCGAGTTCACCCTCGACTGCCCGAACAATCGCTACGTGAACGACGAGAAGGTCTGCCAGGCGCTGGTCGCGATGTGGGCGCGCACGGGGCTGCGGGTGCGGCTCAACTCGGCGCCCTTCGCCAACCACATTCCGAAGCTCCTCAATTTCGACACGAGCGCGTACATGCTCGGCTGGGGCGTGCCGACCTACGACGCGCTCTATGCGTTGCAGTCGCTGTTGCGCACCAAGACCACCGGCGCCGACGGCAGCTACAACGTCGGCCGCATCAGCGACCCCAAGCTCGACAACACCATCGACGCCATCAAGATCGCGACCGACCCGGCGGCGCGCGACGCGCTGCTGAAGGAAGCGCTGGAGAGGACGCGCGACCAGGCCTACTACGTGCCGCTGCACCACCAGATGCGGCCTTGGGCGATGAAGAAGAACGTCACCACCATCTACAGTCCCGACGACCGGCCCAACGCGCGCTTCACGAAAGTGAACTGACTTTTCGCCGCAAGCATTGTTTCTCCGAAAAACCTGGGACCATGACCTGGCGTGGAGCTTTCGCCGCTCGCCGGTCGCCATCGTCGCCGCGGCTCTGACGCTCCTTTGCGTCGGCGGCGCGCTGCTCGCGCCCTGGGTCGCGCCGCAGGATCCGTACAATCTCGCCGCGCTCGAGCTGAACGACGCGTTCCTTCCGCCGCTGTGGAGCGAGGGCGGCAAGGCCGCCTATCCGCTGGGCACCGACAACCAGGGCCGCGATGTCCTCTCCACCATCCTGCACGGCACGCGCCTGTCGCTCGCGGTCGGGCTCGCGTCGGTGTTTCTGGCGCTCCTGCTGGGCGTGTCGCTGGGGCTGGTCTCAGGCTATTTCGGCGGCCGGGTCGACGCCGCGGTCATGCGCATCGCGGACGTGCAGCTTTCATTCCCTCCGATCCTGACCGCGCTGCTCATCGACGGCGTCGCGCGCGTCGCGCTGCCAAGCGATCGCCACGACACGATCGCGATTCCGGTGCTGATCCTCGCCATCGGCCTCTCGGGCTGGGTTCAGTACGCACGCACCGTGCGCGGCTCGACGATGGTCGAGAAAGGCAAGGAATACGTGCAGGCCGCACGCGTCATCGGCCGCGGCCCCTTCTCGATCCTCTTCTCCCATGTCCTGCCCAACGTCATGGGCCCGGTGCTGGTGATCGCGACGATCCACGTCGCGACCGCGATCATCACCGAGGCGACACTGTCCTTCCTGGGCGTCGGCGTGCCGCCGACGCGGCCCTCGCTCGGCACGCTGATCCGGGTCGGCAACGACTTCCTGTTCTCCGGCCAGTGGTGGATCACGGTGCTCCCGGGCGCGGCGCTGGTGATCCTCGTGCTGTCGGTCAACCTGCTCGGCGACTGGCTGCGCGACGCGCTCAATCCGAAACTCAGATGATTCTGGAAGTTCAAGATTTAAGAATCGAATTCCCGACAAGGCGCGGGACCCTGACCGCCGTCGACGGGGTGACCTTGTCGATCGCCCCGGGCGAAGTGCTCGGCGTGGTGGGCGAATCCGGCGCGGGCAAGACCCTGACCGGGCTCGCCGTCATCGGCCTGCTCGAGCCGCCGGGGCGCATCGCCGCCGGCGAGATCCGGCTCGAGGGCGAGCGCATCGACAACCTGCCGCAGCAGGAGATGCGCCGCGTGCGCGGCCGGCGCATCGGCGTGGTGTTCCAGGACCCGCTCAGCTCGCTCAACCCGCTCTACACCATCGGCGCGCAAATCGAGGAGACGATCCTCGCCCACCTGGACGTCGGCCGGGCGCAGGCGCGCAGCCGCGCCCTCTCGCTGCTGCACGAGGTCGGAATCCCGGCGCCCGAAGCGCGGTTTCGGAATTATCCGCATCAGTTCTCCGGCGGCATGCGCCAGCGCGTCGTGATCGCCCTCGCGCTCGCCGCCGAGCCGAGCCTGGTGATCGCCGACGAGCCGACCACCGCGCTCGATGTCTCGATCCAGGCCCAGATCATCGCGCTCCTCAAGCGCCTCGCGAAGGCGCGCGGCACCGCGGTCATGCTGATCACGCACGACATGGGCGTGATCGCCGAAACCGCCGACCGGGTCGCCGTGATGTACGCCGGCCGCATCGTCGAGATCGGGCCGGTGCGCGAGGTCATTCACGCGCCGCAGCATCCTTATACCGCCGGGCTCATGGGGTCGATCCCTTCTTTTTCAAAGAAAAAACATCTGGTTCAGATCGAAGGCGCGATGCCCCGCCTGAACGCCATCCCGCCCGGCTGCGCCTTCAATCCCCGCTGCCCGAAGCGCTTCGAGCGCTGTCTCGTCGAGCGGCCCGGGCTGACGGCCGCCGGGTCGAGCCAGGCGGCCTGCTGGTTGCATGAGGTCGCCCGGTGAGCGCG
>CAYOVM010000034.1:5971-21258 GCA_964407355.1 uncultured Enterobacteriaceae bacterium
CCGCCGGGTCGAGCCAGGCGGCCTGCTGGTTGCATGAGGTCGCCCGGTGAGCGCGAATCTTCGATGAGCCTGCTCCGCCTCGAAGATGTCAGCCGGGATTTCGACGTCTCGCGTCCCTGGCTCGACCGGGCGCTCGAGGGCGAGCCGCGGCGCATCCTGCGCGCGGTCGACGGCGTCGGCTTCGAGATCCGGCGCGGCGAGACGCTGGGCCTCGTCGGCGAGTCGGGCAGCGGCAAGTCGACCGTGGCGCGGCTCATCGTCGGGCTGTATGCGCCGAGCGCAGGCCGCGTCGAGTTCACCGGCCGGCGCCTGCAGATGATCTTCCAGGATCCCTACGCGAGCCTCAACCCCCGCTGGCGGGTGCGCGATATCGTGGCCGAGCCCATCCTGGTTTTGGGTTTGGAAAAGAAAGAAAACTTGAAAAAGCGCGTCGACGGGCTGCTCGCGCAAGTCGGCCTGTCCCCGGAGGACGGCGGCCGGTACCCGCACGAGTTCTCGGGCGGGCAGCGCCAGCGCATCTCCATCGCCCGCGCGCTCGCCGGCGAGCCGGATCTCCTCGTGTGCGACGAGCCCACGTCCGCGCTCGACGTGTCCGTGCAGGCGCAGATCCTGAACCTCATGTCGGAGCTGCAGAAGCGGCTCGGCCTCACCTACCTTTTCATCTCGCACAACCTCGCCGTCGTCTCGCAGGTCGCCGACCGGGTCGGGGTGATGTACCTCGGGCGCCTGGTGGAGCTCGCCGGCGCGGCGGAGCTCTTCGCGCGCCCGCGCCACCCCTATACGAGGATGCTGCTCGACGCGGTGCCCGATCTCGCGCTGAGCGGCAAGCCGCGCACGCCGGTCGCGGGCGAGGTGCCCAACCCGCTGGAGCCGCCGCCGGGCTGCGCTTTCCATCCGCGCTGCCCGCATGCCAACGAGCGCTGCACAAAAGAGCGTCCGGCGCTCATCGGAGCGGTAGCTTGTCACGCTGTGCAGGAACAAAGGATTTAGCCCGGTCCGGGAACGATTTAGAATCCCCTACATGGAGCGCAAACAGATTCCCGTCGGCGAGCTTCAGTTCGGCATGTACGTGGCCGAGCTCGACCGGCCGTGGACCGAGACGCCGTTCATGTACCAGGGGTTCCAGCTGAACAGCGACGAGCAGCTGATCATGCTGAAGAAGCACTGCAAGCACGTCTTCGTCGACCCCGAGCGCACCACCGCCGCGCCGGAGAAGCGCGCGCCGTTCCCGCTCGCCGCCAACTTCAAGATCCGCGGCACCACGCGCTATCCGCAGACCGCGCCGGTCGAGGCGGAATTCAAGCAGGCGCACGCGGTGTACTCGCAAAGCGTGAGCTCGATCGGCGAGCTCCTGCGCCCGGTGGGCAAGCCCGGCGGCGGGCTCGACGGCAAGGAAGTGAAGGAGTCGGTGACCCGGCTTACCGACAGCGTGGTGCGCAACCCGGACGCGCTGCTGCTGGTGACTCGCCTGCGCGAGAAGAGCGCCGTCGCCCACGCCCGCGCGCTGCAGGTGTCGATCTACATGATCGTGTTCGCGCGCTTCCTCGAGCTCGAGCGCGAGGAGCTCGAGCTGCTCGGGCTGCTGGGCCTGCTCCAGGACATCGGCAAGACGCGCCTTCCCGCGGCGCTGCTCGAGAAGGCGGGCCCGCTTACCCCGGAGGAAGCCGAGCTCGCGAAGAAGCACGTCGAATACTCCGCCGAGATCCTGCGCGAGACCCCGGCCATCCCGCCGCGCCTGCCCGATCTCGCGCTGCTGCACCACGAGCGCCAGGACGGCAGCGGCTATCCGCGGGGCCTGAAGGCCGACGAGATCGGCCTGTACGGCTCGATGGCGGCGATCGCCGACACCTTCGACGCCCTCACCGCGTCGCGCACGTACGCCGAGGCGCTGTCACCTTCGAGCGCGCTCAGCTATCTGTACAAGGAGCGCGGCGCCGGCTTCCATCCCGACCTCGTCGAGCAGTTCATCCAGTGCGTGGGCGTGTTCCCCGTCGGCAGCGTGGTCGAGCTGAATTCCGGCGAGACCGGCATCGTCATCACGCAGAACCTCGTGCGCCGGCTCAAGCCGCGCGTCATGGTCGTGCTCGACGGCAACGGCCACCCCCTGCGCCCGCACAAGATCCTCGACCTCGACAAGGATCCCAAGGTCCGCCCCGACGAGCCCTACCGCATCCGCCGCACCCTCGAGCAGACCAAGCTCCAGGTCGACCCGCGGGAGTTTTTCGCCTAGCAGCCGAGGACGTCAAAGGTTCATCGCATGGCATTTGACGCCTTCATCTCCTATTCGCATGCCGCCGACGGGCGCTTAGCTCCGGCCCTGCAATCCGGATTGCAGCAATTCGCGAGGCCGTGGAACCGGATGCGCGCCATCCGTGTGTTTCGCGATAAGACCGGTCTTTCGGTCACGCCGGGCCTCTGGTCAGCCATCGTAGCGGCGCTCGATTCGTCGGACCATTTCATCTTGCTCGCCTCGCCGGCCGCAGCGAACTCCAACTGGGTGGCGAAGGAAGTCGAGCACTGGCTCGCCCGGGGCCTCGCCCAGCGCCTGCTCATCGTGCTGACGGACGGCGATATCGTCTGGGACGCGGTGGCAGGAGACATGGACTGGAACCGCACCAATGCTCTGCCCGGCGTCCTGCGTGGCAAGTTTCATGAGGAGCCGTTCTGGATCGACCTGCGCTGGGCGCTGCACGACGAGCAGCTGTCTTTGCGCAACGCGAAGTTTCAGAGCGCGGTGGCGGACCTGTCGGCAACGCTGCGCGGTATCCCGGTTGATCAACTGAAGGACGAAGACGTTAAGCAGCACCGCAAGGCCACCACGCTCAGACGTGCGGCTGTCGCGGGGCTTGTCACGCTGTCGATCGGCCTGCTTGCGGCCGCGGCGATAGCCTTGCGCCAGCAGGGCCTCGCCGAGCAAAACGCGCGCGCAGCGCAGGCTGCCGAGCGCGAAACCGCAGCGCAGCTCGCCGCCGTTCGCTATCAGCAATCGCTGGACACCGCCGAGAACCAGCCGCAACAGGCCTTCGCCTTGGCGGTCGCCGCCGCCGAGAAGGCGCCTGCGGGCGACGAAAGCCTCGAGCGCTACATGGACCGCATCGTGCATCTCGCCGACCGCCTACCCGACGAGGTCATCAACCTGCCGCTGCGCGAAGGGGTCAGCATGGCGGTCTTCAACCGGTCGCTCGGAATAGTTGCATTGGTCACCGAGAGCCGCAAAGTGCATGTTTTCGGGCTGCCCGAAGGCAAGCCCCTGTTCGTGCCCGAGAGCGTCAACAAATGGGGCAATGCGGGCAATCCGGAATTTCTGGGGGATGACGTCGGACTACATACGTATCTCGCGTGGTTTCATCCCGAGCCGGATCCCGAGGAACGAGGCCGCTACGTCCTTGAAGCCGCCTGGAACCCTCTCACCGGCGCGATCCTGCTGCCCGAGGACAACGGGCGCATATCTCCGGACGATCTCAAGTGGAAAGTGGTGGGTGGCGAGAACGGCGAGGAACTGCCCGATTTCTTTCCGCCGCGCGTAATCGTGCCGGGACTCGAATCGAGCATTCCGCCTGTGCGTGGAGCGTCCAAGGACCGCCGGCGCGTCGTCGCGGCAACGGCGCAAGCCGGCATCCTCACCTGGTTGTCGCCTCAGCCCAAGCGCACCCGCGAGCGCAAGCTCGCTTCGGCGGCGACTTGGACCGACGCGTTCTTCGCTGGTGAGCGGCTGGTGACGCGCAGCGCCGATGGCACGCTCGCCGCGTGGGACCTGTCTACCGGAAAAATGCTATGGACGAGCGCGCGGCGCGTCGACGGCGCGCTGCGGCTGTCTCCCGACGCGACGCGCATTTTGGCCGGGCGGAGTGTGCTTGGCATGCAAGACGGGCGCGTGGTGGCGATGACCGCCAACGATGAAGCCGCAGAGAGCAGGCCCATCGCGGCGGCGCTGACGCCCGCGGGCGAGCTGATCCACGCAATGGCGTTCGATACTGGCAGCAGAGGCGACGACCTGATCATCGTTGCGGATTATCCGACCAGAGCGCCTGTCAAAAAGCTCTGTCAACCGCCGGGGACGAGCATCACCGAACGCCCATCGTCCTTCATGGACTTCCTTGCCAATGGCCGCTATGCGCGCGTCGGATCCGAGAGCTCCTTCCAGATTTTCGACGTCTGCGCGTGGCGCCCTCTCGCGACTTTCTATTTCGGCGAGAGCGGCGCCATGACGGCCGCCGTGGCCGGCCAATTGCTCTCGCAGGTCGTCGATATCGTGCCGGACACGCAAACCGGCGCGGTCCGATTGCGCCTTGACGGCGGCGCATCGCTGCTCACCGAGCAGCGCAACGAGCTGACCGCGGCGTTGCGCCTGTGGCCGGGCGGTCAGCCTCTCACCGCTCCACGCGTTGCTTGGTCCGATAGCAGCAAGCTTGCTCTCAGCCCCGACGGCAAACGCTTCGCCACCGCGTCAGGAAACTCGCTGCGCATCTGGGACGCGCTCACCGGGCAAGCGCTGACGCGGCCTTTCCGGTTCGACGGCGAAGCTGTCGCCATAAGCTTCGACGCGGGCGGACGAGAAGTCAGATTGACGACCTCACGGGGCTTTCTGCTGACCGTCGTAGCGAGTTTCGCCATCAAGCAAAAGCCCGTCTGGCTTAGCGGCCTCGATAGAGCGCTTGCCGGCATGTCGGTCGCGCCGGATGGCAGACTGGTCCCTGTACCGTTGGCGCAAGCCCGTGCGCATCGAGAGCGCTTGCTGATGCAGTTGCGTGCCGCCGCCGAGGACGACATCGCGGCATCATTTTTGCGCGCGAAGTTCGATCGCGTTGAAGGCAATACCGCGCGTTAGATCCCTTCAGCGAAGATTGGCGATGCCGAAAGGCACGTGGCCCGAGGCGACGTGGGCGCGGGCGGAGTCGATGTGGCTGCGCTGGTCGTCGAAGTAGAAATCCGGCTCGAAGGCTTTCAGGAACGCGCTCTTGTCCAGGCCGCCGAGGAACATCGCCTCGTCGACGGCGATGTTCCAGTCCATCAGCGTGCGCACCGCGCGCTCGTGCGCCGGGGCGCTGCGCGCGGTGACGAGCGCGGTGCGGACTTTCATCGGGAAGCCCTTCTCGGTGCGCGAGGCCGCCTGCAGCCGGTGCAGCGCTTCGAGCAGCGGCTTGAACGGGCCCGGCGGCAGCGGCTGCCGGACGTTGGCGGTCTCGTGGCGGGTAAAGGCATGCAGGCCGTCTTTCTGATACACGCGCTCGGCTTCGTCGGAGAACAGCACCGCGTCGCCGTCGAACGCGATGCGCACCTCCTCCGAGTGCCGGCTCGCCGCGAGGGTCGATTCGGGGTAGACGCGCGCGGCCGGGACCTTTGCGTCGAGCGCGCTCATCACGTCGGCTTCGTTCGCCGAGAGGAACAGGTTCGCCTTCAGGGCGTCGAGATAACGGTACGGGCTGCGGCCGCGCGTGAACACCCCGCGCTCCAGGGCGAGGCCGGCGAGCGAGCCGGACCTGAACACGCGTAAACCGGACACGGGGTCGTTTTTGGACAGGATCACCACTTCGACGCGCTGCGCCTGGGCGGTGTTGAAGGCCAGGAGCTTCTTAACGAGCGGAAAAGCAACGCCTTCCCGCGCCGGCACATCCAGGCGCGCGAATTGCAACGCGATGTAGGCCGCCTCGCCGTCGCCCTCGAAAATGCGGTTCTCTTCCTCGAAATCGAACAGCGCGCGCGAGGAGATCGCTACGACCAGCTTGCCTTCGACCGAGTAAGGCATTTGCCGGCTAATCTAGCATGGGGCCGGGCGTAGTATGCTTGCTTAAGTAAGGGAGCTGACAGAGGATGGCGCAGGACGTGGATATTCTTCTGGTCGACGACAACGCCTCGGACGTGGAGCTCACTGTCCGGTCGCTTCGCCGTCATAAGCTGGCGAACCAGATCTACATCGCGGGAGACGGCCAGGAGGCGCTCGATTTCGTGTTTTGCCGCGGCGCCCATTCGGAGCGCTCGTTCGCCGCTCCGCCGAAAGTGGTGTTTCTCGACCTGAAGATGCCGAAGGTCGACGGCATCGACGTGCTGCGCGCGATCCGCGGCGACAGCCGCACCAGGATGATTCCGGTCGTGATCCTCACCTCGTCGAAGGAGCAGCGCGACATCGTCGAGGGCTACAAGCTCGGCGTGAACGCCTACATCCAGAAGCCGGTCGACTTCGAGGAATTCCGGCGGGTGATCGAGCAGATGGGCCTCTTCTGGCTGGTGGTGAACCAGCCGCCGCCGCGCGAGGCGTTTCCCGGCGCCTGAGCGGCCGGCCGCCGACGTTCGCTAGGGAGCCGCTGCTTTCCCGGTGATCGGCGCCCTCGGCCGCCTCGCTTCGCCGGCTTCGAGCGTGAAGCTGTACTCGAGCGTGTAAGACCCGTCGTCGCGCCTCGCGTAGTTCCCGATCAATGCCTTCGTCACGCCGAACTGGCTGTCGGTCTGCAGGTGCGGATCCGCCGGGTCGTAGACCTGGGAGGCGATGGTCTTGAAGCCCGGCTTGTAGATCAGGAAATGCAGATGCGCGGGCCGCATGTTGTGCCGGCGCTGCGCGCGCAGCAGGGCGCCCGCCGGTCCCTCCACCGGCACCGGATAGCCCGCCGGCTTGACGCTGCGAAACGAGAAAGATCCGTCGGCGGAGGTCACGAATTTCCCGCGCAGGTTCATGTCGGCCTGCGCCGGGTCCTGGTTCTCGTAGAGACCGACGGGGGAGGAGTGCCAGACGTCCACCTCCGCCCCGGCGACGGGATGCCCTTTTTCATCCAGGACGAAGCCCTTGAAGGCGAGCGCCGGCCCCGGCGTGGGCGAGCGCAGCAGCGAGGCGCCGTTCTCGCAGCGCGGCGCGCCGTCCCGGTAGAACGGGCCGAGGTTGTTCGCTTGCGTAGGCCTCGTTCCCTGCGCGCCGTTGTTGAGCAGGCACACCAGGTTCGAAACGCCGAGCGCGCCCGACAGCAGCATCGCCTCGTTATGGCTCGGGGTGGTCTTCTGTCCGATCGCGTTGACGAAGCCGATCGCCGCCTGGAATTCGGGCTCGGTGAGCCTCACTTCGCGCACGAATGCGTGCAGGTGCCTCACCAGGGCGGCGAGGATTTCCTTCGTCCGCGCGTCAGGCGTTCGGTGCATCTCCTCGAGCACGGCGCGCGTGACGTCTTCCTGGCGCTCGATGATCATGCGCCTGCTTTCGCGGCCTCGAGCAGGCGTACCATCGCCGCGACCGCCGTCGGATAGCCGTCGGGACCGAGCCCCGCGATGACCGCCGTCGCTACCTTCGACACCAGCGAGTCGTGGTAGATCGCCTCGCGTCGATGGACGTTGCTGATATGCAGCTCGATGATCGGCCCCGGGAACATCTTCAGCGCGTCGAGCACCGGGATGGAGGTGAAGGAGAGCCCGGCCGGGTTGATGACGATGCCGGCGCCGCGATCGATCGCCTCGTGGATCCAGTCGATGATCTGGTGCTCGGCGTTCGACTGGCGAAACTCGAGCGCTCGGCCGGCCGCCGCTTCGCGGCACATCGCCTCGATCTGCGCGAGCGTCGTGGTGCCGTAGATTTCGGGTTCCCGCTTGCCGAGCCGGTTGAGGTTCGGTCCGTTGAGCACGTAGATCGGCTTGCGGATCATTTGCGCCGATCATAACCGGAGGGAACGGCTTAGTCTCGCTGGCCTTGCCCCGGGGAATTGGGTAGCCTTCGTTCTCCATAGGAGGAAGGCGCTACGATGCCCATCGCAGAACCCGTCCCGGAGCCCTCCAACCCCGTCGGCCTCGACGGCATCGAGTTCATCGAATACGCCACGTCGCAGCCGCAGGCGCTCGGCGCCGTGCTGATGCAGATGGGCTTCGCGGCGGTGGCGCGCCACCGCTCGCGCGAGGTCATGCTCTACCGGCAGGGCTCGATGAACCTGATCGTCAATTCGCACGGCGCCACGAGCGCGGCGCCGGCCGTCTCCGCGATCGCCTTGCGCGTCGCCGACGCCGGGCGCGCGTTCCGGCATTCGCTCGACCTCGGCGCCTGGGAGATGCCCACGCGCGCGGCGGCGATGGAGCTCAACATCCCCGGCATCCACGGGGTCGGCGACAGCCTCATCTACTTCGTCGATCGCTACCGGGATTTCTCCATCTACGACGTGGATTTCGTTTTCCAGCCCGGTGTAAACCCGAGCCCGCCGGCGGTCGCGGGGCTGCACTGGTTCGGCGTGGTGCAGGCGATCCTCAACGGCCGCACGGCCGACTGGCTCGACTTCTACCAGGCGCTCTTCGGATTCACCGTGCTGCCGCGCGGCCAGTACTTCGGCGTGCTGCCGAAGGGCACGCTGCTCGAGAGCCCGTGCCGCAAGTTCTACCTGCAGCTCATCGAGCCGCCGCCGGGCGCCGAAGAGATCCACTGGGACGAGGGCCTGGTGCGCGTCGGCCTGGGCGCGCCGGACATCCCGGCGGCGACGCGCGCGCTGCGCGAGCGCGGCATCGTCTTCATCGACCGCGGCGCGGTGCAGCCGAGCGACAAGGGCGCGCTCACGCAGGTCTACCTCGGAAGCCTCACGTTCGAGCTCGTGGTGAGCAAGCCGAAAGACACAGCGTGAAGCGGGGCCTGCCGTCGTGAATCTCGACCACTTCGGGATGGACACGATCACGCTCGCGGGGCCGCTCGAGGCGAAGCTGCGCGCGATCCGCGGCGCGGGCTTCACCCAGGTCATGCTCAATGCCGGCGACATCGTCGGCCATCCCGGGGGCGAAGAGGCGGCGGTCGCGGCGGTGCGCTCGAGCGGGCTGCGCGTCACCGGGTTCCAGGTCCTGCGCGATTTCGAGGGATTGTCCGGCCACCTGCACGCCTACAAGGTCGACGTGGCGAAGGCAATGCTCGCGATGTGCCGGGCGCTCGGGTCGAAGGTGCTGCTTGCCTGCTCCTCGACCTCGGCGCACGCGTCCGCGGACGAAGAGCTCCTGAAAAAAGACCTGCAGAAGCTCGCCCTCCTCGCCGTGCCGCTCGACATCCGGATCGCCTATGAGGCGCTCTCCTGGGGCCGTCATGTAAACGAGTACCCGCAGGCCTGGGACATCGTGCAGGCGGCCGATCGCAGCAACCTCGGCGTGTGCCTGGATTCCTTCCACATTCTCGCCAACGGCACGGACTTCGGCCGCCTCCCCGACATCGACCCGCAGAAGATCTTCCTCATCCAGCTCTCCGATTTCATGTGGCAGGAAGTGCGCTCGCCGGACGAGCGCATCGATACGGCGCGCCACTACCGCGTCTTTCCCGGCGAAGGGGTGCACAGCGACCGTCTCGCGGAGCTCGTGCGCGTCACCGACGAGATGGGCTATCGCGGCGACTACAGCTTCGAAGTCTTCAACGACGACTACCGCACGCTGCCGCTGCCGATGGTCGCCGAGCGCGCCCGGCGCTCCGCGGGATGGATCACCGGCCTCGTCTCGCGCCGCAGCCTGCCGGCGCGGCGCCCGGCCGCGCGCTGACGAGCGCTAGGCGCGGGGCGGGACGCGGCGAAACGCGGCGAAGAGCGCGAGGTCGTAGGCGATCTTCAGAGCGCCGCAAACCACCAGGGGCGCCGCCATGGCGCCGGCCGCGAACATCGCCCCCGTGAGCGTCGGACCGATCGCGGAGGCGAGGCTGCGCGGCACGGCGGTGAAGCTCGCCGCCGCGGGCCGCTCGGGCGGCGTCACCACGGACATCACGTAAGCGCTGCGCGCCGGCACGTCCATCTGGGAGAGCGCGCTGCGCGCGAGCAGCAGCCCCAGCGCCACGTCGAGGCTCGAGGCGAACGCGGCGGCGATGAGGCACAGGCTCGCCGGGATATGCGTGAACACCATCGTATTGACGAGGCCGATGCGCCGCGCCACGGCGGGCGCGGCGAGCTGCGACGCGGCGCTGAAGAGGCCCGTCCAGAAGAAAAACGCGCCCGCCGCGGTGAGCGACATGCCGAAGCGCTCGAAGAGCCACAGCGCGAGCAGCGCGTTGACGACCAGCCCGCCGGCGAACGAGTCGACGCTGAACAGGCTCGCGAGCTTCCAGACGATGCCGCGCGAAGGGCCGAGGGGCACGGGGAGTTTCGTCTCCTCCTCCCGGATTCGAGGCAGGCGCAGATACAGGACCCAGACGGCGATCCCGAGGGCCGCGTACAGCACGAACATCAGCCGCAGCGCATCGAGCAGCTGCAGGCCCGCGCGGCCGGCCAGCCAGTCGGGGATCGCGGCGCCCAGCGCCCCGAGCGCGCCCGAGATCGAGCCGAAAAAGCTGTAGCGCGCGAAAATCGAGGTGCGCGATTGCGCCGACGCCGCGGTGGCGAGCACCGTATGCTCGAGCGGCAGGAAAACGCTCACGTCGCCTCCGCTGGGATTGATCGGCCCCATGAAAGCGACCAGTAGCAGCGGCCAGAGCGACGACAGCGAGGCGAAGCCGAGGCCGGTGACCGCCATCAGGACGGCGGCGCCGAGCATCAGCCGGCGCATCGAGAACCGATGACCCCAGCGGCCCACCGCGAGCGTCGCGAGCGCCGAGCCGAAGAGCGTCGCCGTGCTGAGGAAGCCGACGGCGAGCTGGCCATGGCCGAGCGCGAGGAGATACGCCGGCAGCAGCACGGCGACGAAGCCGTCCGCGAACCCGCGCAGCGAGCGCGCCGCGAGCAGCAGCCCGATCACTTGCGCGGTCCCCGGGCGGTCACGTCGCGTTCCTATTTGCCCAGGCTGCCGTAGGCGAAATCGTCGAACGCGGTGACGCTGTCGGCCTTGGTCCAGACACCGACCGCGCCCGGCCCGGAAATGTGGGCGTCCTGCCGCTCGATGCAGGGCTTGCCGTCGAGGATCACCTTGATCCTCGCGCCCGCGAACTCGACCCGCAGCGTGTGCCACACGCTGGACGGCACCGGCGCATCCACGTACTCGATCGTGTTGCGCTTGCCGCCGGCGGTGTAGTAGAGCGACACGTTGTTCTCCAGCGCGTTGGCGCGAGCGACGTAGTACTCGTCGCCGTTCTTCCAGCGCCATACGACTCCCCCGGCCTGGTCCTCGCGGCCTTTCTCGGGCTTGAACTTCACCTCGACGAAACCGTCCGCGACCGAGGCGCTCGTCCTCACGCACCAGGGAAACGTTCCCGAGCCGGACTGCCTGAGGACGTTGGGCCGGCTCGGCGCGGAGCTGTCGCCTTCCACGGCCCAGCGAGGCGCGCCCTTGCCGGTCACACCGCAGGACCAGCCGGCGGGCAGCGTGCCTTGCTTGTCGAGGTCGAAGTCATGCGTCTCCGCAAACGCGGCCGTCGCCGAAAGCACTGCGAGGATGGGTGTGAGCTGGTAGCGCATGACAGTGCCCTCCGAACGAAGTTGACAGGATTTGGACGGGGCACCGTCTTGGAGGGAAAAATCCCGGGGGTCCTGTTAACCCCCGCGCAAAGCATACACCATCGACTTTCGGGCCGGAACCGGGGTCTGCGAGCGGATAATGGCCGAAAAAATCGTCATTTATCGTGATAAGCGGGCGCTTGCCGTTCCCCCCTAGGAGAATTCCTCTCTGGGACGAATCCGCGAGTTCAGCCGCAAGCGAACGAACTCGGGGGACGGGGGCGGCCATGGGGTGGATCAGAGATCTGAGCACGGGAAGCAAGCTGACGCTGGCTTTCGGCCTGATGGCGGTGCTCATCGTGTTCGCGGGCTTCGTCGGGGTGCGCGGCATGGCCGCAATGCGCGAGAGCCTCGCGCAGCTCTACGAGAAGGATGCCCTCGGCGTGAGCCACATCAAGCAGGCGAACGTGAGCCTTCTCGCGACGCAGAACGCCGTCCGCGCCGCGCTGCTCGACGACAAGACCGACAAGTGGCGCCCGGAGATCGTGACGCAGGAAGCGCTCTTCTGGAGCGAATACCACCAATACAGCAAGACCCTGATCGTCGAGGAAGACATCGCCCGCGCGAAGGAGGCGGAGAGGCTCTTCAAGGAACTGCGGGACGCGCAGGACGCGGTCCTCACGCTCATCGACGCCCGGTCCGGGGCCCAGGCGCGCGGCATGTGGCTGAAGCTCGACCCGCTCGTCGAGGCGCTCAACGGCGCGCTCGTCGATCTCTCGGACCGGAAGGTGGCCGCGATGCGCCAGACGGCGCGGGCGACCTGGGAGAGCTATACGGCGAGGCGCAACCTCGTCATCGCCGCCGTCATCGCCGCGGTCGCCGCGGCCACGGTGCTCGCGCTCTCGATCACACGCGTGATCTCGCGGCCGCTTTCACGCGCCGTGCAGGTGCTCGAATCGGTCGCCGAAGGCGACTTCACCGCGGGCCTGGAGCTCGAAAGCCGGGACGAAACCGGCCGCATGGCCGCCGCGCTGAACCGCGCGATCGAGAGCGTGAGCAAGGCCTTGAACGAAGTGAGCGAAGCGGCGAATCAGACCGCCGAAGCGTCGCGGCAGATGTCGGGCGCCTCCGAGAGCATGTCCACCGGGGCGCAGCAGCAAGCCTCGAGCCTCGAGCAGACGGCCGCCGCGCTCGAGGAGATCACCGGGACTTTGAAGAAGACCGCCGAGAACGCGAGGCGCGCGAGCGAGCTGGCGGTCGGCTCGCGCAGCGTGGCCGAAAAAGGCGGCCAGGTCGTCGCCTCGGCGGTGCAGGCGATGGACGAGATCAACGCGGCCTCGAAGAAGATCGTCGACATCATCGGCACCATCGACGCGATCGCCTTCCAGACCAACCTCCTCGCGCTGAACGCGGCGGTCGAAGCGGCGCGCGCCGGGCAGCATGGCCACGGCTTCGCGGTGGTGGCGGCCGAGGTGCGCAGCCTCGCGCAGCGCTCCGCGACCTCGGCCAAGGAAATCAAGCAGCTCATCCAGGACTCGGTGGCCAAGGTGCGCACCGGCTCGGCGCTCGTGAACCAGTCGGGCGCGACGCTCGCCGAAATCGTCACCTCGGCGAAGCAGGTGACCGACATCGTCGCCGAGATCGCTTCGGCCAGCCAGGAGCAATCGATCGGCGTGGATCAGGTCAACGGCGCGATCTCGCAGATGGAGCAGGTGACCCAGGGGAACGCCGCGCAGACCGAGGAGATCTCCTCGGCGGCCGAGTCCCTCGCTGCCCAGTCGGTGCACCTGCAGACGCTGGTCGGCCGCTTCAAACTCGGCGCGAGCGCCCCGGAAAGCAGGCTCGCCCTGGTCGTCTCAGAACCGGGTCGCTGAAGACTCTCCGGCGGAGGAGCAGTCGCGCGGCGCGGGCGGCTCGGCGCCGCCCGAATCCGGCGGCGGCGGCGTCTCTTCGATGATGACATCCACCGCGCGCAGGAAGATTCCCATCGGCGGCACGGCCTTGTCGTCGAGCCAGTTCTGCAGCTCCGCGGCCGGTACCCGCAGGCGGCGGCACAGCTTTGCCTGGCCGCCCATCAATTCGGCTGCCTTGCGCAGCGTCCGGCTGTACACACTCGGTGCCATTTGATTTTCTTCCGTTGCTTGATCGCGGCCAGAATAATCTCTCATCGGCGGGAACGGCACAATCGGGAGGACCCCGACCCGCGACGATCCGGGCCGAGGAGGCCCTGACACTTAGTTCGCGCGGCCTGCCCCACCAGCGTGCAGCAGCACGATCTCGACCGCCGCCAGGAAGACGCGCTCCGGCGGCTGCACCTCGCCGCCCAGCCAGCGGCGCAGGTCCGCGTCGGAAGCTTCGAGATGTTTCGCGAGCGGCTCGATCCCGCCAAGCACCAGGCACGCCCGGTGCAGCGTGCGCGCGTAGACGCTCGCGTGCTCGGGCGGCGCCAGCGGGCAGTTCTTCGCCGCGGCGGAAATGTCTCGCATGAGCGGTATCGTGCGGCGCTCCCGGCTCATGCTCAAGTCGCGATCTTCAAGCGCATGCAGTCCTCTATCGGGGATCGGCGCGCCGGATCAAAACGCGCGGCGAAGCCAAAGGCCTCCCGGGGACGAAACATAACCTCGCGGGTACACCGCTTGCAACCGGCACCCTTGCCGTGGCGTTTTCGGTCAAAACCAGGGCCCTGCGGATCGCCGCGCAGAAGCTCGGCGGCGCCCGCAAGCTGCGCGACCTTCTGCGCGTACCGACCGCGGACGTCGTTTCCTGGCTCGCCGGAATCGAGGAGCCTCCCGCACCGGTCTTCATGCGGGCGCTGGAGCTGATCCTCGATGACCTCGACAGCCGCGCCCGTACGCTCAAGAAAGAGCGCTAGCGGATCGCCGCGCGGCGCAAGCTGGAGCGGGTGAAGGGAATCGAACCCTCGTATGCAGCTTGGGAAGCTGCCGTTCTGCCATTGAACTACACCCGCGGCGGCGCCAATTTTAAGGCAGTCTGTCCGATGATATGTAAAATCGCCCCATGATTCAGGTCATCGTCAACGGTTCGGCGCACCGGCTCGAGGCGCCGGTCAACGTGCGCGCGCTGCTGGAAAAGCTCGAGATGGCGGGAAAGAAAGTGGCGGTCGAGAGAAACGGCCAGATCGTGCCGAAGAGCCTGCACCCGCAGATCCTCGTGGAGGACGGCGACCGGCTGGAAATCGTGGTTGCCGTGGGCGGGGGGTAAGCTCGATGAAAGACGCGCTGATCATCGCCGGAAAAAGCTACGGCTCGCGGCTGCTCGTCGGCACCGGCAAATATCGCGATTTCGCCGAGACGCGCGCCGCGGTCGAGGCCTCGGGCGCCCAGATCGTCACCGTCGCGATCCGCCGCACCAACATCGGCCAGAACGCGAACGAGCCGAGCCTGCTCGAGGCGCTGCCGCCGTCGAAGTTCACCTACCTGCCCAACACCGCCGGCTGCTACAGCGCCGAGGACGCGGTGCGCACGCTGCGGCTCGCACGCGAGCTCCTCGACGGCCACGAGCTGGTCAAGCTCGAAGTGCTGGGCGATCCGCACACGCTGTACCCCAACATGCCGGAGACGTTGAAGGCGACCGAGCAGCTGGTAAAGGAAGGCTTCAAGGTAATGGTGTATTGCTCCGACGACCCGATCCAGGCGCAGATGCTCGAAGCCATGGGCTGCGTCGCGGTGATGCCGCTCGCCTCGCTCATCGGCTCGGGGATGGGCATCCTGAACCCGTGGAACCTGCAGCTCGTGATCGACAAGCTGAAGATCCCGGTGCTGGTCGACGCGGGCGTCGGCACCGCCTCGGACGCGGCGGTCGCGATGGAGCTCGGCTGCGACGGCGTGCTCATGAACACCGCGATCGCCGCCGCCCGCGAGCCGGTGCGGATGGCGCATGCCATGAAGCTGGCGGTCGAGGCCGGCCGCGAGGCCTTCCTCGCCGGACGCATGCCGAAGAAGCTCTACAGCGCCGCGCCCAGCTCGCCGACCCAGGGCACGA
>CAYOVM010000035.1:0-7827 GCA_964407355.1 uncultured Enterobacteriaceae bacterium
CGCGTGGCGAGAATGACGCCGGCGAGGATGGTCGCGATCCCGGCCGCGTGGAAGGCGTGCAGCGATTCGCCCAGGAAGGCGATCGCGAGCACCGTGCCGAACACGGGGAGGAGGTGCAGCGTGAAGCCCGCCGCGTTCGCTCCCACCACCGCGACGCCGCGGTTCCAGAAAATGAACGCGAGCACCGACGCGGCGAGGCCCATGTAGAAGATCCCCGCGGCCTGCGGCGGGCTCGGCCAGTGAAGCGGATGCGCGAGCGCGCCGAGGATGAAGAGCGGGGCCATCATCAGCAGGCCGAGCACCGAGATCACCAGGATGAGCGCGAGCCCGCCGAGCTCGGCGGGCCGGCGCTTGAGGAGCACCGAGTAGATTCCCCAGACCGGCATCGCGAGCACGATCCAGGCGTCGCCGGCATGGAATTCGAGCGACAGCAGGTTCGCGAGCGCGCCGCGCGAGAGGATGACGAGGATGCCCGCCAGCGAAATGAGCATCCCGGCGGCCTGGCGCAACGTCGGGCGCTCGCGCTCGATCGCCCAGGAGCACAGCAGCATGAAGAGCGGCGCCGAGGAGTTGATGAGGACGGCGTTGATCGCCGTGGTGGTGCGCAGCCCGAGGTACACCAGGCTCTGGAAAAGCACGACGCCGGTGAGCGCGAGCAGCAGGAGCAATCCGATATGCCTGCGCACGAGCGCGCCTTTGCCGGCGAGCGCCGGCACGGCGAAAGGCGCCAGGATCGCCGCCGCGATCGCCCAGCGAAAGAAATTCAGCGTGACCGGGTCGTACGCGTCGCGCAGCGCCCGGCCCGCGATCCAGTTTCCCGACCAGAGGAGGCTCGCGCCGGCGAGCAGGGCGAAAGCGGTTGCGCGCGAGGCGGCCATCGCGGAAGTTTACTGATACGCGGGTGTTATCCTCTCGGCCGCTCGACCTCGTTCGCAAGGACACG
Source organism: uncultured Enterobacteriaceae bacterium (assembly GCA_964407355.1). Lineage (GTDB taxonomy): Bacteria > Pseudomonadota > Gammaproteobacteria > Burkholderiales > SG8-39 > SCGC-AG-212-J23. The sequence goes on from CAYOVM010000035.1 coordinate 944, forward strand.
ATGAAAAACGCCCGCCCACGCCCGATCCCGCTCCTGGCCGGCGTCGCCTTGCTCGGCCTCGCCCTGTCTTGCGCCGCGCAGCCCGCGGCGCAGGCCGGCGTCAACCTGTACCCGGCAAAGCCCATCCTGCTGGTGATGCCGCTGCAGGCGGGCAGCGCGGTCGACGTGATGATCCGGCTCGTGGCGCAGAAGATGAGCGACAACCTCGGCCGCCCGATCGTGATCGAGAACCAGCCGGGCGCCGCCGGCCTCATCGGCGCCGAGCGGGTCAAGCGCGCCGCGCCGGACGGCTACACGCTTGGCGCGCTGAACGACAGCATCCTGACGATGATCCCGAACATCCGCCAGGCGCCCTACGACCCGGTGAAGGATTTCGCGCCGGTGAGCGTGGTGGCGAGCATCACGTGGGTAATGGTGGCGAGCAACGACCTGCCGGTGAAGACCCTGCCGGACTTCGTCGCGCTCGCGAAGCGCCGGCCCGGCCAGATCGACTATTCCTCGGGCGGAAACGGCAGCCCGCAGCACGTCGCCATGGAAGCGTTCAAGGCGGCCACCGGAACCTACGTGGTGCACATCCCGTACCGCGGCGCGACGCAGGCGGCGCTCGACGTCATCTCGAACCAGGTGCAGGTGCATATGGGCGCGGTGTCGATCATGCTGCCGTACATCCGCTCCGGGCGGATGCGCGCGCTCGCCGTGCCGAGCGCGAGCCGCTCGCCGCTCCTGCCCGCGGTGCCGACAATGGCCGAAGCCGGCTTGCCCGGCTTCGAGTGGCGCACCTGGGCGTCGATCGTCGCGCCGGCCGGCACGCCCAAGGCGATCGTCGACCAGCTCAACGCCGAGGTCGTGAAGGCGCTCGCCGCGCCCGATGTGCGCGAGAAGCTCATCGCGCAGGGGCTCGAGCCGATCGGCTCGCCGCCGGAGATGGTCACGCAGTGGACGCAGGACGGCCTGAAGCGCATGCGCGATATAGTGAATCGCGCCGGGATTCAGGCCGAGTAGCGAGGCCGAGTAGCGCGCGAACCGGGGGATAGCCATGCTCACACGCATCGACCACGTCACCATCGGAGTCGCGGACCTCGACGCGGGCATCGCCGCGTACACGAGCATCGGCTTCGATGTTCGCCGCGACTCGGACGGCGCCGTCGGGTTCAACGAAAACGATTTTTTCGAGCTGCGAAAGAGCGGCCGCGAAGGACTGCGCGCCATAGCGCTGCAGAGCGACGATCTGCCGGCCGACGCGGAGGCGACGCGCTCGCGTGGAACGGTCGAGCACGTGACGCTCGTGGGATCGCGCAAGGCGCCGGCAGCGGCACGCCATCCCAACGGGGTGCTGCGCCTGGAGCGCGTCTACATCGCCGTCGAGAATCTCGCGAAGGCTGCGGCCGAGTACAGCCGCGTGCTCGGCGTGCCGGCGCCGAAGATGGAGCGCGGCACGGTGATCATGGCCGACATGGCGGTGTTCAATTTCGGCGGCGCCGGCCTTACGCTCGCGCAGCCCTACGGGCCCGGTCCCGCCGCCGAGGCGCTGGCGCGCCGCGGGCCCGGGCCGTTCCAGGCGCTCTATCGCACGAGCAGCATGGACGCCGCCGCGCGCTGGATGGCCGATCACGGCGTCCCGCCGCCCGCGCGCGGCATCCGCAATACCGGCGAGCAAGCAATGCTCGTGCCGCCGGAATATGCCTGCGGCGCCTACATCGGCTTCGTCGGGCCGGCGTAGCGCGACGTCCAACCTCGCGCAGAGTTTGATGTAGATCAAGGCGCGGCTGGGAAGCGCGTCCGGGGCGCGCGTAACATAGGGCGCTCATCACCTGCGAGATCCCATGAGCCAGAAAATCACCCGCCGCGATTTCATGATCCGCACCGCGGCGGCAAGCGCCGCGACCGGCGCCTCTCTTCCCGCCTTCGCCACCAACATCGTCACCGACGCGAAGGAGGCGACGCTGAAGTGGTCGAAAGCCCCCTGCCGCTTCTGCGGCGTGGGCTGCGGAGTCAACGTAGCGGTGAAGGAAGGCCAGGTGGTGGCGACGCACGGCGACCCGCTCGCCGAGGTGAACCGCGGCGTCAACTGCGTGAAGGGCTATTTCCTCTCCAAGATCATGTACGGCGAGGACCGGCTGACGAAGCCGCTGCTGCGCATGAAGAACGGCCGCTACGACAAGCGGGGCGAGTTCACGCCCGTGACCTGGGAGAAGGCCTTCGACGTGATGGCGGAGAAGTGGAAGGCGGCGCTGAAGGCGAAAGGGCCGGGCGCCGTCGGCATGTTCATGTCCGGCCAGTCCACCATCTGGGAGGGCTACGCCTCGGTGAAGCTGATGAAGGCGGGCTTTCGCTCCAACAACATCGACCCGAACGCGCGCCACTGCATGGCGAGCGCCGCGGTGGGGTTCATGCGCACCTTCGGCATCGACGAGCCGATGGGCTGCTACGACGACATCGAGGCCGCGGACGCGTTCGTGCTCTGGGGCTCGAACATGGCCGAGATGCACCCGATCCTCTGGCAGCGCATCGCGGACCGGCGCCTCGCGCATCCGCGCGTGCAGGTGGCGGTGCTGTCGACCTACGAGCACCGCAGCTACGACCTCGCCGACCTGACGCTCACGTTCACGCCGCAGACGGATCTCGCGATCCTCAACTACGTCGCCAATTACATCATCCGGAACAACGCGGTGAACCGCGACTTCGTCGGCAAGCATGTCGCCTTTCGCCTGGGCAACGAGGATATCGGCTACGGCCTGCGCCCGGAGCATGCGCTGCAGAAGAAGGCGAAGAACGCCGCCGATCCGGGCGGCTTCAAGCCGATCGGCTTCGAGGACTACGCGAAGTTCGTATCGAAGTACGACGTCAACTACGCCTCGAAGCTCTCCGGCGTCCCGGCGGACCGGCTGCTGAAGCTCGCGCGGCTCTACGCCGATCCCAAGCTCAAGGTGACGTCGTTCTGGACCATGGGGTTCAACCAGCACACGCGCGGCGTGTGGGCGAACCACATGATCTACAACATCCATCTCCTCACGGGGAAGATCTCCACTCCGGGCAACAGCCCGTTCTCCCTCACCGGCCAGCCCTCGGCGTGCGGCACCGCGCGCGAGGTGGGCGTGTTCTCGCATCGCCTGCCGGCGGACATGGTGGTGACCAATCCCAAGCACCGCGCCGTCGCCGAGGAGATCTGGAAGCTGCCCGCCGGCACCATCCCCGAGAAGCCCGGCTTTCACGCGGTGCTGCAGAGCCGAATGCTCAAGGACGGCAAGCTCAACTGCTACTGGACGCAGACCACCAACAACGTCCAGGCCGGCGCCAACTCGGCGAACGAGACCTGGCCGGGCTTTCGCAATCCGGACAATTTCATCGTCGTGTCCGACGTCTATCCAACGGTCACCACCGCCGGCGCGGACCTGATCCTGCCGAGCGCCATGTGGGTGGAGAAGGAGGGCGCCTTCGGCAATGCCGAGCGCCGCACGCAATTCTGGCGCCAGCTCGTCAACGCGCCGGGCGAGGCGCGCTCGGACCTCTGGCAGATCATGGAATTCTCCAAGCGCTTCAGGATGGAGGAGGTCTGGCCCGCCGAGCTGCTGGCGAAGAAGCCCGAGTACAAGGGCAGGACGCTCTACGAGGTGCTCTTCAGGAACGGCCAGGTCGATGCCTTCCCGAATTCCCAGCTCGATCCCGAGTACGCGAACGATGAGTCGAAGCACTTCGGCTACTACGTGCACAAGGGGCTGTTCGAGGAGTACGCGAGGTTCGGCCGCGGTCATGGCCACGACCTCGCGCCCTTCGACGTCTATCACAAGGTGCGCGGCCTGCGCTGGCCGGTCGTGAACGGCAAGGAGACGCTGTGGCGCTTCAAGGAAGGCAGCGACCCGTACGTCAAGCCGGGCACCGGCTACCAGTTCTACGGCAACCCGGACGACAAGGCGTACATCTACGCGCTGCCTTACGAGCCCGCCGCCGAGGCGCCCGACCGGGAATTCCCGCTCTGGCTCGTGACGGGGCGGGTGCTGGAGCACTGGCATTCGGGCTCCATGACCCGGCGCGTGCCCGAGCTGTATCGCGCCTTTCCGAACGCGGTGGTGTACATGCATCCCGACGACGCCAAGGCGCTCGACGTGCGCCGCGGCTCGGAAGTCGACGTGGTGTCGCGCCGCGGCAGCGTCCGCAGCCGCGTCGAGACGCGCGGGCGCAACAAGCCCGCGCGCGGCGTGATTTACGTGCCCTGGTTCGACTCGAGCCAGCTCATCAACAAGGTGACGCTGGATGCGACCGACCCGATCTCGCTGCAGACCGACTTCAAGAAGTGCGCGTGCAAAGTGGTGAAGATATGAGGTTCTGGCTCGTCATTCTTCTCCTCCTGGGTTTTTCATTCCAGACCCGGGCGCAGCACGACCCTCTTCGCGGCCAGACCGCGTTCGACCAGGAAGGCAAGGCGGCGCCGATGGTCAACGCGGAGAACAACGACAAGAAGCGCGTGCGCTCCTACGCCATGCAGCCGCCGACGATCCCGCACAAGACGGACAACTACCAGATCGACCGCTTCGCCAACAAATGCATGACCTGCCATGCGCGCACGCGCGCGGGCGAGACGCAGGCGACGCCGATCAGCATCACGCACTACCTGGACCGCGACGGCGTCTTCCTCGCCGATGTCTCGCCGCGGCGCTACTTCTGCGACCAGTGCCACGTCGTGCAGATGGAGGCCGAGCCGCCGGTGAAGAGCCGCTTCCGCGACGTGGATTCGATCATCAACAGCGGCAGAAAAAAATAGATGGGCGCCTTGCCGGACCTGCTGCGGCGCTACTGGCGCACCCTCACGCGCCCCAGCGCCTACTACAGCCTCGGCTTTCTCACCATCGGCGGCTTTCTGGGCGGCATCCTTTTCTGGGGCGGCTTCAACACCGCGCTGGAAGCCACCAACACCGAAGCCTTCTGCATCGCCTGCCACGAGATGCGCGACAACCTGTACCAGGAGATCCAGCCGACCATCCACTTCACCAACCGCTCCGGGGTGCGCGCGAAGTGCCCCGACTGCCATGTGCCCAAGGACTGGATGCACAAGATCGCCCGCAAGATGCAGGCGTCGAAGGAAGTCTGGGGATGGATGTTCTCCACTATCCGGCCGCGCGAGAAATTCCTCGCCAAGCGCCACGAGCTCGCCTCGCGCGAATGGGCGCGCCTGAAGGCGAACGACTCGCTCGAATGCCGCAACTGCCACGACTTCGAAAGCATGGACTTCACGCGGCAGAGCAAGCGCGGCGCCGACGCCCACTCGACTTCGCTGCAGAACCGGGAGAAGACCTGCATCGACTGCCACAAGGGCATCGCCCACCGCCTGCCCGACCTCGGCAAAGCGGACGCCAGATGAGCGCCATGGACAGCGAAGATCCCGCGCGGCGCAAGACCGAGGAATGGCGCACTTGGGTGTTCCTCACCTTCGTCATGGCGCCGATCCTCGCCGTGGCGGCGGTCGGCGGCTTCGGCCTCGTCGTCTGGATCTACCAGCTCTTCACGGGCCCGCCCACCTACTGACGTGCCGCGCGCGAACACGGCGCCTTTGCCGGGCCGGAGCTTCCTTTCAGCGGAACGTCAGTAAGTCCTGGCGCAGCTTCGCGAACCACCCGGTGTTGGGGCAAAACGTGGGCTCGCCCTTGCCCGTGGCGAGCCATTCATCGCACAGGGCCTTGTGGTTGCACTGCCGGCAGCGCCGGATGGCGGCGGAGAAGGCAAGCGTCTGGGCTTCGCTCGGAGGCGTGGGCAGGGTAAGGCCGCGTCGCCGTATCATCTTGTACAGGCGCACCCGAGCCTTGGCCGGGGCCGGGGCGCGCATCTCGCGCCGGATTGCGAGCGTTACAAAGGCGGCCACAGCCAGAAAGAGCACGATGGCCACGATGGTCAGGCTCATACTTCCAAGGCTATCGCGGCGGACGGGGCCGGGCTTGACGCAAATCAAATCAGGTGCGGCGGCGAAACCGCGTTGAATCGCGCATTACGCCACGGCGAAGCCCGCTCAATCGGCGGTGATGCCCCGCGCCTTGATCAGCTTCGAGTAGCGCTGCACCTCCGCCGCCAGGAACTTGCCCGCTTCTTCCGGCGTCGTGACGAAGGGCTCGAAGCCCTGCACCTGGAACTTGCCGTGGATATCGCTCGAGCCGAGCGCGGCCTTCAGCGCGCCGTTCAGCCGCAGGACGACCTCGCGCGGGGTGCCCGCCGGCGCGAGCAGGGCGAGCCATTGCGTGAACTGGAAGTCCTTCACGCCGGCCTCCTGCATCGTCGGCAGGTCGGGAAGCAGCGGGGAGCGCGTGGTGCTCGTCACGGCGAGCGCCCGCAGCGTTCCCGCCTTGATGTGGGGCAGCGCGGCGGAGAGCGTCGGGAAGCTCATGTCGACCTGTCCGGAGAGCGTGTCGACGAGCGCCGGGCCGCCGCCGCGGTAGGGCACGTGGACGATGAACGTGCCGGTCGAGTCCTTGAACATCTCGGCGCAGAAATGAAACGTGGTGCCGATTCCGGCGGAGGCGTAGCTCAGCTTGCCCGGACCCGCGCGCGCGAGGGCGACGAGCTCGGCCACGCTCTTCGCCTGGAGCCTCGCGGGCACGACGAGCACGTGCGGACCGGTGGCGACCATGCCGATCGGCGCGAAGTCGCGGATCGGGTCCCAGCCGAGCTTCGCGAACAGGCTCTGGTTCGTGACGAGCGGGATCGTGTTCAGCACGAGGGTGTAGCCGTCGGGGTTGGCGCGCGCCACCGCCTCCATGCCGATGTTGCCGGAGGCGCCGCTGCGGTTCTCGATGACGATCCGTCCCCCGAGCTGCGCCGCGAGCGGATCGGCGATGAGGCGCGCCATGATGTCCACGCTGCCGCCCGGCGGGAACGGCGAGACCATCCGGATCGGCTGG
>CAYOVM010000035.1:7927-20947 GCA_964407355.1 uncultured Enterobacteriaceae bacterium
CCGGCGGGAACGGCGAGACCATCCGGATCGGCTGGCTCGGATAAGACTGCGCCGCCAGCGGCTGGACGGCGAGCACCGCGAGCAGGGTGAAGAGCCGGCGCAAGTATTGCAGCATGTTCGTTCCCCGGATGTTTTCGCGATCGTACCGGACTTGAGAGGAAGATAGTGCCGTCGTAAGGTTAGGACCCGATTCTTCTCCAACGCCACGCAGAGGACAAAGCCATGGACCCGGCCGCCCCGAACGCTTATCAGCAGATGCTCTCGTTTTTCGACCCGCGAACCTGGACCGCGCCTTTCGCGCCGCAGGCGCTCAACCAGCCGATCCTGCCGGGATGGAGCTTCGGCAACGTGATCACCGTGACGGAGCGGAACTCCCGCTCGCCCGAGACCGAGCGCGACATCGTGGCCGAGCACAGCTACGGGCGGCAGCTCGGACGCCTGACGGAAGCGCTCGCCGCGCTCATCGAAGAGCGGCCGCAGGGCCTCGCCCCGAAGAAGAGCTTCGACGACCTCATGGCGCTGCGCGACAGCATCCATGCCATCAAGCTGCGCGGCGCGCAGTCCCGCGTGCAGCGGCTCGAATCGGACCTCGCCACGCTGAAGGCCGAGGCGCCGGAAGACTATCGGCGCATCGCCGCCGCCCTCGCGGCGGACGGCGGCAAGAACGGCTAGGTGCGCTGCTTCTCGGGACCGAAAGGAATGCGGTGGCGCTCGAGAAAGCGCTCGACCGCCGGCAGCCAAAGCTCGACGCCGCTCGCCTCGCCGAAGACGTAGTGGCCGTTGCGGCCGAAGGACGGCTGCAGCACGTACTCCGCTTGCGCCCCACCGGCGCGAAAGCGCTTGAACCACGCCCCCGACGTGGCCGGCCCGAAGTAAAGATCGTTCTGCGTGTAGTACATGAGCACCGGGACGCGCACCGACTTGCCGATCTCCTGGAAGAGCACCGCCATCGGCTCCGCCGCGCAAGGCACGCCGGGGTGCAGCTCCGGATCGCCGCCGCGGCCGGCCGCGAAGGCGAGCACCGCCATGAGGCCGGGGGGCTGCTGTCCCGCGGCATAGAGCGAGGCCACCGCGCCGGCGGACTGCCCCGCGAGGATCATCCGGTCCGGGTCGACGTATGGCAGCTTGCGCGCGAACTCGTACGCAGCGAGCACGTCGCTCGCCGCCCGGCGCTCGCCGCGCCGGTATTGCGGGCTGCTGCACTCGCCCGCGTCCTCGGCGAACTCGCCGCCGGTTTCGCCGAACCCGCGGCGCAGAGGCATGATCACCACGTAGTCGCGCTTCACGAAGGCGCTCGCCGCCTGGATGAAGAGCGCCGGCGACTCGAGGAAGCGCTCACGCTCGTCGGTGCCGACGCCGTGGTTGAGCACGACCGCGCCGAACGGCCCGTCGCCGCGCGGCCGGAGGATGGTAAGCGCAAGCGAGTAGTGCCCATCCACCACCGGGATCCTGATGTCGTCCCGGATGTAGTCCCTGATGTGCGCGGAATCCGTGTGCGCCGGGGCGACGAGCAGCGCGGCCAGTCCCGCCCATAACGCGGCGAGCACCAGCCCCGCCGGGCCGATCCGGCGCGCGCCGCTTCGCAGCCGATTCAAGAATGAATGCATCCGAATTGTCTTAACGCTCGAGCCGATTTTCCGCTTACATCCGGCCATCCCGGTATGGGATTACCTGTTTCCTAGCATAAGGCGCCCGGTTTATTCCGGAAAGTTGCGCGAAACGAGCGAAGCGTTCATGCGGAAAGTTTCGCGTATCGGACGATTAGCGCAACCTGCGGCGGGCGCCCGCTATACCATATCGAGGGGTCGGCACAGACAGTTTGCTGGGAGCGTCATCGGATGGGCACGGCGATAGGCAATCAGGCGTCTGCTACATCCGCCGGCGCGAATCACAGCCTGCCGGCGCTCGCCATGGATTCGCAGGCGGAGCTCGAGCGCTCGCGCGAGGAGCTGCGCGCGCTCGCCGCGAAGCTCGAGCGCCTGCGCGAGGAGGAGCGCACGCGGATCTCCCGGGAAATCCACGACCAGCTCGGCCAGCTGCTGGCGGTGCTGCACATGAACCAGTCGGTTCTCATACGCTCGGTGCGCGAAGGTGCGGCCGACCGCGCGCAGATCGTCGCGGAGCTGGAGTCGATGCAGGAAATCGCCGGCAGCGTGCTTGCCTGCGTGCACCGGATCGCCACCGAGCTTCGCCCGGTGGCGCTCGACGGGCTCGGGCTGATCGCGGCCATCGAATGGCAGGTGGCCGACTTCACCCGGTGCACCGCGATCCCGTGCCGCCTCGAGCTGCCCGGCGCGCCGGTCCAGCTGGATCCGGAACGCGCCACCGCTCTCTTCCGGATCCTGCAGGAGGCGTTGACCAACGTCGCGCGGCACGCCGGCGCGACCGAGGTGCGGATCGAGCTTCGCCAGGACGACTCGTTCTTCGAGCTGAGCATCGCCGACAACGGCCGCGGCTTCGCGAAGATCGCGGGGCCGGTCGCCGCCTCGCTCGGGCTCATCGGCATGCAGGAGCGCGCGGCGGCGCTGCGGGGAAGCACTACGGTCGCGAGCACCCCCGGCGGCGGCACCCGCGTCACGGCGCGCATTCCGGCGGCGTGATCGCATGCCGCGCATCCTCATCGCCGACGATCACGTGCTCATCCGCGAAGGCTTGCGCAAGGTGCTCGCGAGGGAGGCCGATATGCACGTGGTGGGCGAGGCGGTCGATTTCCCCTCGCTGCTCATCCTGGTCCAGTCGATGCCGGCGGACGTCGCGCTGGTGGACATCAACATGCCCGGGGCGGGCGCGCTCGAGACCCTGCGCAGCATCCGTGTGCGCCGGCCGTCCCTTCCGGTGGTGGTGCTGAGCATGATGCCGCAGGGGCAGCTCGGCCTCGATCTGCTCATCTGCGGCGCGGCCGCCTATGTCTCGAAGGAAGCCGCCGCGCACGAGCTCGTCACCGCCATCCGCCGGGTGGCCGGCGGCCATCGCTACGTGAGCCCGATCCTCTCGCAGGGCATCGCGCCGAGCCAGCCGGCGTCCTCCGGCCAGCTTTCGGCGAGAGAGCTGGAAGTCCTGTGTCTCATCGCGAGCGGGCTCGCGGTGAAGGAAGTGGCCGCCCGGCTCACGCTGAGCATCAGCACGGTGCACACCCATCGCGCGCGGATCCTCGACAAGCTGAAATTGCGCTCCGACGTGGAGCTGTCGCGCTACGCCATGCGCCACCGCCTGGTCGACTGGAAATAAGCGCTTGTCCGCCCGGACGGCCGCGCTCGTAAATTTTGCGATACACGGCGGGCGCGTTGCCGGTTAGCGTGCTTCGGTGACGGCGAAGCGCGTGCTCGTGGTGGAAGACCGGCCGGAAATCCTGGAGCTGGTGCTGCTCGGCCTGGAGGAGGCCGGCTTCGAGGTCGACGCGGCGCTCAACGGCCGCGAGGCGCTCGAGCTGCAGCAGCGGCGCGCCGCCGACGTGGTGATCACGGATATCTTCATGCCCGAGATGGACGGCATCGAGACGATCGACCGGATCCGCGCCGACTATCCGGACACGCGCATCATCGCGATGTCGTGCGAGGAGGCGTGCAAGCAGGACTACCTGAAGGTCGCAAGGCAGATCGGCGCCCACGCCACGCTGGCGAAGCCCTTCGCCACCGCCGACCTGTTGCGGCTCGTGCGCAACCTGATGCCGGACGAGCCCGGCGCGCCCTAGCCGCATCCTGACGGATCGCCTCGCGCCGTGCGCCATGCGGAGCTGACCGCGCGCGGCGGCACGCATCCGAGTCGGGTTCCGGCGTCAACGTGTAGGGCAAATAACGACATGCCTTGCGGCCGACATCTTCATAGAATGCTGCCCGTCCGCAACCGACGACGTATGAACGATAGAGCTTCACAGGCTGTTTCAGCCGAGGAATTGCTCCAGACCCTGGCGCGCCTGCAGCGCAACGAGCAGGATCTGCAACTGCTGCAGCGCCTCGCGGTCGAGCTGGTGGTCGAGGAGAACCCGCAAGCGATCTACGAAGCCATCGTCGATGCCGCGACCCGGCTGATGAAGTCGCAGTTCGCGAGCATGCAGATGGTCGTTCCCGGGGAGTCGCCGCGTCGGCTCAAGCTGCTCGCCTCCCGCGGCTTCGATGACGCGGCAGTGCTCGCCTGGGACATCGTGACGCCCTCGAGCAGATCGAGCTGCAGCGTGGCGATGGGCAAGGGCGCTCGCGCCGTCATCCCCGACTTCGAGAAAGCCGACCCGGAGAGCCTAGATATCGCCGCCTATCTGCGGGCGGGCATCCGCGCCGCGCAGTCGACGCCGCTCGTTTCCCGCAGCGGCGTGCTGGTCGGCATGATCTCCACGCACTGGTCGCATCCGCATCAGCCTTCGGACTCCGAGCTGCGCAATTTCGACATCCTCGCCCGGCAGTGCGCCGACCTGCTCGAGCGCCGGCGGACCGAGGCGCAGATCCGGGAGAGCGAGGCGCGCTTCCGGGCGTTCGTCACGACGAGCGCCGACATGGTCTACCGCATGAGCCCCGACTGGTCCGAGATGAAGCACCTGGACGGCCAGAGCTTCATCGCCGATCAGCTCGAGCCGAGCCAGAACTGGCTGGACAAGTACATCCATCCGGAGGACCGGGCGCTGGTGACGCGGACCATCGCGCAAGCCATCCGCACGGGAAGCATGTTCGAGCTAGAGCACCGCGTCGTGCGGGCGGACGGCACGACGGGCTGGACGCACTCGCGGGCGATTCCCATCTTCGGCGACGATGGCGGCATCGTCGAATGGTTCGGCGCGGCGAGCGACGTCACCCGGCGCAAGGCCGCGGAGCAGGCGCTGGTCGACGCGGACCGGCGCAAGGACGAGTTTCTCGCCATCCTCGCCCACGAGCTGCGCAATCCTCTGGCGCCGGTGCGCACGGCGGCCGAGCTCCTCAAGCACGCGCCCTCGGAAAAGGAGGCCGCCGCGGCCCGCGACATCATCGACCGGCAGGTGGCGGGGCTCACCCGGCTGATCGACGATCTGATGGATATCAGCCGCATCTCGCAGGGCAAGATCCATCTGCGCAAGGAGTCGGTCAGCCTGGGCGGCGCGATCCTGAACGCCGTCGAGGCGACGCGGCCGCTGATGGAGGCCGCGCGCCAGTCGCTCGCGCTCACCCTGTCGCCCGAGCCGCTCCACGTCCACGGCGATCCCGCCCGCCTGGTGCAGGTGTTCACCAACCTGCTCAACAACGCTTCCAAGTACTCGCCGGACGGCTCGCGCATCGAGCTGAGCGTGGCGGTGGAGGAGGGCGCCGCCGCCGTGAGGGTGCGCGACTACGGCGTCGGCGTTCCCAAGGAAGAGCTCGAGAAGATCTGGGAGATGTTCGTCCAGAGCGATCATTCCCTGGAGCGCCGCCACGGCGGCCTCGGCATCGGGCTCACGCTGGTGCGCAGCCTGGTCCATCTGCACGGCGGCACGGTCTCGGCTTCGAGCGAGGGACCGTCGCAGGGCTCGACCTTCTGCGTGCGCCTGCCCCTCGGTCCGCGGGCAGTCGCGAGCGAGAAGCAGGCCGCGGCGCCGGCGGCGAAGGTGCCGCGCCTGCGGATCCTCGTAGCCGACGACAACATCGACGCCGCCGCCAGCCTTGGCATGCTGCTGAAGCTTTCAGGCTGCGAAGTGGAAACCGCGCATGACGGCGAAGCCGCCTTCGACGTCGCCCGGCGCTTCAAGCCCGATGTCGCGCTGCTCGACATCGGCATGCCGAAGCTCAACGGCTACGAGCTCGCGAAGCGCATCAAGCGCGAATCGTGGGGCCGCGTCATGACGCTCGTCGCCGTCACGGGCTGGGGACAGGAGCACGATCGAAAGCGCTCCGGCGACGCCGGCTTCGACCGCCACCTCGTCAAGCCGGTCGATACGGAAACGCTGCGCACGCTGCTGCTGGTGCGGGCGGCGGCAACCTAGCCCTTCTTCGGCGACCAGCCGTACGCCTTCGCGCAGGCGCCGCCCATCAGCATGGCGCGCTCGCTCTCGCTCAGGCGCTTTGTCGTGAGGAACGGCTCGACGGCCTGCTCGTAACTCACCACCGCGAACGCGCGCGTCCAGTCGGTGCCCCACATGCAGCGCTCGAAGCCCCAGGCATCGAAGATGCGTGCGAGCGGATCCCAGATGTCCGGGAACGGGTAAGGCTCGCGCGAGAGCGTGCACGCGCCGCTCACCTTGATCAGCGCGTTCGGGCGCTTCGCGAGCGCGAGCACCTTCGGCAGGTCGGCCCAGGGCTGCGGCGGCGCGGGCGGCGTGCGCGGCTGCATGATCGCCATGTGATCGATGATGAAGCGCGTGCCCGGATGGCGATCGATGAGCGCCGTGCCCGCGTCGATGTTGCCCCAGAAGAGGACGTTGACCGGAAAGCCGTGGCGGGCGGCGGCGCGCGCGATGCGATCGAGGCCGGGATCATCGGGCTTGAGCCCCGCCTCACGCGTCGTCAGCATGATTCGCACCGCGACCGCGCCCGGCTGCTTCTTCCATTCCGCGATGACCTCGCCGACCGCCGGATCCGCCGGATCGACCGGCTTGATGAGCGCGAACCGCCCGGGGTGCCTGCGCTGCACCTCGACCGCGTAGCTCGCGTCGTACCGGTAGAGGGAAAAGGCCGAGATGAAGATCGCGCCGTCGACGCCGACCTTGTCCATCGCCGCGACCATCTCGTCGCCGGTGACGTGGGGCGGCCAGTTGGGCACGCCGTGCCAGGGCCGCTTCGGCGTGTTCGCTTCGTAGGCGTGGACTTGCGAGTCGATGACGAGCATGAGCGGTAATTTACCTCGGTGACGCACCGGTTCAGGGACTGACTCGCATCCCCGGCGTACGCAAGCGGGGCCGCCCTAGGAAGTCATTGTCCCGTGCCGATCAGATGGACCACGCGCGGACTGCCAGGCCCGTTGTCTTCGAGCTGCAACTGCCCCGTCTTGGCGCCGGGCGTGCCTGGCGTGAACGTGACGTTGAAGGTCGTCCTGCCGCCCGGCGCGAGCGTAAATCCGCCGTGAGGCAGCGAGGCGAACTCGCCTGACACCTTGGCGGTTCCGGTCAACACGCCCGCCGATCTGTTGACCAGCGTAACGGGCTGCGGGGCGCTCGCGCTGCCGACGCTCGTGGTCTTGAAGTCGACGGACGCGGGACTGAGCTCGACCTCGGGTGCCCGGCGAGTGGTCTGGGGCTGCAATTTTTCCGCGAGCGCGCGCACATACAGCAGCACGGTCTCGGAGCTGAAACCCGCGACGAACGCGAGCGCAATCGATGTCGCGCGGGAAGCGGGATCGATCATGTAATAGGCGGCGATCGCAATGAGCGGAGCCGACAGGATCTGGAGGACTTCGAAGACCAGCTTCTCGCGCGTCCTCTCGAACGAGAGCGGATCCGAAGCGCCATGGCTCACGCGCTCCTGGTACTCCGGGACCCGCCGCAGCATGCTCACGAATCCGCCGAAAACGGCGAGGATGACAAAGTAGAGCGGTATCACCAGGCCGCCCTCGATGACGAAGCGCCTTTCGTGCGGAGCGGCCTTGGCATTCTGTGTCGTCGGGGCGGCGGCCTTGACCGGCGCGGCGGCGCTCTCCTCGTCGGCAACGTCGGCCGCGAGCGGGTGCTCGTCCGCCGGCACGGCGCGGCCGCCGATATTGACCAGCCATTGGTCGGTGTGGTTATAGCAGCGGATGCCGCCGGGAACGGCGTCCTTGCTGTCGGCATTTTTCGGCGTTTCGCTGCAGCCGATGATGATGCCGATGGGCTTCGGCGGGTCGGGCAAGCCCTCCGGAAATGCGAACAGCGGGAACAGAACGCCGACGAACAGGACGAACGGGAAGACGTAGCAGAACGCCACCATCTGCTCGACTTTGCGCTTCGTGGCGTCGCCCGTGAAAATATCCAGGAACCAGCCGGCCATGAGCGCGATGAGGAGCAGGACGACCTTGGACGTCCAGTGGAACTCGCTGAGGTTGCCGTGGCGCTTCAGGTAGAAAGCGACGAAGACGAGGATCCCGGCCAGCGCTGCGGCAAACAGCAGGCAGAGCCACTTGTTGTCCGCCACGAAAGCTTTGATCTTCATCGAGGCCTCCCCTGACCCGCTCCGGAGCTGCGGAAAGGCGCAGTTCTATCAAACGCCTCGTCCTGAGTACATAGGCGGAAGCACGCTTCGCTTACCCGGCCGCCCTGCTTCGCGCGTGAAAATTCACAGTCCGGCCTCGCGCCGCGCAAAGCAGGACCCGGGCGGTCCGGCCGAAGCCGATCGCCGCGGTGTAGGCCGCGAGCAGTCCCGCCCGCTCAGGCCTTCGTCGTCTCGCGCCTCGCCGCCGTCCAGCGATCGAGCTTCGCGCGGGCTCCGTTGCGGGCCGGGTCCATCGCCTCCTCGTGCCCGGGCATCTTGGCGGTGAGCTCGATCACGTAGCCGTTCGGGTCTCGGAAATAGATCGAATGGATGAAGCCGTGGTCCGATACGCCGCGCGTCTCGATGCCCTGCGCCTTGCCCTTGGCGAGCATCTTTTCGATCACCGGCGAGTCCACCTCGAGGGCGATGTGCAGGTCGTAGTCATGCTGCTTCTTGAACTCGAAGGGCATGTCGGGCGCCTCGAAGAAGGCGAGGCACGAGCCGTCGTCCAGCCTGTAGAACGTGTGCAGGGTCTCGGTCTTGCGGCCGCTCTTCGTCTCGTTGATCTCGAACGAGTTGACCAGCGGCAGGCCGAGGAAGTCCTCGTAGAACCGGCGCGTCTCTTCCGAGTCGCGGCAGCGGTAGGCGTTGTGATGCAGGCCCTTGATCATGGTCAGACGGTGACGAAGGGGCCCTTGAGCGAGCCCGCGAAGCCTTCGATGACCTCGAAGGTCTTCGCCCAGCTCTTCAGGCCTTTCATGCGTCCGAGCCAGCGATTCACGTTGGCGTAGCGGGAAAGATCGGAGCCGACGACCGCCGCGGTATGCACGAACGAAGCGCCGTAGTAGTCGGCGATCGTGATCTTATCCCCGCAAAGGTAGGCATTCTTGCCGAGGATGTGGTCGTTCAGCACCTGCAGCCAGGTGGTGGCGCGCTCCTTCGCCCAAGACAGCGTGCCCTTCTGCACGTCGTCCGTCGGGCGCTTGTGGTGCGGGAAGGCCTGCGGGTAGACCAGGCCGTAGCACAGGTCCCGATTGAGCTGCGTGTTGATCCAGTCCATGCGCTCGTTGACGCGCGCGCGCTGCTTGAGGTCCCGCGGATAGAGCGGCGATTCGACCTTCTCGGCGAGGTATTTCAGGATAGTGCTCGACTCGGTCAGCCGGAAATCGCCGTCCTCGAGCACCGGCACCTGCCGGTTCGGATTGATGCCCTCGAAAGGCGGCTTGTAGTGCTCGCCGGTGAACAGGTCGACGACCTGCAAGTCGATCTTCAGGCCGTTCTCCGCGGCGAAGAGCATCAAGGGTCGGCTGGTGGTGGAAGCGGGATGGTAGTAGAGCTTCATGGCGACTCCTCCGTGAGGGGACACGTGATACACGCAACGATTTTGAAAGTCAACGCTCGGTGCGGCGGGCCCTGCCTTCGAACGTTCCTATTCGCGGGGGATTTTTGCGTCGTTGACGACGCGCGTCCACTTCGCGAGCTCTCCCTTCAGGAGCGTTCCGAGCGCCTCGGGCGAGCTCGAGGCGACCTCGTAGCCGGCCTTTCTCAGCCGCTCTACGAGATCGGGCTGGGCGAGCGCCTGGACGCTCGCTTCGTGGAGGCGCTTGCGGATGTCGGCCGGCACGCCGGCCGGAACGAAAAGCCCGTACCAGATCTCGGCGCTGATCGCCGGCCCGCCGGATTCGGCGAGCGTCGCGAGCTCCGGCATGCTGCCGGCGCGTTTCGGCTGCACCACGGCAACGCCGCGCAGCTTGCCGGCACGGATGTGCGGCGTGAGCGATGAAAGCGTGGTGATGACGAGCTCGATCTGCCCCCCGATCGTGTCGGTGATCGCCGGGCCGGTGCCCTTGTACGGCACATGCGCGAGCGCCATCGCGCCCTCGAGGTTGATCAGCTCGCCGACCAGGTGCGGCACGGAGCCCATGCCCGGTGTGCCGAAGTTGAGCGGTTTCTTCTTCGACAGTGCGGCGAGCTCCTTCACGTCCTTCGCCGCGAGATTCGGGTTCGCCGCGATGGCCGTCGGCGTCGTGCCGACCCGTGTGATCGGCGCGAAGTCCTTCAGCGGGTCATAACCGGGCGCCTTGTACATCGGCGGGTTGGTGGCCAGGAAGTCGTTGGCGAAGAGCAGCGTGTAGCCGTCCGCCGGCTGCTGGGCGGCGAACGCGGCGCCGACGTTGCCCGCCGCGCCCGGCTTGTTCTCCACCACGATCGGCTGACCGAGGGCGGTGCCGAGCTTCTCGGCGAACGGACGCGCGATGCCGTCGAACCCGCCCCCCGGCGGGAACGGCACGACGAGGCGAACCGGCTTGGAGGGATACGACTGCGCGAGGACGCAGAACGGCAGAACGAGGAGGAAGAGGAAAGACAGCGCCCTCACGCGGCCTCCCGCGCAGCCGCCGGGGCGTCGAAGCGAGGCAGCGCCATCTGCGCGATCTCGCTCGCCTCCGTCGCCCTGATCTCCGGGCGCTCGGCGGGCTCGGTCTGGAAGGTGCTCCACTTCTTCCACGCCTTGCCGCCGGCTTCGCCGGCGCCCTTCCATACGAACCACAGGCTGTGCTCTTCAAGGCGCAGGCGCGCGCCGGCGTCGAGGCGCCAGAACGCGATCTTCGTGCCGCGCTCGTTGAAGCTGCCGAGGAGCTTCGTCGCGACGCCCGGGCCCGCCGGCAGCCATGAGAACGCCGCCGGCTCCATGAACACCGCGCGCGAGAACCGCTCCGGCGGATATACGAGCTCACGGCCGTTGACGTGCTCCCACACCGCCTCGTAGGCGTCCTGATTGACCTTGCCGCCGCCGGGCTTCTCGCGAGTGAAGATGCCGTCCTTGAAGGTCCCCTTGGACTTCAGCTCTTCCAGTCCCTTCTGGAACGCCTTCTCGGACATGTAGCCGTTACCGCTCGCGCCGCCCATCTGCAGCACGACGGTGAGCGTCTCCGGATCGACGGTCTTCTGCGGGCCGTAGCGCGTCCCCTCGGGGAAGTAGGCGATCGAGCCGGGCTTCATCTGGCCGTCGGCGGCGAAGTCGTACGTGCCCTGCAGCTGGAACCGCACCTGGTCGAAGTTGTGGCGGTGGCGCGGCGAGACGAAGTCGCCGCGCAGCACGCCGATCGAGAGGTAAAAGTTGTCCGGCGCGCCTTCCCGGCCGTGCAGCAGGTCGTAGAAGCGAAAGATTCCACCGCGCGCGTGGCCGCGCTCCTGCAGCGTGAGCGATTCAAAAGGGATGACTTGCATCGGTTCCTCCGGTCGAGAACCGATCATAAAACGGTTTAGCCTCACTATGGGGACAGAGCGCCTAGCGAAATAGTCGCGTAGACAAATCTGCGTCCAGCGCTTGTGCTATATCGCACCCATGCCGAATATCGATACCGACAGCTTCCGCGCCGCTTTCCAAGGTAATTTGCAGCAATTGCAGGACCACCTGAGGGCCTGCACAGCAGGACTGTCCATGCTCACACCTGAGGTGTATGAGGAGGCCTTACCCAAGGGCGGTGTCATTGTTGCGCCTCACTACAAATTGGATTTTGAGCGCGTCCTTAGCTTCTCCCATATGTGGCTTGCCCGATCTTTCTTTCGAGATGCCATCGACTGTCTAAACGACTATCTAGATCATGCCTTCAATACATGCGGGCACGTCGAGAAGGTAACTATTCGACGACTCGACAATCCGCCGGTGAACCTAGATGCGGAATTGAAAGCCTTTCACCGTAAGGGCATGCCAGAGAAATTTGAAGTGTTGGCGAGGCGGTTTGGCCTCAGATCTCCTTTGACCGTAAATGTCTTGAGCATCAACGCAGTCCGAAATTGCCTGGTGCACCGCTTGGGGTATGTGCGTTCGGAGGATGTGCGGCAAGGTGCTACGCTCGATCTGCAATTAATTCGAATAAGCATCGTGCGAGAAGGTGTTGGTACCGGAGTTTGGAAGCCTCAACACTCACATTAAGTTTGAGGCCGAAGACCTCAACGATTGTGCCGCGACGCTCGCGCTATTCGAAGACTCGATGGTTGAACCGCTGGTAGCGTTTTACCAGCGATGCGGTGTTCACGTGACACGAACTACTGGTGCGCCGCAGGTCCAGGACCGGCTGTAATCCTAGGGTCGTATCGCGAGAAGGCTGGTTTCGAATTCCAGCCTTGCGGCCCTCGTTTCGGCGTTGTACTTGCCGTTTCTCGGCGTGAGCTTCAGATAGTTCTTCAGTGCAAGCTGGGCGCGCGCGGTCTTATAGGTCTGAAGATTACGATCTGCCGGAGGAGCTCAAGGGCATGACGGCTCGTGACTTGATAGTTGAAGCTGGGTGAATGACGACTGCTGTAGGTGCGTTTCGCGGTGATCCGGCCTGCGCCGACCACGGCAAGGACGTACTTCAGAAGAGATAGATCGTTGTTCGCAATGCAAACGACGAGACGGCGGTTCTCGTTGCGGTGGATACGAGTGAGAGTTACAGTGCCTTCGCCGTCGACGAGCCCTGCCACGTACGCGGCCGTCGGAAGGTCGAGGCGATTTACGAGCCGGTATCGGGCCATGGGTCTTTAACGCCCGACTCGACAAAAAGAAACGGCCGCCTTGCGGCGGCCGTGAAGTTGGTGGAGGCGGCGGGACAGCCTGTTCCGCTTCTTTCGAGGCGGGCTGGACTATGCCTTCATCCTTTGCAGGATGCGGAGCGTGTTATCCGCTTGCGCGGATCCTAGTGCGCGCTCTGCGGTTGCCCGCTTCAGCGCGTCTATGAGTCTCTACAGGGCAGGCCTGAGGTTGGCCCTCTTCCTACCCCTCGGCGTTGCCATGCCGTCCGCGCTTCTGTGTGCGGTACGGCAACAGGGTTCGCCGATGTGAGCCCCGTTTTCACTCTGCCCTCTCGGGCAGAGGCGACCATGCTGATCGAACCCGCGTCCGTAAGCCCTTAACAGTCAGGACTACATGCTTAGCCTGGTC
>CAYOVM010000036.1:0-20786 GCA_964407355.1 uncultured Enterobacteriaceae bacterium
CGCAGGCCGAGGTCTACGCGCTGCAGGGCAGCCTGCCGGCGGCGATCGAGCAGCTTCAGCTCGCACGCAGCGCGGGGGATGGAGACTTCTACCAGCTGTCGATGGTGGACGCGCGCCTCAAGGACCTGCGCGCGCGGCATACCCAGGAGCTCGCCGCCGACAAGCGCTAGCGCTTGGACAGGGCGGGCCGCGACAGCGCCGGACTTCGAAGCGCGATGACCAGCGCGGCGACGGCCAACGCCGCCGCGACGGCGAACGTCACGCGCAGGCCGATGGCGACGGCCTCGGGGCGCGCGGTCGTGAAGTCGCTCGCACGCGACGCAAGCGCGAAGACAGCCCCCATGGCGGATGCGCCGGTGATGAGGCCTAGATTCCTGGACAGGTTGAGCATTCCCGAAACGACGCCTCGCTCGCCCGGGGAGACATCCGCCATGACGGCGGTGTTGTTCGCCGCCTGGAACAGTGCATAGCCTGCGGTGACGATGACCATGGGAATCACGTACCCGGCGATGCCTGGGGCGGCCGGCGCCATGCACAGGACCGAGCAGCCGGCCACCATCGCCGCGAGCCCGCCGGCGGTGGTGCGCGGCGCGCCGAAGCGGTCCACGGCGCGCCCTGCGGGCACGCCGGTCAGCGCGGCGATGACCGGCCCCACGGACATGACGATCCCGACAATGGCCGCGTCGAGGCCAAGTGAGCGCGCGAGGTAGAACGGTCCGACTACCAGCGTCGCCATCATCACCGTCGAGACGAGCGCGCTCATGGCGAGGCTCGCTCCCAGCACCGGATCGCGAAACCCCGTCAACCGGATCAAAGGCGACACAGCTCTCGCTTCGGCCAGGACGAAGAGCCAGGCGCCCACCGCCGCGCCTGCGAGCAGCGCCATGTTGACCAGGCCGAACCTGCCGCGCCCGATCGTCATCGCGAGCGCATAAGCGGCAAGCGTCAGCGCCAGCAGCAGCGTTCCCACGTTGTCGAAGCGGGGCCGATCTGCCTTCGATGCCTGCGGCGCGCTGGGCAGGTAGCGCTGCGCGAGCAACAGGGCCAGGACGCCCAGGGGCACGTTGACGAAGAAAATCGCCGGCCAACCGAAGCCGGCGATCAGGACGCCGCCGAGCGAAGGACCGAGAGCGGTGCCGACCGCGGACAGCGCCCCGAGCAGCCCCATGGCGCTGCCGGTCCGCGGTTTGGGCACCGCCTCGCCGACGAACGCCATGGTGAGAGCCATCATGGCGGCTGCGCCGAGGCCCTGTGCCGCCCGGCCGGCGATCATCAGCCACAGCCCTGAGGCGATGCCGCAAAGGATGGAAGCCGCGGTGAACAGCGAGATCCCCGCCATGAGCAAGCGGCGGCGGCCAACGATGTCGCCGAGCCGCCCGACGCTGACGATCAACGCAGTGGTGGCCAGGAGGTAGGCGAGCACGACCCACTGGACTTGCTGGAACGAGGCGCCAAACGCCTCGGCCAAGGTCGGCAAAGCGACGTTGGCGATGCTCGTGCCGAGAGACGGCAGCAACACGCAGAGCGCGAGGCTCGCCAGCGCCCAGCGGACCGATGGCTTTTGTTCCATCTCATCACGATAGGTCGTGGTGTGATATAGCGGAAGGCGCGCCACTTGCACTTAGTCTGTGCATGTGGCGCCATATCAGAAGCAGACCGCATCTCATCGCACCACGCTTGGAACGACGCCATGGCGAGACCCGACCTGAATCTGCTTTTCACCCTCGATGTGCTGCTCGCGGAAGGCAGCGTGGCGCGCGCTGCCCGCCGGCTGCGGCTCAGCCCGTCGGCGATGAGCCGGGCGCTGGCGCGATTGCGCGAGGCGACGGGCGATCCGCTGCTGGTGAGGGCCGGCCGCGGTCTTGTCGCCTCGCCTCGGGCGCTCGAGCTTCGCGAGCGCGTGGGCGAGCTCGTGCATGAGGCGCAAGCCGCTTTGCGCCCCGCGAACAAGCTCGACCTCGCCCGGCTCGAGCGGACGTTCACCCTGCGCACGCGCGAAGGCTTCGTGGAAAACTTCGGCGCCAGGCTCCTCGCTCGCGTCTCCAAGGAAGCCCCGGGCGTCCGCCTGCGCTTCCTGCCTAAGCTTGACAGGGACAGCACGCCGCTGCGAGACGGAACCGTCGATCTCGAAACCGGCGTAGTGGGCCGCGTGATGGGCCCGGAGGTGCGCGCGCAGGCGCTCTTTCGAGACCGCTTCATCGGCGCGGTGCGAACTGGGCACCCGCTGAGCGAAGGCAAAATCACCCCCGCCCGCTATGCCGCCGTAAAGCATGTTCTGGTTTCGCGCCGAGGCCTCGCCAAGGGCCAGATCGACGACGCGCTGGCATCGCTCGGCCTGGAACGCGACATTGCCACGACGGTTGGCGGCTTCTCCGAAGCGCTCGCTCTGGCGCGTGCCTCGGATCTGGTCGCCAGCGTTCCGGAGAGGCACACCGGTGCCTTGCGCGCCGGGATGCACAGCTTCGCGTTGCCGCTGGCGGTTCCGCAGTTCACCGTTTCATTGCTCTGGCATCCGCGGCTGGACGGCGACCCGGCTCATCGCTGGCTTCGCGGGTGCGTTCGAGACGCCTGCGCTGAACAGCGCTAGCGTTTCGGCGATTCGTAATACGCTTCGTACAGGAGGTCGAAGGTCTTCTCGGCTTCGGCGAGCAGCTCGTTTTCCCCCGCCGAGCGGCGCACCGCGCCCTGCAGCAGGGTCTGCACGCCGAGCGCCTCGGGCACCGGGGTGCCGCGCACCTCGAGGAAGTGCACGATGTTGCCGATTTTCCCCAGCGCCGCGTTCTTGCCGAGGTCCAGGCGGGAGAGCATCTCCTCATACGTGACGTTGGTGCCGCTGTTCGTGAAATGCGCGCCCTCGAAGCCGAAGCCGATCGCGTCGGGCGCCGGCGCCTCGCCCTTGTCGAGCCAGACGAGGGTGGCCTCCGGGTCGACGAAGCGCCGGATCAGCCAGGCGCAGGCGAGCCGGTCGGCCCAGAGGGGCTTGCGCGTCGCCCAGGTCCGCCGCGCGAGGCTTTCCTGGGCCTTGAAGGCGGCCTGCGACTGGACCGGGAAGAGGAGCTTTCGCACCGCCTCCTCGCTGTCGGCGAGCACCTGCCCCGCGCGCTCGCGCATCGCCGTCGGGAAGAAATCGAGCGCCGCGATGGCCTCGAACTCGCGCCTTTGCTTGTGCAGCACGCGCGAGATCGCCGCCGGGTCGGAATGGCCGAAGCCGGCGCTCAGGCTCTCCACCGTCTTGATGAGATTCTCGTAGCGCGCCGAGCGGTCGAAGAGCGAGGCGAAGAACCTGCCCTGCGCGGGCGAGCTCGCGGCGACGTCCAGCACGTGGGCTCCGCCGGTGCTCCTGCCGATGTAGTCGGCGAGGGACTCGAGCGACTGGCGGTTCGCCGGCGTGCCGGGCAGGATGTAGGCGCCCTCGCGGATCACCGCCGCGCCCAGCGACTCGAGCGTGCGCAGCACGCGCATGCGCGAAGCCGGATCCTCCGTAGGAAGCTGCGCTACGATCACCAGCCAGCGAGCCGCGCCGTTGTCCATGCGGCATAATACTTTATGGATTTCGACAAAGAGCTCGACGCCCGAGGCCTGAACTGCCCGCTGCCCATTCTGCGGACCAAGAAGGCGCTCGCCGACCTGCAATCGGGCCAGGTCCTGAAGGTCCTCGCCACCGACCCGGGCTCGGTGAAGGACTTCCAGACCTTCGCCAAGCAGACCGGCCACGCGCTGCTCGCGCACGACCAAGCGAGCCGGGAATTCACCTTCTTCATGAAGAAGAAGTAGGGGCGGGCAGCCTTTCGACGAAGCGCCCCGGTTTGCGCCGGTAGAGCTTCTCGCCCAGGGCGAACGCGCGCTTCCGCAGCTTCGCGCGCCGGCGCTCGATGAGCGGCCGCAGACGTCGCCGCTGGCCGTGCAGGCGGCTCTTTAACGTATTTGTTCTCTCGGTCAGCACGGTCAAATCATGCTCGTCGCCGAGCCGGCCGGCGAGTCGCTCGGCGCGTTTTGCGATTTTTTTCAATTTATCGCGTCCATAGACGATGTGCAGCGCGTTCGCCAGGTATTTGACCTGCTTGCGCCACTCGTGGAGCGCCTCGGGGGTGCCGGCGCTGCGCGCTTCGGCGAAGGCCTTGCGGCCCCGGCGATAGATGCGCCGCAGCCCGCGCTCGAGCGCCCCGGCGCCGACGCCGGCGAAGTCCGGGTTCTCGGCGCGCTCCAGGCAGCGCTCGAGCAGCCGGGCCGGCGGCTTCGGACGCGCGCCCGACGAGGTCGTCGATCGAGGGTTCTCGTCCAGGGCGCCCTTCAGCTTCTCGACGCCGAGCCCAGTCAGCTTGCCGGGATAGCGCTCGCACAGCGCGTCGAGGGCCGCGAGGGCGGACTTCGGATCGCGCAGGGGCGATAGCTTGCGCCCGGCGTCGCGCAGCGCGGCGTTTTGAGCGCGGTAGGCGGCATCGTCGAGGCCGTCGCGCAGCAGGCGCAGCGCCGCGCGCGCCTTCTTGAGCGCTTTTCGCGCCTCATGCACCGAATCGCCGGAATGCGGCCGCCGCAGGTGCTCGAGCGCGCTGCCGATGGCGGCGCGCAGCTCGCGCGTGGCGGGATTGGTCATCCCCGCTTCCGCTGCTGTTGCGGGATGAGTCATTCCCGCTTGCCAACGGCGTCGTCGATCGCGCGGTGCAGCGTCTTCAGGACCTTGATGCGGGCGTGATACTTGTTGTCGGCCTCGACGAGGGTCCAGGGCGCGATGCGCGTCGAGGTCCGGTCGACCATGTCGCAGACGGCGCTCTCGTACTCGCTCCACTTCTTGCGGTTGCGCCAGTCCTCGGGGGTGATCTTGAAGCGCTTGAAGGACACCTTCTGGCGCTCGCGGAAGCGCCTGAGCTGCTCGTCCTTGCTGATCGCCAGCCAGAACTTCACCACCACGATGCGATGGCGCGCGAGCGACTGCTCGAAATCGTTGATCTCGCTGTAGGCGCGCATCCAGTCGGGCTCGGCTGCGAAGCCCTCGACCCGCTCGACCAGCACGCGGCCGTACCAGGAGCGGTCGAAGAGCGTGAAGTGGCCGCGGCGCGGCAGGTGGCGCCAGAATCGCCACAGGTAGGGCCGGGCCGCTTCCTCCTCGGTCGGCGCGGCGACCGAGATGGTGCGGTACGAGCGCGCATCCAGCGCCGAAGTGACCCGCCGGATCGCGCCCCCCTTGCCGGCGGCGTCGTTGCCCTCGAATACCGCGACCACGGCGATCGACCTGAATTTCGGGTCGCGCGACAGCGCGTTGAGCTTTTCCTGCGCCTCGCTCAGCTCGCGCTTGTAGGTCGATCTGGCCATCGGCTGGTCGAGCTTCAGCGCGCGGATCACGTTCAGCCCGTCGACCGGCTTCGGCAGCGGCAGCGTGCGCTGGGTGTGCGGCGTGCGCCTGACCTTCTCGCTCAGCCGCTCGCGCAGCGAGTCGAGCAGATGCTTGCCGAAGGTAAGGGCGCGGTAGCGCCGGTCGCCGCCGGGCACCACGATCCAGGGCGCCTCGCCGGTGGAGGTGCGCCGCAGGAACGCCTCGCTCACCTTGACGAAGCGCTTATAGGGCGCCTCGGGCTTCTCGTGCGCCTTCGCCAGGCGCTTTTTTTGCTGCTTGGCCGAGATATGGAACCAGTACTTCAGCAGCAGCACGCCTTCGTCGGCGAGCATCTGCTCGAAACGCGAGATCTCCGAAGCTTCATGGGCGAAGCCGTCGTCGTCCGTCTCGCCGTGCACGCGGCGCAGGATCGGGCCGGCGTGCCAGGCGCCGAACAGCACGCCGATCTTGCCTTTCGGCGGCAGCACGCGCCAGAACCGCCATTGCTCGGGGCGCTCGCGCTCCTCTTCCGTCGGATCGCCGAACGCGTAGGTGGCGACGTGGCGCGGATCCATCCATTCGTTCAGCAGGTTCACCGTCTCGCCGCGGCCCGCGCCCTGCACCCCCGCGATCAGGACCACCACCGCGAAGCGCGCGTCCTTCTTCAGCGCGTATTGCGCCTCGAGCAACCCTTCGCGCAGCTTCGGCTCTTCGCGCTTGTACGTCGCCTTCGGAACGCTGTGATCGAGATCCGCGGATTCGAACATCGATGGATTATGGAATAATCGTCCGCATGATGGCGCGCTGGATTCGATTCAGTCTATCCCGGGGTCCCGCGGGGGCGCTCGACTTCGATTCGGCCTGCGGCGGACTCGCGGCTGCGCAGGCGAAGAACGCGTCGCCGATCCTGCTGTGGGGCGAGGCCGACACGAGCTATCCGTTCGCGCTCATCGCGCCGCTGCGCTTCGCCCCGGGCAAGCGCGTGCGCTGGCTCTCGTGGGGGCTCGCGCCGGCAGTCGCCGCCTACCGACAATTCGAGGTGCCCGCGTATCTCAACCATGATGTCAACGACGGTGGGCTTTGGCTGCACGGACGCAGGCTCGCCGCGGGCGCGGTCGAGACGATCGGCGAGTGCGTGGTCGTGGCCTCGAGCTTCATCAAGCAGTTTCCGGCGAAGTGCGTCGCCACGCCCTCGTCGATGCTCGAGCAGGCGTTTCGCCTGCGCCTCGAGGCGCAGCACGGCTGGCAGTTCGAGCACTCGTGGCCGAGCGCCGCCGAGATGCCGGCCTGCGCGCTCGCCTAGGCGCTCGCCCGGTGCTCTCGAGAAGGCATCTGCTGCAAGGCGCCGTCGCGCTGCTCGCGGTGCGCGACGCGCTCGCGCAGGGCCGCGTGGAGCGGGGCGTCTATCGCGTGCGCGGCGACGTGCGCGTGAACGGCGAGCCGGCGCGCGAAGGCGCGCAGGTGCGCGCGGGCGACGCCATTACAACCGGCGCCGAGGGCGAGATGGTATTCGTCGTGAACCGCGACGCGATGCTGGTGCGCCGCAATTCGAGCGTCTCGCTCCTCGCGGACGGGCTGCGCGCCGTCACGGGCGCGGTCCTGTCGGTTTTCGCGAGCGGCCCGCGCAAGCAGATCGTCACGGGCACGGCGGTCATAGGGATCCGCGGCACCGGCGTGTACGTCGAGGCGGAACGGGACCGCTCCTACGTCTGCGCCTGCTATGGCGAGGTGACTCTCGAGCCGATCGGCGATCCCGCGTCGCGCGAGACCGTGCGCACCTCGCACCACGAGCAGCCGCGCTACGTCATGGCGACGGGCGCGCCGCAGATGATCATGCGCGCTCCGGTGTTGAACCACACGGACGCCGAGCTGATCCTGCTCGAGAGCCTGGTGGGCCGCCAGCCGCCTTTCATTGGCCAGGGCGTGCGGCCCTATTAGGAGAATCCGCCGTCACTTGCGGCCGGCGAGCTTCTGAAGCTGTTCGCTGAGTTTTTTTATCGTTTCCCGGTGATCGGCGAGGCGCTTGCGATGCTCCTCGACCACGGCGGCGGGTGCTTTCGCGATGAAAGACTCGTTGGCGAGCCTGGCTTCGGAGCTGGCAACTACGCCTTCGAGGCGCGCGATCTCTTTGCTCAAGCGCTCGCCCTCGGCCGCCGCGTCGATCTCGACGTGCACCATGACGCGGTGCGCTCCGGCGACCGAGATGGGGGAATCCGACTGCGGCAGCTGATCCACCACGTGCAGCGGATCGGGGAAAATCAGGGCGCTCACGGCGCTCAGCGTCGCGGCGCCGGGCTTGCCGGTAATGTAGAAGGGCGTGCGCTGCTTCGGCGAGAGCTTCATCTCCGAACGCAGGTTGCGCCCCGCGTTCACGACCGCTTTCGCCGCCGCGATCTCCCCCTCCGCCGCTTCGTCGATCTTCTCCGGCTGGCTCTTCGGGTACGGCGCCAGCATGATGGTCTGGCCGGTCTTGCCGGCGAGCGGCGCGACGCTCTGCCAGAGCTCCTCGGTGATGAACGGAATGATCGGATGCGCGAGGCGCAGCGCGGTCTCCAGCACGCGCACCAGCGTTCGCCGTGTGCCGCGCTGTTGCGCTTCGTTGCCCTTGGCGAGCTGTTCCTTGGCGATCTCGAGATACCAGCCGCAGTACTCGTCCCAGACGAAACGGTAGATCGTGCCCGCGACGTTGTCGAAGCGGTATTCGGCGAAGCCCTGCTCGACTTCCGCCTCGACTCGCTGCAGCGTGCTTACGATCCAGCGGTCCCATGACGAGAGCTCGACGGGCGCTTTTTCGTCCTGCCCGCAATCCTTTCCCTCGGTGTTCATCAGCACGAAGCGCGTCGCGTTCCAGAGCTTGTTGCAGAAATTCCGGTAGCCCTCGCAGCGGCCGAGGTCGAAGTTGAGCGTGATCGAGAAGCTCGCGAGCGAGGCGAAGGTGAAGCGCACCGCGTCCGCGCCGAACGCCGGGATGCCGGCGGGATGGTGGCTTTTCACGTACTTCTCGATCCGCTGCCTGTGCTCGTCCTTCAGCAGTCCGGCGGTCGCCTTTTTCAAGAGCGCGTCGAAGGAAATTCCATCGATCAGATCGAGCGGATCGATCGTGTTGCCCTTCGACTTCGACATCTTCTCGCCTTCCGCGTCGCGCACGATGGCGTTGATGTAGACGTGGCGAAAAGGCACCTTGCCGGTGAAGTGGCGCGTCGCCATGATCATGCGCGCCACCCAGAAGAAGATGATGTCGTTGCCCGTGACCAGGACGTCGGAGGGCAGGAAGACATCCAGGTCCTTCGTCGCCTCCGGCCAGCCGAGCGAGCTGAACGGCACGAGCTGCGACGAGAACCAGGTGTCGAGGACGTCCGGGTCGCGCGTCAGCTTTCTGCCTTTGGCTTTTTCAAAAGCCTCTTTTTCACTTCGAGCGACGTAAACCTTGCCCTGCTCGTCGTACCAGGCCGGGATCTGGTGCCCCCACCAGATCTGGCGCGAGATGCACCAGTCCTGGATGTTGCCGAGCCACTCGTTGTAGGTCTTGGTCCAGTGCTCGGGAAAGAACTTCACCTCGCCGCGCGCCACGACCTCGAGGCCGTCCTTCGCGAGCTCTCCCATCTTCAGGAACCACTGGTCGGTCAGCATCGGCTCGACGATGACGCCGGTGCGACCCGAGCGCGGCACACGCAGCTTGTACGGCTTCTCCGAAACGAGCAGACCTGCGGCGCGAAGATCGGCCACGATCTTCTTGCGGGCTTCGAACCTGTCCAGACCCTGATAAGCGCCCGGAATGCCGATCTTCGCGTCCAGCGTGAAAATCGAAAACGCCGCGGCAAGGTTGTCGCGATGCCGTTCCCATACTTTGTAATCGTTGAAATCATGCCCGGGGGTGATCTTCACCGCGCCCGTGCCGAACGCCGGGTCCACGTATTCGTCCGCGATGACCGGGATGCGGCGTTCGACGAGCGGAATGACCACCTTCTTGCCGACCAGCTTTGAATACCTGTCGTCTTTCGGATTTACCGCAACGGCGACATCGCCGAGCATCGTCTCCGGCCGCGTCGTGGCGACGACGACCGAGCCATTTCCACCTTCGAGCGGATATCGGATCTCCCAGATCTTGCCGTCCTCTTCTTCGGTGTCGACCTCCAGATCCGAAACGGCGGTGCCGAGGCTCGGGTCCCAGTTCACGAGGCGCTTGCCGCGATAAATGAGGCCTTCTTCATAGAGCTTCACGAAGACCTCGACGACGGCGCGCGACATCTTCGCGTCCATCGTGAAGTAGCCGGCCTTCTGGCCTTCGGTGTCGGCGTATTCCCAGTTCGCGGAAGCGCCCAGCCGGCGCATCTGGCGGGTGATGGTCGAGCCCGATTGCTGCTTCCATTGCCACACCCGCTCGATGAATTTCTCCCGTCCCAGGTCGTGGCGCGACTTGCCTTCCTCCTCGAGCTGGCGCTCGACCACGATCTGGGTGGCGATGCCGGCGTGGTCCGTGCCCACCACCCAGTTGGCGTTGAAGCCGCGCATGCGGTGGTAGCGGATGAGCGCGTCCATCAGGGTCTGCTGGAAGGCGTGGCCCATGTGCAGCGTGCCGGTCACGTTGGGCGGCGGCAGCTGGATGCAGTAGGCCGGCGCAGCGTGGTCGCGGTGGCGGAAATAGCCCGCCGATTCCCAGCGCTCGTACCAGCGCTGCTCCACCGCCTTCGGCTCGAAGCTTTTTTCCAAGGCTACTTCTTTTCCGGAGGGGTCTGGGTCGGCGCGAGCGCGCGGGCCACCGAAGCGGCGATCGCCTCGCGGACGAGCTGCGTCACGCTCTGCGTGAGCTCCGCGCGCATGCCGTCGACCGATTGGCCGACCAGGCTGCTGCTCAGCACGCGCGAGAGCTTCCGCTCGATGACCTGCACGACCTCCGGGCCGAGCCGCGCGAGCAAAGCCCGCTCCAGCTCGTGCGCCAGCGTCTCGAGCGTCTCCGCCGTGACCGCGGGGCGCCGGCGCGCCTCGTCGTCGACGATCTCGGTCAGCACCGGGACATCGGTGGCGCGGGCGGCCGGGTCGCGATGGCGGCGCAAAAGCGCATCGACGCGCTTCACCAGCGGATTGGAGCGGCGCTCGGCGTCACTCATTCGGTTCCCCGGCGCGCTGCGCGGACTTCGCGAGATCGTGGCTGGCGATCTTGTAGCCGCGCTGCTGGTAGAAGCGGTAGCGGCCGCGCCCCGCTTCGCGCTCCTCGTCGGCGAGGCCGACGATCTCCAGCAGGCGATCGAAGCGCTCGAAATGCGGCGGACAGTCGGCGGCGAGGTTCAGGATGACGTCGCAGCCCGCGGGCAGGTCCGCGAGCTCGCCGGCGCCGATGAGCACCGGCGTGTCCGGCGCGAGCGGGTCGTGCGCGGCGCAGTGCGGCACGAAGCCGATCGCCGGCGAGATCCAGAGCATCCGGTCGAGCCGGCCCGCGAGCTCCGGGTCCGGCGCGTATACGAGCATGCGCTTTCTTTGCGAGAGCGCCTTGCCGGCGAGGCGGCAGGCGACCCGCAGGCGATCCTCGGCGTTGAAATAGAAATCGATGCTGGTCACTGCGGCGCGGTTTAAGAGCTATTTCCGTCCTGCATGGCGCAGCGCGAAGCGCACGAGCAACGGAACCGGACGGGCGGTGGAGCCTTTCTCGCGGCCGCTTTTCCAGGCCGTGCCCGCGACATCGAGGTGCGCCCAGCGCAGCTTCCGCGTGAAGCGCGCGAGAAAGCATGCCGCGGTGATGGCGCCCCCGGCGCGCCCGCCGACGTTCGCCATGTCGGCGAAGTTGGTGCGCAGGGCCTCCTGGTAGTCCTCCCAGAGCGGCAGCTGCCAGATCCGGTCCCAGGCGTCGTCGGCCGCGGCGCGCAGCTCGTCGGCGAGCTTCTCGTCATTGGAGAACATGCCGCTCGCGACGTTGCCGAGCGCGACCACGCAGGCGCCGGTGAGGGTGGCGATGTCCACCACCGCCGCGGGATCGAAGCGCGCCGCGTAGGTGAGGGCGTCGCAAAGGATGAGCCGCCCCTCCGCGTCCGTGTTGAGGATCTCGACCGTCTGCCCGGACATCGAGGTGACGATGTCCCCGGGCCGCGTCGCGGCGCCGCCGGGCATGTTCTCGCAGGCGGGCACGATGCCGACGACGTTCACCGGCGCCTTCATGCCGGCGAGCGCGCGGACCGCGCCGAGGACGCTACCGGCGCCGGACATGTCGAACTTCATCTCGTCCATGTCGGCGGCGGGCTTGATCGAGATGCCGCCGGTGTCGAAGGTGATGCCCTTGCCGACCAGCACCACGGGCTTGCGGCCTTTCGCGCCGCCGTTGTAGCGCAGGACGATGAACTTCGGCGGCTGGTGCGAGCCGCGCGCGACGGCGAGCAGCGCTCCCATGCCGAGCTTCTCCATGTCCGCGCGCTCGAGCACCTCGATGCCGAGCTTGTACTGGCGCGCGAGCTTCTTCGCCTCGTCGGCGAGATAGCTCGGCGTGCAGATGTTCGGCGGCAGGTTGCCGAGCGTGCGCGCGAGGTCCGCGCCGTCGGCCGTGGCGGCAGCCTCGGCGAGCGCCTCCTGCAGCGTGGGGTTCGGGGTCAGGGGCAGCACGACGTGCGACAGCGCGGGCGCCGGCGCCTTTTTCCGCTTCAGCTGGTCGAAGCGGTAGAACGCCTCGCGCACGCCGAGCACGGCGTGGCGCACGTTCCAGCTCAGCGTGCGGCTGCCGACCTTGAGATCCGCCAGGAACAGCACCGCGTCCTTCGCGCCGAGGTCCTTCAGCGCGAGCGCGGCGCCGCGCACCGCGTCGCGGTACGCGGGCTCGGCGAACTCGCGCCGCTCGCCCAGGCCGACGAGCAGCACGCGTTCCGCGGCGACGCCGGGCAGGCGCAGGAGGAGCGTGGAGCCCGCCTTGCCCGGCAGGTCGCGCAGCGCTTCGCGCAACTTGCCCTTCGCCGCCTGGTCTACGCGGCGCGCGGGCGCGGTGAGCTCTTTTTCCTGATAAACGCCGAGAACGAGGCAGCCGGTTTTTGCTTTCTCGGGAGAAAGAGTCTTTATGCTAAATTCCATGGTGAAAGTATCGCATGACACTGCCGCGGTTTAGAAACTGAGGCTTCGCAAGTGATATTCCACCGGGCGCTGTTGCGGGAGTTCGCCGGTCTTGCCGGCGCGGTATTCATGACGCTCTTCTCGATCGCGCTCACCACGCGCCTCATCCGCCTTCTCGGCGATGCGGCGGGCGGCAAGATCCCCACCGATGCCGTGTTCGCCTTCATGGGCTTTTTCGCGCTCGGGTCGCTGCCCGTGCTGCTCTCGCTCACGATGTTCATCGCGGTGCTGCTGAGCCTCACGCGCAACTGGCGCGACTCCGAGATGGTGATCTGGTTCACCGCCGGCATGCCGCTCACCGCGTGGCTCAGGCCGGTGATGATGTTCGCGCTGCCGCAGTTCGCGGTGATCCTGGTGCTGTCGCTTTTCATCTCGCCCTGGGCGGCGCAGATGGCCGAGCAGTACTCCACGCGCGTCGCGGCGCGCGACGACGTGTCGCGCGTCGAGCCGGGCGTATTCGGAGAGACCGGCAACAAGGAGCGGGTGTACTTCGTCGAGTCGGTCTCGGAGGATTCGAGCGCGGTGCAGAACGTGTTCGTGAGCTCGGTGCAGCAGCAAAGGACCGGCGTCAGCATGAGCCGCTCCGGGCATATCGAGACCACCCCGAACGGCGATCGCTTCATCGTGCTCGAGAACGGCCGGCGCTACGAGGGCCTCGCGGGCGACGCCGAGTACCGCGTCACCGAGTTCGACAGCTACGCCGCGCGCATCGAGACGCGCGAGGGCGGCAAGCCCAACCCCACGCACAAGACCCTGCCGACCTGGGGGCTGATCCAGAACCCGAGCAACGTCAACCTGGGCGAGCTCCTGTGGCGCGTGGGCATCCCGATCTCGGCGATGGTGCTGGTGATGCTCGCGATCCCGATGAGCTTCGTCAACCCGCGCGCCGGGCGCTCGGTGAACCTGCTGTTCGCGCTTTTCACGTACATCGTGTACTCGAACCTGCTCTCGGTGAGCCAGGCGCGCGTCGCCCAGGGGCAGCTCGGCTTCGGCGTGGGCTGGTGGATGGTGCACGCGGTGATGGTCCTCCTTCTCGTGTTCATGTTCGCCCAGCGCATGCAGCTCATCCGCCTGAGGCTGGGCCGCTAGCCGATGCTGGCGCTCACCACCCTCGAGCGCTACTTCACGCGCCAGATCTACGGCGCGGTGCTGTTCGTGCTCTTCGGCTTCCTCGCGCTTTTCGCCTTCATGAACCTGGTGCAGGAGCTCGGGAACCTCGGCAACGGCAACTACCACCTGCGCGAGATCTTCCTCTACGTCGCGCTCTCCGCGCCCTCGAACGCGTACGAGCTGTTCCCGATCGTCGTGCTCATCGGCACCCTTTACGTCCTCGCGCACCTCGCCAGCAACTCGGAGTTCACCGTGATGCGCGGCTCGGGCCTCTCGCCGGCGGGCGCCGGCCTCGTGCTCCTGAAGGCCGGGATCGCCTTCGTGATCGCCACCTTCGTCATCGGCGAGTGGGTCGCGCCGCATTCGGAGGAGGCGGCGCAGAAGCTGCGCCAGCGCGCGATGAGCTCGCTCATCGGCGAGGGCCTGAGCTCGGGCGTGTGGTTCAAGGACGACCGCGCGTTCATCAACGTGCGCGAGGCGCGCCAGGCGCACATCCTCGAGGGCGTGAAGATCTACGAGTTCGACAGCAGCTACCGGCTGAGCGCCATCACCGCCGCGCAGCACGGCGAGTACCGCGAGCGCGGCGTCTGGACGCTCACCGACGTCTCGCGCACCCGCTTCACCGTCGACGGGCCGCGCATCGAGCGCAGCGCGCAGACCGAGTGGCGCTCGGCCGTGACCCCCGACATGCTCGACGCCCTCATCGTCAAGCCGGAGCGGATGTCGGTCTGGGCGCTCTACAAGTACACGCAGCATCTCGCGAGCAACAAGCAGAAGACCGAGCGCTACGAGATCGCGATGTGGAAGAAGCTGCTCTATCCGGTCGCGACCATGGTGATGATGGCGCTCGCGCTGCCCTTCGCCTACATGCACGCGCGCGCCGGGATGGTCGGCGTGAAGGTCTTCCTCGGCATCATGCTCGGCATCCTCTTCTACATGCTGAACGGCCTCTTCTCGCACGTCGGCCTGCTGCAGAACTGGCCGCCCTTCGCGGCGGCCGTGCTGCCGAGCGCCGCGTTCTTTCTCGCCGCGGTCGCTATGATGTGGTGGGTGGAACGACGCTAGCTGGGGGTAGGAAAATCAGGCGGGTCCCTGCCAGCCGGTCATGCAGGAACTGCCGGTCTTTATCAAAAAAAATCCAAAGCGCGGACAGACCGGTCGGCACGAAAATCACCGCATAGGCGAATCGCAGGAGCGCCTTGCCCGGAGTGACGTCGACCAGGCGGATGCGCCAGGCTTTCATCGCCAGGGTCTGGCCGCCGCGCAGCCAGCAGCGCAGGAAGTAGGCGGCGAAGACGACCACGATGAAGCCCTGCAGGGCATAGCGCAGCCAGCCCGTGGTGGCGTCGCGCCCGCCGCTCGCGAAGAAGAACAGCCAGCCCGCGAAGAAAGCCACGGCAAAAAGCAGCAGCGACTCGTAGAGCATGCTCGCGAGCCGCCGTGGCAGGCTGGGGGTGGTCAGGGCGAAGCTACTTCTTTTTCTTCCTGGGTGCCGGCTCGACCGGCTCCGGCGCGAGGCGCTGACGCTCCTGCGGCGAGAGCTGCTGGTACTTGGCCCATTGCTCGCGCAGCTTGCCGCGCTTGTCGGGCGGTACCTTGGCGATCTCGCGGTAGGTCTCCCGCGCCTGGCGGCGCTGGTCGGGCGTGAGCTTGACCCAGGCCTGCATGCGCCGTTGCACGCGCTCCTGCTCCTGCGCCTTCATCGTCGGATAGCGTTTGGCGATGCCCAGCCACTTGCGCTTGCGCTCGGCCTCGAGCGTTTCCCAGTCGGGCTTGAGCGGCGCGAGGATCATCTGCTGATCCGCGGTGAGCTCGGCCCACGCGGGACGCGTCTTGGCGGGGGCCTTTGCGGAAGGCTTCGCCGAGCCCTTGGCCGGCGGCTGCGCCGCCGGCTTCGCGGCCGGCCCCGGAGCGGGCTGGACGTTCGGAGAGGGGACGAGCGGCGCCGGCGCGCCGGTCTGCGCTTCGGGGCCGGGCGCGGCTGTCTGGGCGGCAGCGCCGGGAGCGGCAGCGGCTGCGCCCGCTACCCACAGCGCAAGGACGAGCGGCACGGCGCGCGCCATCACTGCTCCGAAGAGCTCTTCTTAAGCCAGTTCTGGAACCCGCGATCGAGATACGCATCGATCGGCAGGTCGTCGGTAAGCAGCCGGGCGTCGATCTCCTCCAGCTCGGCGGCGCGCTGGTTCTGCTGCCAGGTATAGGCGCCGCCGACGCCGGCGAAGAGGATGGCGATCGGAAGCAGGACCCGCAGCGATACGCCGCCCCAGCCGCCGAAGCTGCCGACCACGTTGTCGGCCCAGGCGAGGGCGCGGACCGGCTCGGGACGCTGGCGGGCGAGCGCCTGTGCCCGCGAGGCGCGCAGCCGCTCGGCCACGCTCGGGTCGAGGCTAAGACCCTGGTTCAGGATATGGCGGACTTTGTTGCCGAATTGATGTTCGTTCATGGCTCTTAGCGGACGTTCGCCTGTATTCCGTGCCGGGCTCACAGCGTTATGCCCTTGGCCTTCAGCGCGCTCGCCAAAGCATGCGTTGCCCGCGAGCAGTGCGTTTTCACGCTTCCCTCGGAGCAGCCCATGGCTCTGGCGGTTTCGGCAACATCCAACTCCTCCCAGTAACGCATGATGAAAGCTTCCCGTTGACGCGACGGTAACTTCGCAATCTCTTGCTCAATAATTTCAAGGACTTGAGATTGCTCCAGCCGTACCGCGGGCGATTCCTCGACGTTCGACCCGTCGGCCGCCTCGAGGGTTTCCAGCGGATCGTAATCATCCTCCTCGCCCCGGCCGGCGCCGAGGGAGGACAAAAGCGTGGTCCACAGCGAGCGGACCTTCTGGCGGCGATACCAGTCGCGGATCGCGTTCTGCACGATCCGGTGGAACAGCAGCGGCAGCTCCTCGACGGGCCGGTGGCCGTATTTCTCGGCAAGGCGCAGCATCGCGTCCTGCACGATGTCGAGCGCCGCGTCCTCGTCGCGGACCGCGAAGACCGCTTGCTTGAATGCGCGCCGCTCGACGCCCTCCAGGAACGCCGATAGCTCGCTGCGGGAAGCCAGTTGAACCCTCTGCCGGGGCGGTGTTGTTTGCGGAATGGTATCAAAGCCCTCTTGCGCCCCAGCGGCGTTTCGGCTTGACCGCACCGCACCAAGCCTTTATTGTTCAAAGCTTTTCCGCCGCATTCAGGGAGCGCATTCCGCGCATGGACCGAATAAAGACCACCACGCTAAGTGGCGCCGAGATCGTCATCCGCTGCCTTCAGGAAGAAGGGGTGGAGTACGTATTCGGCTACCCCGGCGGCGCGGTGCTCTTCATCTACGACGAGCTCTTCAAGCAGGACAAGGTGAAGCACGTGCTCGTGCGCCACGAGCAGGGCGCGGTGCACGCCGCCGACGGCTACTCGCGCTCCTCGCACAAGGTCGGGGTCGCCCTCGTGACCTCCGGTCCCGGCGTGACCAACGCGGTGACCGGCATCGCCACCGCGTACATGGATTCGATCCCGATGGTGGTGATCACCGGCCAGGTGCCGACCCACGCCATCGGCCTGGACGCGTTCCAGGAGTGCGACACGGTGGGCATCACGCGCCCGATCGTGAAGCACAACATGCTCGTGAAGGACGTCAAGGACCTCGCCTCCGCGATGAAGAAGGCCTTCCACATCGCGACGACCGG
This sequence comes from uncultured Enterobacteriaceae bacterium, assembly GCA_964407355.1. GTDB lineage: Bacteria > Pseudomonadota > Gammaproteobacteria > Burkholderiales > SG8-39 > SCGC-AG-212-J23. Next base: position 17,172 of record CAYOVM010000036.1, read on the forward strand.
GCGGCCCGGCCCGGTGGTGGTCGACATCCCCAAGGACGTCACGCAGGCGCAATGCGAGTTCGCGTATCCCGACGAAGTGTCGATGCGCTCGTACAACCCGGTGCGCAAGGGCCACGCCGGCCAGATCAAGAAGGCGGTGCAGCTCCTTCTCGAGGCGAAGCGCCCGATGGTCTACACGGGCGGCGGCGTCGTGCTGTCGAATTCGTCCAATAAATTAAAAGAACTGATACAACTCACCGGGTTCCCGGTGACCAACACGCTGATGGGCCTGGGCGCGTATCCGGCCACCGACCGGCAGTTCCTCGGCATGCTCGGCATGCACGGCACCTACGAAGCCAACATGGCGATGCAGCACTGCGACGTGCTGCTCGCGATCGGCGCGCGCTTCGACGACCGCGTCATCGGCAACCCGGAGCACTTCGCGCAGAACCCGCGCAAGATCATCCACATCGACATCGACCCGTCGTCGATCTCGAAGCGCGTGAAGGTCGACGTGCCGATCGTGGGCAACATCCCGGACGTGCTCGAAGACCTTCTTAAATTACTAAAGTCCTCAGAGGGCAAGATCGACGAAAAATCCATCGCGCCCTGGTGGAAGCAGATCGAGGACTGGCGCGCGAAGGATTGCCTCAAGTACGACCGCAACTCGAAGATCATCAAGCCGCAGTTCGTGCTCGAGAAGCTCTACGAGGTGACCAAGGGCCAGGCGATCATCACCTCCGACGTCGGCCAGCACCAGATGTGGGCGGCGCAGTTCTACAAGTTCGACCAGCCGCGCCGCTGGATCAACTCGGGCGGCCTGGGCACGATGGGCTTCGGCCTGCCGGCGGCGATGGGCGCGCAGATGGCGAACCCCGGCGCGACGGTGGCCTGCGTGACCGGCGAGTCGTCGATCCAGATGTGCCTGCAGGAGCTCTCCACCTGCAAGCAGTACCGGCTGCCGATCAAGATCATCAATCTCAACAACAAGTACATGGGGATGGTGCGCCAGTGGCAGCAGTTCTTCCACGGCAACCGCTACTCCGAGTCCTACATGGACGCGCTGCCCGACTTCGTGAAGGTGACCGAGGGCTACGGCCACCGCGGCGTGCTGATCGAGAAGCCCGCGGACGTCGAGGGCGCGCTGAAGGATGCCTTCGCGCGCAAGAACGAGCTCGTGTTCCTGGACTTCCTCACGGACCAGGCCGAGAACGTCTATCCGATGATTCCCGGGGGCAAGGGAATCACGGAAATGATCCTGTCCGAGGAGCTGTGAGCAGCGGTTCCTCCGCGGTCCACCAGCCATGAGCCGCCACATCATCTCGGTCCTCGTGGAGAACGAGGCGGGCGCGCTTTCGCGCATCGCGGGCCTCTTCTCGGCGCGCGGCTACAACATCGAGTCGCTCACCGTGGCGCCGACCGAGGACGCCTCGATGTCGCGCATGACCATCGTCACCAGCGGCTCCGAGGACGTGGTCGAGCAGATCACCAAGCAGCTGAACAAGCTGATCGAGGTGGTGAAGGTGATCGATCTTTCCGAGGCCGAGCACATCGAGCGCGAGCTGATGCTGATCAAGGTGCGCGCCGGCATGAAGGAGCGCGAGGACATGAAGCGCATGGCCGACATCTTTCGCGGCCGCATCATCGACGTGACCGACAACACCTACACGATCGAGCTCACCGGCGACGGCGCCAAGCTCGACGCCTTCATCCAGGCGCTCGATCAGGGGACCATTGTCGAGACGGTAAGGACCGGTGCGAGCGGCATCGGACGGGGTAACCGCGTTTTGCGGGTCTAGTTTTCGTTTTTTTCAATTAAAGTTTTTGCCAGGGGAACCCATGAAGGTCTATTACGATAAAGACGCCGATCTTTCGTTGGTGAAGGGCAAGAAGGTCACCATCATCGGCTACGGCTCGCAGGGCCACGCGCACGCGCAGAACCTCAAGGACTCCGGCATGGAGGTCACCGTCGGCCTGCGCAAGGACGGCGCCTCGTGGGAGAAGGCGAAGAAGGGCGGCGTCAAGGTCGCCGAGCTGGACGAGGCCATCAAAGGCGCGGACATCGTGATGATCCTGCTGCCGGATGAGCACCACGCGCAGATCTACAAGGACCATATCGAGCCGAACATGAAGAAGGGCGCCTCGCTCGCGTTCGCGCACGGCTTCAACATCCATTACGGCCTGATCCAGCCGCGCGCCGACCTCGACGTGTGGATGGTGGCGCCGAAGGCGCCCGGCCACACGGTGCGCTCGACGTACGCGGCCGGCGGCGGCGTGCCGATGCTCATCGCCGTGCACCAGAACCCGTCGAAGAAAGCCCGCGAGCTCGCGCTGTCCTACGCGGCGGCGATCGGCGGCGGCAAGGCGGGCATCATCGAGACCGACTTCAAGGAAGAGACCGAGACCGACCTCTTCGGCGAGCAGAGCGTGCTCTGCGGCGGCTGCGTCGAGCTGGTGAAGGCCGGCTTCGACACGCTGGTCGAAGCGGGCTACGCGCCCGAGATGGCGTACTTCGAGTGCCTGCACGAGCTGAAGCTGATCGTCGACCTGATGTACGAGGGCGGCATCGGCACCATGAACTACTCGATCTCGAACAACGCCGAGTACGGCGAGTACGTGAGCGGGCCGAAGATCATCGACGAGGGCGTGCGCCAGCGCATGCGGGAAGTGCTCGGCCGCATCCAGTCCGGCGAGTACGCCAAGGAATTCGTGCTGGAGAACCGCGCCGGCGCGCCGACGCTGCTGTCGCGCCGCCGCATGACCGCGGAGCACCCGATCGAGAAGGTCGGCGGCCGGCTGCGCGAGATGATGCCGTGGATCCGGAAGAACCGGCTTGTCGACCAGTCGAAGAACTAGCCTCGCCGTCGTTGCCGCCGCCGCGGCCCTCGGGATCGGGGGCTGCGGCGACAAGCTGCCGCAGTCGGAGGCGGCGAAGAAGGTCGGCGAGCAGCCCAAGCAGCTGCTGAACCAGGTCGAGACCGACGTCAACAAGGCGCTGCACAAGGGCGTCGAGCAGCGCCAGCAGGCCGAGAAGAAGGAGTAGCGCCTGGCCTCCCCCTATCCGCATCCGCTCGTCGCCCGCGAGGGCTGGCCTTTCCTGGCGGCCGCGGTGGCGGCGGCGCTGGTGGTCGGCTGGCTCGCCGGATGGTGGTGGTCGGCACCGGTCTGGCTCGCCGCGCTGTTCGTGCTGCAGTTCTTCCGCGACCCGGCGCGCGAGATTCCCGGGGACCCGCAGGCGGTGCTGTCGCCCGCCGACGGCCGCGTCGTCGTGGTGGGCAAGGCGCGCGATCCGTACCTGGACCGCGACGCGCTCAAGATCTCGGTGTTCATGAACGTGTTCAACGTCCATTCCAACCGCTCGCCGGTGGACGGCACGGTGAAGCAGCGCTGGTACCACGCCGGCTCCTTCCTCAACGCCGCGCTGGACAAGGCTTCGCTCGAGAACGAGCGCAACGCGCTCTGGCTGCGCACCCGGGGCGGGGTCGACGTCACCTGCGTGCAGGTCGCGGGCCTGGTGGCGCGCCGCATCCTCTGCTACGTGGACCAGGGCGCGGAGCTCGAGCGCGGCCAGCGCTACGGCTTCATCCGCTTCGGCTCGCGCGTGGACCTCTACCTGCCGCCGGACGCCGAGCCGGT
>CAYOVM010000037.1:0-6915 GCA_964407355.1 uncultured Enterobacteriaceae bacterium
ATGAGCCGGCGCATCCTCGTCACCGGCGCGGGGAGCGGCCCCAGCAACAACCTCATGCGCAGCCTCCTGCACGGGGACGCGTCGAGCGTCCTCGTCGGCTGCCATTCGGATCGCTTCATCCTGAAAAAATCGCCGGCGCAGCGCAACTTCCTGGCTCCATCGCTCGATACGGACGAAGGCGACGGGGCGCTGCGCTCGATCGTGGAGGAGGCCCGGGTCGAGCTGGTCGTGCCCGGCAACGACCGGGACGCGCGCGCGGTCGCCGCGATCCGGGAGCGCCGCGCGCTCGCCGCCCGCTGCTTCCTGCCCGCCCTGAAGACGATCGATGCATGCCAGGACAAATGCGCGCTGAGCCACTTTCTGCGGGAGCGGGGCATTCCGGCGCCACGCACGTACGCATTGACCGACCGGGATTCCGTGACGCGGGCCTGGCGCGCGCTCGACCCGTCCGGCCTCGCGTGGTGCCGGATCCGCCGCGGGTTCGCCTCGCGCGGCGCGACCAAGGTCCGCGATGTCGAGCAGGCGTGGAGCTGGATCAGCTACTGGCACACGATGCGCGACGTGCCGGTCGAGGACTTCACCCTGTGCGAATTCCTGCCGGGCCGCGATTACAACGTCCAGGGACTGTGGTCGCAGGGCCGCCTCGCGCTTATCAAAATGTGCGAGCGCCTGTCGTACCTGAACGCCGAGCACCACCCCAGCGGGATGGCCTCCACGCCGGCCCTCGCGAAGACGGTCTGGGAGCCGGCCGCCGTCGAAGCCTGCGAGGCCGCGCTGCGCGCCATCGACCCCGGCGCGACGGGCGTGTTCAGCTTCGACCTGAAGGAGAACGAGGCCGGGCAGCCGTGCATCACCGAGATCAACGCCGGACGCTTCTGCATGATCACCAACATCCACGACCTGACCGGCCGCCACAACATGGCGCAAACCTACGTGCGCCTCGCCTTCGGCGAGAGCACCGGCATCGACGATGCCCGCGAGCGCGTCGGCGAGCATTACCTGGTGCGCGATCTCGACACGCTGCCCACCATCCTGCCGGCCGATGAGCTCTTCGAGGGCATCGAAAAAGTGCAAACGCACGAAGACGCCCGGGGGCTTTGAAGCGGCCGAATCAATGGGGCTATACTTGCGCCCTAAACTTTCAAGGGGAGATCCGTCATGAGTTCAGGGGGTGCGGGCAACGGCATCAGCTACTACGCGAGCATAAAGATATCGGGGACCCTGGACACGAAGGACATCGAAGACCTCAAGAAGAAGATCAACGCGCTCCTCACCGCCAAGATCAACGGCAAGGACGTGAAGGGGTCGATCGTGAAAGAGGCGCGGGCCACGGACGCGAAGGCGACCGTGACCTTGAACATCACCTATTAGCGCCGCGGAAAAAAGCGCCGACGAGAAGCCGGCGCCGGCCGCCGTCGACATCCACGTTGCGGCGCACGGCGAGCGCGGCGCGCTCGAGGCGCTCTACCTGGAGCTTCGCGAGATGGCGAAGCGCAAGGGTCTCAAGGTCGAGCTCGAGCTGAACCGCACCGATTCCTCAGCGGACGGGGTCGAGCGGTAACGATTGCATGCCCAGCTGGGCGTAGACCGCGTCCGCCGCGGCGGCGAGTTCTTTCGCTTCGGCATGCTTGCCTTGCCGGCGGTTGACCCCGGCGAGCGCCGTCTGACAGAAAGCCGCCAGCGGGCGCGCCTCGCAGGCTACGGCAAGCTGTAGCGCCGCCGCCAGCTCCTTCGAAGCCCGGTCGATGTCCATGCCCTCGGCCACGGAGCACGCGCGTCCGATCAGAAATCTTCCCCAGGCCTCGTGCGCTTTTTCTTCCTGTGCGGCCGCGATCTCGACTGCCTGCTGTCCCTGCCCGAGCGCATCCTCCAGCCGTCCCGCGATGAGCGACGCCTGCCCCAGCCGCACCAGCACCACCGCCTTGTCCACGGTCAGCCGCGAGCGCTCGGCGCCGGCGAGCGCCTGCTTCGCGAGCGCGAGACCTTCGTCCGTGCGCCCGATGCGCGCGTAAGCCACGCCGAGGGATGAGGCGACGCGCGGGTACCACACGCGAAACGACCAGCGGTCGCAGAGCTCCTTGCCGCGCTCCAGGACGCCGATCGCGCCGTCGACCTCGCCTTTTCGCAGCAGCAGGTGCCCGATGGCGAGCCAGCCCAGCACCTGGCTCAACTGGTCCTCCGCCTGCTCGGCGATCGCGAGCGCGCGCTTGGCGTGGTTCATGCCCGCGCCGAAATCGCCGTATTCCGTGAGCGCGATGGCGAGCCAGGTGCGCGCGACGACGGACGGGATCACCGTCAGGTCCTGCCGCTGGCGCTCGTGCCGCTCGGAGGTGAACGCGAGACTGTCCTCGAACAGCTCGATGGCGCGCCGGCATTCGCCCAGCGTGTAGTAGCTCTGGCCGAGGCGGTACAGGAGCTCGCCCTCGATCGGCCGGTCGCCGGCGGCGCGCACGAGCTTGAGCCCCGCCTCGCCGAACTCGATGGCGCGCCGCTGCTCGCCGACCAGGAAGTGATAATTGCACCTGAACGCGGCATGGCGAGCGCTGCGAAGCTTGTCGCCGAGGATCGCGAGGACCGGCTCGTTCTCTTCCAGCACCCGGAGCATCCGGTCGACTTCCGCCAGCGCGAGCAGGGTATTGCGAAGCTCGAAGCGCAGGTCGACGGAATGCTCCAGGGTGACGCGGCTCTGCGGCAGGTGCTGCAGAGCCTTCAGCGCGCGCTCGAAAAAGCCTGCGGCTTCCGTGTTGGCGTAGAGCGCGTACGCCTTCTGCCCGGAGCGCTGCAGGTACTCGACGGCGAGGCTCCAAAGGCCGCCCTGCTCGGCGTGCTGCGCCACGCGCTCGACGTGCTCGTCGATGCGGCCGACCGCGATCTCCACGAGGGCGCGGGCGGCGAGCGCGTGCAGCGCCATCTTGCGCTCCCGCAGCAGGCTCGAGTACGCGACCTCGCGCGTCATCGAGTGCTTGAAGGTGTACTCGACTTCCGGGAAGAGCGCCTTCTCGTAGAGGAACTCGGCGGCCTGCAGCTCGCGCACGCCTTCCTCGAGCTCGTGCCGTGGAATTCCGGTCACCGCCTCGAGCAGCGCCTGCGGCACGTCGTTGCCCACGACCGCCGCGCACTGCAGTATCCCTTTCAGCTCCGGCTGGAGGCGATCGATCCGCGCGGCGAGAAGCGCCTCGATCGTCTTCGGCACGAACACCGCCGGCAGCGCCCCGACCAGGCGCCAGTGCCCGGGGCTGCCGGCGAGCACGCCGCTCTCGATCAGGCTGCGCACGCTTTCTTCGAGAAACAGCGGATTGCCCTCGGTCACCTCGATGAGCGCCTTCTTGACCGGGCCGAGCTCGGTGCCCGGGCCGAGCAGCACTTCGAGCAGCTCGTCCGCGCTTTCCGCCGGCAGCGGATCGATCCGCGCCTGGGCGAAGTAGCTCTTGCCGGCCCAGCGGTGCTTGTAGTCGGGCCGGTAGTTCACGAGCAGCAGCACGCGCGCCGCCGGCACGCTCTCCAGCAGCATCTCCAGGAACGTCTGCGTTTCCGCGTCGATCCAGTGCAGGTCCTCGAATATCACGCAAAGCGGCTGCTGCTGCGACTCGCGGATCAGGAGCTGCTTGAGCGCGGCGAACATCTGGCTTTGGCGCTCGGCGGGCGTAAGGTTGTTCCAGGCCTCGTCGCTCACGCCCATGCCTAGGGCGCCCAGGAAGAGCGGAATCTGGTCGAGCAGTTTCTTCTCTCCGAGCGCGAACAGCTTGCCGGCGATCTTTTCGCGCACGCGGCGCTCATCGTCGCGCGTCTGGATCTCGAAGTAGCGGGTCAGCAGATCGACCAGCGGCAGGTAGGAGGTCGCCTTGCCGTAGGACACCGAGCCCGCCGCCAGCGTCAACCACCCCGTCATGTGCGGCGAGCGGGTGAATTCCAGGAACAGGCGCGACTTGCCGACGCCGGCTTCCCCGACCGTCGCCACCATCTGCCCGCGCCCGGAGCGCGCCTGCGCCGCGGCGCGCGCGAGCATCTCGATCTCGCGCTCGCGGCCGACGAATTTCGACAGGCCGCGCGCCGCGAGCGCCTGGTTGCGCATCCGGGTGTTGACGCCTTTCAGCTCGCACACCTCGACGGGGTGATCGATGCCTTTGACGTTGACCGGCTCGAACGGGCCCGCGCGCACGAAGCCTTCGGCAAGGGCGAGCGTGTCGCGCGTCAGCAGGATCGTTCCGGGGGCCGCGAGCGATTCGAGGCGCGCCGCGACGTGCGTGGACACGCCCGCCGCGCGATAGTCGACCGAGATGTCGCCCTCCTGGTATTTCACCTGCACAACCACCGGGCCGGAGTTGATTCCGACGCGCACCTGGAGCGGCAGGCCGAAGTCGCGCCGCACGTCGGCGGCGAGGTTGCGTATCGCCTCCTGGATGTCGAGCGCCGCGTAACAGGCGCGCATGGCGTGATCCTCGTGCGCGATCGGCGCGCCGAAGATCGCCATGATGCCGTCGCCCGCCGTATGGGTGATGGTGCCTTCGTAGCGATGAACCGCGTCGATCATGCGGTCCATCGCCGGATCGAGGATGCGGTGGGCTTCCTCCGCGTCGAGATCGCTGATGAGCGCGGTGGAGTTGGCGATGTCCGCGAACAGAGCCGTGGCGATCTTGCGCTCGCCTTCGGCCGAGAGGCCCGCGCTGCGGATGCGCTCGGCGAGGTGCTTCGGCGTGCGCACCCGGGAAAGGCCCGACTGGATCACCGCGAGCGGATGGCCGCAGGCGCGGCAGAACTTCTGCTGCGCGCGCACCGTCGCGCCGCAGGCCGAGCAGCGCTCGCGCAGGCTGACGCCGCAGGACTCACAGAAACGCGCCTGCTCGTCGTTCTGGAACCCGCACCCGCACTTCAACGCCGCCGCGCCGCCCAGCGCTTTCATCTTCGCCCGTTCGAGCCCAGTTCAGTGCCTTGAATTCTATAGGCAAATTCTTCACGAGGTATGCTATCGGACGCGGCGCTAAACCTGAAAGACGGGAGAACATCATGAAAAATGCCAGATGGCTCGTTGTCATGAGCATTCCTTGCATCGTCCACGCTGAGGCGCTGGTGACCGAGCGCAGTCTCGCGCTGACCGCGGCCAACGAAGCGGCGATGGCGGCGCTGGAGCAGTGCCGCAAGGAGGGCCACCGGGTGGCCGTGACCGTCCTCGACCACGCCGGGCGCACCAAAGTCGCGCTGCGCGATGACGGTGCCAATCCGCATACCGTTCAGCACAGCCTGAACAAGGCCTACACCGCGCTCACGTATCGCACGGCGTCGGGCGAATACGGCAAGCGCGCCGCCGCCAGCTTTCCCGGCAGCTCCGGCGCGCTGCATCTCGAGAAGATCACCACCGCCGCGGGCGGGCTGCCGATCCGCGCCGGCAAGGACCTCGTCGGCGCGATCGGCGTTTCCGGATCGCCGGCGGGCGCCGGCGGCCAGGGCGGCGGCGCCGTCGACGAGAAGTGCGCGCAGGCCGGCATCGATCGCATCGCCAAAGGGCTGGGAAGCTAGATCACCCCGGCAGGGGCGAACACGGCGCTCGCCGGTCAGTCCTCGACGCTGAAGCGGCGCCACTGCTCCGGCGGGCGGCTCTTGCCGTCCCAGCCGATCTGGTCCATGTCGCTGAAGAACTGCAGCCGGTTGCCTTCGGGGTCCTCGAAGTCGAAGGTGTAGTTGCCGCCGGGGCCTTCGTGCTTGATCGGGCCGAGCACGCGGGCGCCTTTGCCGACGAGGTAGGCGCGAATGCGCTTGAGGCGGTCCAGATCGGCCACCTCGAACGAGATCTGCTGGATGACGGTCGGCCCGGCCGCCTTTGCGCGCTCTTCCGGGGGCATGCGGGCGAGCACGAAGCTGTGGTGATCCGCACCGAAGCGCAGGAACGTCATCCCCTTCTCGTTGCGGTCGGACACCTGGAAGCCGAGCACGCCGGTGTAGAACTCGACCATGCGATCGAGGTCGCGGCAATACAAGCCGACGTGGCCGATCTTTTGCACGCGAATAGGATGGGCAGCAGAGGGCTCGGTCATTTGCGCAGCGCCTTTTCGTAGTAGACGGGATCGTAATACCGGCTCACGTCCCCGAGCGGCTTCGCCGGCCTGCCATACTCGCTGCGCAGCCTGAGCACGGTGCGCGCGCCGTCGAGATCGATGGCCGCCTTGCGCGAGAGGCTGCCGTGCACCGGGTGGAGCAGCTCCTCATAGCTGCGGGCGGCGCTCTCGGGCGAGACGTCGGCAAGCTGCCGCCGGAGTATTTCGATCGCCTCGGCGCGGTTGGCCGGCGCATAAAGCCAGTCGACGGCCGCCACGTGAGCGCGTATGTAGCGGACCAGAGCATCGGCGTTCGCCGCCGCCCAGGTCCGCCGCGCCGCGCCCACCGACCCCTGGTACGGGCCCAGGACTTCGGCCGAATTCGCGAGCCGCACGAACCCCGCCGCTTCCGCGGCCGCGTCCTGCGGTGCGTTCAGCAAGCTGCCGGCAGCCTTCCCGTTGCGCAAGGCTGCGAGCCGCTCGCGGCTGCCGCCTACGCTGACCAGCTGGTAGTCGCCGTCGGCGAGGCCTGCGCGCCGCAGCATTTCCATCAACACGAACGCATAACCGCTCGACAATGCGTCGACCGCGAGCATGCGGCCCTTGAGATCGGCGTAGCTCCTGATTTGCGGCGCCACCATGAGGTTGAAACGCCCGCCGTTGTTGACGCCGAGGAAGGCGAAGACCTCGCCTTCCTCCCGGGCCACGACGTTGTCCAGCGCCGTGAGCGCGATCTCGATGCGACCGTCGACGAGGCTTGCGAGCTGCGTAGCCGAATTGGGCGCGGCCGATAAGCGGACTTCGAGCCCCTCGCGCGCGAACAGCGCTTTTTCCTGCGCGACGAAGACCGGCCAGTTGGAGCTGCCGGAGAAGCCCATCACGCGCA
>CAYOVM010000037.1:7015-20731 GCA_964407355.1 uncultured Enterobacteriaceae bacterium
GGGCTATGATACGCCGATGCGGATGGCGCTCGTCATCGCGCTCGCGCTGCTCGTCGTGCAGGCGCGGGCGGCGGATCCTCGCGGCAATCGCGAGATCTACCTCTACCAGGGCGCGGACCGCGACGCGCGGCTCTCCGCTCGCGCCCGAACGGAAGGACCGGTGGTGCTCTACAGCACCATGACCGTGCAGGACGGCAAGGTGCTCGCCGCCGCGTTCGAGCGCAAGTACGCGGTCAAGGTGGTGCACTGGCGGGGTTCCGCCGAGAAGATCGTGCAGCGGGTGCTGGCGGAATCGCTTGCCGGCCGAAACGAAGTCGACGTCATCGAGACGAGCACGCATCGCATGGAGCTCTTGTATCGGGAAAAGCTGCTCGAGGATTTCTACACGCCGGCGTTCCAGGAGCTCGCGCCCGCCGCTTTTCCGCGCGGCCACCGGCAGTACGTGGCGGACCGCTTCGCCTTCTTCGTCCTGGGCTACAACACCAATCTGGTCAAGCCCGAGGAGGTGCCCTCGAGCTACGAGGACCTGCTGCATCCCCGATGGGCGGGGCGGCTCGCGATCGAAGCGACCGACGTTCTTTGGTTCGCCGCGCTCACCAAGGCGATGGGCGAGGACAAGGGTCTCGCCTATTTCCGGCGGCTCGCGGCGATGAAGCCGACGATTCGCAGCGGCCATATTCTCGCGGCGCAGCTCGTCGCCTCGGGCGAAATTCCGCTGCTCGTCACGGCCTACAACAACAACATCGAAACGCTGAAAAAGAGCGGCGCCCCGGTCCAGTGGAAGCCGATCGCGCCGGTGTTCGGCCAGGCAAGCGCCGTGGGCCTGGCGAAATATTCGCGCCGGCCGCATGCGGCGCTGCTATTCGCCGAGTTCGTCCTGTCCCGGGACGGGCAGGAAGTGCTGAAAAGCTTGAACCGCGTGCCTGCCAGCCAAGCCGTCGACAGCCCCTTGAACAAGTTCCCGTACCGCGTGATCGAGCCGACGCTCGCGCTCGACGAAGGCGACAAGTGGGACAAGCTCTGGTCGAATCTGTTCCTCGGCGGCAAGCCGGTCGAGCGCGATGAATAGCGGCCGATGCGGCTAGCGGGCTTCGGCGACGGCCGTCTCGCCCTCGTAGAGGGCGAGACGCTGCGCGACGTCACCGACTGGGCGTTCGCGAATTGCGCGCGCCGGGTGGAGGATCCGTTGATTGCGTTCATCGACGCGCGCGCGCGCGGCGCGGCGCCCGCGGGCCCTGTCATTTCGGCCAGCGGCGTGCGCTTCGGGCCGCCGATGCGCCGGCCGGGCAAGATCGTCGCGGCGGCGGCGAACTATTCGAGCCACACCCGGGAGATGAATCCCGGCGTGGCGGCGCCGGGCGGCATCCGGGAGAAAGGGTTTTTTCTGAAGGCGCCCTCCTCGATCATCGGCCCGGGCGAGGCGATCCGCCTGCCCTTCGCCGAGCGGCGCACCGACTACGAGGCGGAGCTCGCGGTGATCATCGGGCGCACCGCGAGCGGCATCGGCGAGGCGCAGGCGCTGGAGCACGTGTTCGGCTACACCTGCCTGCTCGACATCACGCTGCGCGGCAAGGAGGACCGCGGCTTTCGCAAGTCGTTCGACAGCTTCACGCCGATCGGCCCGGCGGTGGTGACGCGCGACGAGATCCCTGACCCGAACGCCCTCGCGATCGCCTGCCGCGTCAATGGCGAGCTGCGCCAGGACGATTCGACGAGCTCGATGACGCTGCAGGTGCCGGCCCTCATCGCCTGGATCTCGAGCGTCATGACCTTGCATCCCGGCGATGTCATCGCCACCGGCACGCCGGCAGGCGTCGGCCCGCTGCGCGACGGCGATCGCATCGAGGTCGCGATCGAGCGGATCGGCACCCTGGCGGTGACGGTGGCTGCGCGATGAGCCGCGAGGCGGCGCAGCGGCTCGCCGGCGTGGAGCGGCTCGCCGCGGCGCTCGCCACGCGCGGAATTTCCCTGGTCCGCGCGCGCGATGGGCGCGACGCGCTCGAGCAGCTCCTGCAGCGCATTCCGGCGGGCGCGCGAGTGATGAACGGCGGCTCGCACACGCTCGAGCAGATCGGTTTCCTCGAGGCGCTGCGCGGCGGCCGCTACCACTGGCTGCGGCCCGGGATCGCCGCGATCGACGACCGGGAGGAGCGGACCCGCGCGCGCCGTCAGGCGACGACCGCCGACTGGCTGGTGGGCGGGGTCAACGCCATCACCCTGGGCGGCGAAATCGTCAACGTCGACGGCAGCGGCAATCGCCTTGCCGGCTACGCCTTCGGCGCTGGAAGAGTGATCCTCGTCGCCGGGATCAACAAGATCGTCCCGGATCTCGCCGCCGCGATCGAGCGCATCCGCAACACCGCGGCGCGCGAAGAGTGCCGCACGCTCGGCATGAGCACGCCGTGCGCCGTGACGGGCCGCTGCGACAACGAGGCCTGCCGGGGGCCCGAGCGCCAGTGCGGCAAGATCCTGATCATCGAGAACGAGAAGATCGCCGGGCGCATCACCGTGATCATGGTCGATGCGCCGTTCGGCTTTTAGAAGCATCGCCGGCGCTTGCCGCCGGGGCGAGGTTATTTCACGAACTTGCGCAGCCGTCCCCGCCGCAGAAACAGCGGGTTCAGCATCAACACATAAAGGTTGCAGAGGACGCTGCCGAATACGGCGAACACCGCCTTCGCCGCGTACTTGCCGATCTCGCTTCGCGGATTGATCCATCCCAGCGCCGGAACCAGCACGGCCGCCGCCGTCACGCCGAGCGCAAGGATCGATTCGCCGAGCGTGAGCGACACTACGGAATCGCGCCAGTGCTCCTTCACGTAGACGCCCGCGAACCATAGCGCCAGCGCGCCCGCGGCGTAAGTAGCCCACCGAAGCCAGGGGGTGAGCCGCCAGGTCTTGAAGAAGAGGCCCGCGCCGATGTCGAGGTGGCGCCCGAGCTCGCGCCGCCGGGGATCGGGATCCGACGCCGGCTTGGCGATCAGCTCGCTCAGCGCGAGAAACTTCCAGCGCGGATCGGTCGGCGCGTCGATCCGGAAGCCGCCCCAGTCGCGCGTGCCGCCGGTGTTCTCCTGGTCGAGGCGCTCGAATTCGTGCTTCGTCATCAGATAGCCGCTCAGCATCAGCGAATAAGCTTCGACGTCGCTGAACGCATCCAGATCGGTGCGCAGCCCGGCGAGCTTCAGCTGGATATCGCGGTCGACCCCGTAAGGCAGCGGATTCGGGTCGCGCGGGCTCTCCGCCGGGTCCTGGCACTTGTCCCAGTCGACCGAAGGCGCCGAGATCCCTTTCTTCAGGTGCACGAACAGCAACCCTTCCAGCGCGCGGTTCTCGAGGCGCGTGTCGAGATCGAGGAAGCTCGCCTCGCGCACCCGGTCCATGAGGATCGAGTTGCTGCGCAGCATAGCGCCGGGCAGGCTCGCGCTCGGATCGCGCTCCTCGCCCATCTGCCCCGATGCGTCGCTGCACAGGATGAACGTGCAGCCCTCGTCGAGCAGGCTGCCGATGCCCTGGTTGTCGTGCACGCCGCCGTCGACGAGCTTCGCCTGGCGCCCGTCGGCGTAGAGGCCGCGCAGCTCGACCGGATCGAAAAGTCCGGGCACGCAGGCCGAGGCGGCGACCGCGTGGCCCAGCGGAAACTTTTGCAGCTTTTTTTCGGGCGCCTGGCTGTAGTAGAGGCGCCGGTAGCGCGGCTTCGCATCGAACTCCGGGCCGATCAGCCCCGGCGGCTCGCCCATCCAGCGCGCGGTGAAATGCCAGCTGTGCCCGGTGTTGAGAGGTGTCGCGTTGAGCAGGAGGATCGGCACCTTGTCCATGCGGCGCCAGTTCGAGAAGCGCGGGTTGAAGCCCTCGTTGTCCGCGAGGCCGGAAGGCCGCGTGATCAGCTCGGGCATGGCGATCGGACCTTTGCCGCCCGCGAGCTTGCCGCCGCGCCGATAGAAGTAGCGCGAGTACAGCTCGCCCAGCCGGGTGCTGCGGGTGACGTCGCCGAAGAGAACCATGCGCAGGTTGGCCCACAGGTTGGTGAGCGTGCGCATGCGGATGTTCTTCTGCACCCCGCGCACGAACTCGTCGATCAGCTCCTCGACCAGCTTCTTGTAGCCGTCGTCGCCGATCGCCCCGTCGGCCTGCGTCTCGAGGCGCTGCTTGAGCTTGAGGTAATAGTGCGCGCCGACGATGCTGCCGCCGGAGACCGTCGACAGCGCCTCGACGCTGCGCAGCACGCCCATCTCCGCCATGCGGGCGAGCACGCCCAGGTGGAAAAGCGACGCGCGAAAGCCTCCGCCCGACAACGCGAGCCCGACCTTGGTGCGCGCGGGCGACATCGCCTCGAGCGCCCAATCGCCCGCGAGCTGCGCGAGCGCCTGCATCACCTCTTTGCGGCGCGTTGCCGCCTCGGGCGTCCCCGCGTGCTGGTAGCCGTACAAGCTCACGAGCTGCTGGGTCGTGGTGCGCATCTGCCAGTCCGCGGGGCCCGACTGGCGCGCGAGAGCGAGGTGGCGACCCGCGTCCGCATAATTTCCCAGGCCGAATTCGACCTCGGCCAGCGTGACGAGGTACCAATACGTTTTCTTGTACTCCTCGGGCGCATGCTTCGGAATGGACTCGCGCATCTGCTCGCGCAGCTCTCGCGCCTTGCCGGTCGCCAGCGCGGCGAGCGGCGAGGCGGACTCGCCGACCGCTTCGCGCCTTTCGATTTCTCGCGCGCGGGCGGCGGACACGTCGAGGAGGAATGCCGCGTTGACGCCGCCGTAGCCGAGATCCTCCTCGGGCCATCGCTGCCAGGCTTTCAGGTACGCGGCGAGCGCCGCCTCGAGATCATCCAGGCGGCCGCCGGCGCGCCACTTGCGCTTGTGCACCGCGCCGAGCAGGCGCAGGGTCTCCGGCTGGGGGCCGTGATCGCGCAGCGCCTCTTGCAGGATCGCCAGCGCCTGGCGCAGGCGCTGGCGGGGGACCAGCTCCTCGTCCTGATACACGCACTCGGCGAGCTTCTGCTTGAGCTTCATCGCCGTGCCGTCGCCGTAGGCGGCGCCGCCCGGCCGCACCGTCGCGTCGCGCAGCGCGAGCTCGAGGATTTTCCGCGCGGTCGAAAAATCGTAATCGTCCTTCAGCGCCTGGGCGAGCCGCAGCGCTTGCGCCGGCTCGATGCGCTCGGCGGCGAGCGCATCGAGCGCGTCGCAGAACGCGAGCTGGCGCGCCGCCCACGCTTTCTCGCCGCCGGCGGCGAGAAAGCCCTCCATGGCTTCGCGCAGCCCGCGCGAGCACCGGTGGTCGCGCGCGGCCGCCGCCTCGCGTAAAAGATCCGCGGACACGCCTCGGCCCGATACCGCAGTGCTCGTCTTGTCGTTCATAGTCTTCCCCCTTGCAACGCGTTTCCCCGGGCGCCGGCTGCTCCGCATATTAGCCTCGGCGCCGCGATCTTTCTTCACAAAGGACGCCCGGATAAGGCGAATGTTTGCTTTTCAAAGGCGCGCAAACCCTGCATCCTTCGCGCATGCCAGCGTCGGTTTTCGCCAGCGTCGTTTTCCTCAAAGTCCAGGAGCTCGCACGCCGCCCGGTGAGCGAGCAGACCCGGCTGCGGGCCCAGCTCGAGGCGGTCGTGGCGGTCACGACCTCGGACATCGACCCCGCCGGCTGCATCGTGCTCGACGCTTCCGACGGCGTCGCGATCGTGGTCCTGCGCGACCCGCCGGGTGCGCTGCGCCTGGCCGGGCGCGCGCTGGCGGCGACCGCCGCCGGCTTGCCTCTGTCGGCGGGGCTCAACCACGGCGCGGTGCAGCTCTCGGGCGGCAAGACCGAGGGCATGGCGGGCGACGGCATCGCGGTCGCCGCGAGCGTCGCCGAGTTCGCGACGCCGCCGCGCCTTCTCGCTTCGCGCGCATTTCGCGACGCCCTCGCCGACAGCGCACCGGGGCTCGAAGCCTCGCTCGTGCCGGCGGGCACGTTTACCGATCCGGGCTTGCGCACCCATGAGCTCTTCAGCCCCGATGCAGGGGCGGCGCGTCGGCGCGCCTGGCGTTACGCCGCCGCAGGCGTGGTGACGGTGGTCGCGCTCCTCGGCGGCGGCGTCGCGACGCGCATCTCCACCCAGGGCCAGGACGCTTTCATGAACGCCCTCGCGGCGAAGTACCACGGCGCCGCGGCGCAGGGCCAGAGCTACTGGCGCTCGCTATTGACGCGGGTGAACCGCTGATGGCGAAGAAAAAAATCCAGCAGATCGGCCGCTACAAGATCCGCGGCGAGCTCGGCCGCGGAGCGATGGGCATCGTCTACCGCGCGCAGGATCCCGCGCTCGACCGCGTCGTCGCGCTGAAGACCATTCTTCTCGCCGAGGACGCCGAGGGGCGGCAGGAATATCACAAGCGCTTCTTCCAGGAGGCGAAGGCGGCCGGCAAGCTCACGCATCCGCACATCGTCACGACCTACGACTTCGGCGAGGAGGAGGGCCTCGCCTACATGGCGATGGAGCTGCTGGAGGGCACGGAGCTGCGCACCCGGATGCGCGAGGGCGTGATCCCGCCCGCGGAGGCGATCGACATCGCGCGCCAGATCGCCGACGGCCTGGGCTTCGCGCACGAGCGCGGCGTCGTGCATCGCGACATCAAGCCCGGCAACATCATGATCCTCGCCCGCGGCCAGGTGAAGATCATGGACTTCGGCATCGCCCGCATGCGCCAGGCCGATTTCAAGACGAGCACCGGCATGGTCCTCGGCACGCCGAAGTACATGTCGCCCGAGCAGATCGCCGGCGAGCCGGTGGACCACCGCTCGGACATCTTCTCGCTTGGCATCGTGCTCTACGAGATGCTCACCGGCACGCGCCTCTTCGCCGGCGAGGACGTGCCGCAGATCACGCACAACGTCACGAACGTCGAGCACGAGCCGCCGACGCACGTCAACCCGGAGCTGCCCGCGATGGTCGACTTCATCGTCGCGCGCGCCCTGAAGAAGGACCCCGACGTTCGCTACCAGGACGCCTACGACCTCGCGGCCGATCTCGCGACCTGCCTCGCCGAGCTGCGCGCGCGCGCTGCTCCCGCGGGGGAGGACGAGAAAAAAGCCGGCAAGAAGGACGCGACCCGGACGGTCAAGCTGGACCCGAACGACATCAAGGCGCCCGCGGCGCGCGCGATCGGCTTCGATACCCGGCTGCCGCTTTCGCGCCAGTTCGACTCGGCGAGCGGCCTGCAGCGGATGGCGAACCCCTCGCGCGCGCTCACCCGCGCGCCGCATCCGGTGGGAATCTTCCGGCGGCTGCTGCACGACGGCCCGCCGCGCAGATTGTTCGCCGTGGCGCTGGCGGCGGCGATCACCGCCGCCTACATCGCCTTCGGTTAGCGCCCGCCTACGCGAGCAGCTTGCCGAAGCCCGGCAGGTGCGTTTCCAGCTCGAGAAGATCGAGCATGTTGCGCGTGGTGCACACCGAAGTGCAGGTGACCGGGATGCCCAGCATGTCTTCGGCCGGCTGGATCGCGGGGAGCGATTGCATCTGCACGCAGGCCGAGAGCACCACCGCGTCGACATTGGCGACGTTGAGCCTTTTGACGTCCTCGAGCAGCCGCATCGGGTCGCGCCGGCCGACGTCGCGGTTGTCGGGAATCTCGAACGAGATGCGGTCGATCACCTCCACGCCTTCGTTCTCGATGTAGGCGACCACCTTGTCGGTGAGCGATTTCATGTAGGGCGCGAGCAGCGAGATCTTCTTCGCGCCGAGCGCCTTCAGCCCGTACACCAGCGCGCCGGCCGAGGTCATGACCTTCGCGCGCGAGCCGTTGTCGAGGCAGATGCGGCGGAAATCCTCCTCGACCTGGCGGTGGTAGCCCAGGCCTTGCGCCATGATCGCCACCAGGCACGCGGTGCTCATCACGTCCACCCGGGCGTCGGCGAGCTCCGCCGCGCAGCGCAGGCCCTCGCGATTCATCGCCAGCAGCTCCTCGGCGCTAACGGTGTGCATCCGCATGCGCGACGAATGGAAGGTGAAGCGCTGCGGGTAGCTCGCCTCCCGCGCGCGCAGCATCGCGGGCACCTCGGTCTCCATCGTCGTATTGGAGCTCGGGACGATCTGGCCGATGCGAAATCTGGTACGGGAGCGGCGCTCTTCTTGCATGGACGAATCCTACTACGCGTTTGTGCTAGATTCGCCCGCGCACGCCCGATGACCTCCTTCGAGCTCGCCGAACCAACGTCGCTCGCCCAGGCGCTCTCGCTCCTGGACGGCGAGGGCGCTCGTCCGATCTCCGGCGGCACCGCCCTCATGCTGATGATGAAAGCGGGGGTGCTGCGCCCGCGCCGGCTGGTGAGCCTGCGCAAGCTCGGGCTCGCCGGCATCGAAACCGGCCCCAAGGGCGAGCTGCGGGTCGGGGGCATGACGACGCTCGCCGACCTGGAGCGCTCGGCCGCCGTGAAGCTCGGCTGGCCGGTCATCGCGCGCGCGCTGCGCACGCTTTCCAACGTGCGGGTGCGCAATGTCGCGACGGTGGGCGGCAGCCTCGCGCACGGCGATCCCCACATGGACCTGCCGCCCCTCCTGAGCGCGCTCGGCGCCCGCGTGACCCTCTCCGGGCCGCGCGGCGAGCGCGGCCTGCCGGTCGCGGACATCAACACCGGCTACCTCGAGACTTCCATCGGGATGGACGAGCTCATCACGCGCCTCGAGATCCCCGCGCTCGCGAACCGCCGCGCCGCCTACCTGAAATGCACTACGCGCTCGGCCGACGACTGGCCCGCGCTCGGCATCGCGGCGGTGCTCGAGTTCCGCGAGAGCACGCTCGCCGAAGCGCGCCTGGTCATCGGCGCGGCGACCGACCGGCCGACGCGGCTGCTCGGCGCCGAGAGCGTGCTGCGCGGCATGATCCTGAACGACAAGCTCATCAAGCGGGCGGCCGACGCGGCGCTCGCCGAGGCGAAGATCGAGGGCGATCTGCACGGCTCCGCGGCGTACAAGCAGCAGCTGGTGCGGGTGTACCTGGCACGGGCGATCAATGAAGCGCGCGGCGCAATCCACTGAGACCCCGCAGGTCGGCCGCTCGGTGCCGCGGCTCGAGTCGTGGCTCAAGGTCACCGGCCGCGCCGAGTACGTGCATAACCTGCGCCTCCCGGGCATGCTCTACGGCAAGATTTTCCGCAGCAGCGTCTCCCACGGGCGCATCAAGCGCATCGACGTGAGCGCGGCGCAGGCCCTGGCGGGCGTGCATCGCGTCGTCGTCGGAGAGGATGTCCGGCAGCTGATTCCGGAGCCGTACTACGGCCCGGCGTTCCACGACCAGCCGGTGCTCGCGCTCGACAAGGTGCGCTACGTGGGCGAGCCCGTCGCCGTGGTGCTCGCCGCCGATCCGCACATCGCCGAGGAGGCGGTGCATCTCATCGTCGCCGAATACGAGGAGCTGCCGGCGGTGTACGACGAGGTCGAGGCGATGAGCTCCGAGGCGATCGTGCACGACGTCCTCAAGCCGGCGGGCACCTTCCCGGACCTGAAGCATTTGGAGGGCAGGAGCGACACGAACGTGGCGCTCGACTTCCACCTGCGCCGCGGCGACGCCGCCGCCGCGCTCGGCGAGGCCGAGCGCGTGTTCGAGCACCGCTTTCGCACCCAGCAGGTCATGCATACGCCGCTCGAGCCGCTGGTCTCCGTGGCGGAGTCCACCGACAGCTCGCTCACCCTCCATACCGCCTCGCAGAGCCCGTCGTTCGTGCGCATCGAGATCGCGCGGCTGCTCGGCTGGCCGGAGAACCGGGTGCGCGTGCGGGTGCCGTTCCTCGGCGGCGGCTTCGGCGCGAAGCTCTACATCAAGCTCGAGGCGCTGGTCGCGGTGCTGTCGCTGCTCACGCGCCGGCCGGTGAAGATCTCGCTGACGATGGAGGAGCAGTTCTTCACCATCACGAAGCACGCCACCACCTTGCGCATCAAGAGCGGCGTGACCAAGGGCCGGATCGTGGCGCGCGAGTGCGAAGTGTGGTGGAACGGCGGCGCCTATGCCGACATCGGGCCGCGCGTGACGCAGAAATCCGGCTTTACGGCGCCCGGCCCCTACGAGATCGACCACGTCGCGGTCGATTCCTATGCGCTTTACACCAATCTTCCGCCGGCGGGCGCGCTGCGCGGCTTCGGCATCCCGCAGCTCGTCTGGGCCTACGAGAGCCACACCGACATGATGGCGCGCGAGCTGGGCCTCGATCCGCTCGAATTCCGGCGCAAGAACCTGCTGCGCGAGGGCCGCCCGCACGCCACCGGCACCGTGATGCGCGATGCGGCGACCGACGCGGTGCTCGAGCGGCTCGCGGTGCTCATGGACTGGGGCAAGCCGATCGACCGCGGCAGCGCCACGCTGCGCCGGGGTCGCGGCATCGCGCTCGGCTTCAAGGCCTGCGTCGCGCCGACGACTTCGCTCGCGGCCGTGAACGTCAACGCCGACGGCAGCTGTATCGTCTATTGCAGCACCGCGGACATGGGGCAGGGGTCGGACACCGCCATGGCGCAGATCGCCGGCGAGGTGCTGCACATGGCGGCCGAGTCGATCACGGTGGTGCACTCCGACACCGACGTGACCCCCTACGACATGGCGACGCTCGGCTCGCGCTCGCTGTTCCACATGGGCAACGCCGTGAAGCTCGCCGCCGAAGACGCGAAACAGAAGCTTTCTTCCCTGAGGCAGGAGCTCGGCTTGCCGCCCGACGCGGAAATTCCCGCCATCTTCAGGAAAAAATACGGCATGCAGGCGGGCAACGTGACCGGCACCGGCAGCTACATTCCGAGCTACAAGTCGCCCGACGCCGACGGCCTCACCGACAACGCCACGCCGTTCTGGATGGTCGGGGGCGCCGGCGTCGAGCTGGAGGTCGACACCGAGACCGGCCGCGTGCGCATCCTCCGGCTGGTGAACGTCGCCGACGTGGGCACGCCGATCAACCCGAAGATCGTCGACACGCAGCTCTCGGGCGCGGCCATCATGCAGCTCGGCTTCACCCTGTTCGAGAAAATGCAGTTCGACGCCGCCGGCCAGCTGCGCAACGCCTCGCTCGCCGAGTACAAGATCCCCGGGCTGCTCGACCTTCCCGAGCAGATGATCAACGAGACGGTGGCGGCGGAGCAGAAAAGCGGCCCGTTCGGCGCCAAGGGCGTCGGAGAGACCGCCACGTTCGGCGTCTCGCCCGCGATCGCCAACGCCATCGAGGACGCCGTCGGCGTGCGCCTCACCTCGCTGCCGCTCACCCCGGAAGCCGTCTACAAGGCGATCGCCGCCAAATGAGAAAGGAACTGCGCTGAGAAGGGAAATCCACTTCAGGCTCAACGGCGAGGCCGTGAGCGCGCAGGTCGCGCCGCACGAAAGCCTGGTCGAGGTGCTGCAGCAGGACTTCGGCCTGGGCGGCGCCCGTGAGAGCTGCGGGCAGGGCCTGTGCGGCTGCTGCACCGTCCTCGTCAACGGCCGGGCAGTCTCCGGCTGCCTGTACCTCGCCGCCTTCGCCGAGGGCGCCGAGGTGGCGACCATCGAGGGCGGCCGGGAGCTCGACGCGGTCCAGCTCGCCTTCATCGAAGCCGGAGCCTTCCAGTGCGGATTCTGCACCCCCGGGTTCCTGCTGATGACGCGCCAGCTCCTCGAGGAGATCCCCGAGCCTTCCGAGGACGAGATCCGGCACTACCTTGCCGGAAACCTTTGCCGCTGCGCGGCCTATCCGGAAATCGTCGAAGCCGTTAAGCTCGCGGCTCGCAACAAGCGCAAAATCCTGAAAATGCCGGAGGAACCATGAAGCGTCTGCTCGCATTCGTCTTACTCCTCGCCGCAGCGGCGGCGCAGGCCCAGGACTATCCGTCCAGGCCGATCCGCATCCTCGTGCCGTTCGCGCCGGGCGGCGCGGTCGACACCAGCACCCGCATCCTCACGCAGAAGATGACCGAGCGGCTGGGCTGGACTTTCGTGGTCGAGAACCGGCCCGGCGGCAACGGCTTCATCGCCGCGACCGCGGTCGCCAAGTCGGCACCCGACGGCTACACCCTGTTCATGGCGCACACCGGCGAATTCGCCGTCAACCCGGCGCTATTCAACAACGTGCCCTACGAGCTCGAGCGCGACTTCGTTCCCATCACCATGGTGAGCGACGCGCCGATGCTCTACCTCGCCAAGAAGGACGCGCCCTTCAACACCTTCCGGGAGCTGGTGGCGGCGGCGAAGGCCAAGCCCGACACGATCACCTTCGCCTCCGCGGGCAACGGCAGCATCAATCACCTCGCCGGCGAATGGCTGGCGCAGGCGGCGGGCATCAAGCTCGTCCACGTGCCGTACAAGGGCGGCGCTCCGGCGGCCGCCGCAGTGGCCGCCGGCGACGTCGATTTCGGCGTGATGGCCGTTCCCGGCGCCACGCCGCACCTCAAGTCTGGGCGCGGCAAGGTGATCGGCATCACCAGCGCGAAGAAGTCGCCGCTCGATCCGAGCTGGGCGACGCCGCGCGACGGCGGCATCCCGGATCTCGACGCCTCGATCTGGGTCGGACTGCTCGCCCCGAAGGGCACGCCGCAGGCGATCGTCGACAAGCTCAACACCGAAGTTCGCAAGACGCTCGACCAGCCCGATGTCCAGAAGCGCTTCACCGAGACGGGCAGCGAGACCGTCGGCATGTCCCAGGCCGACTTCCTGGCGCGCATCAAAAAGGACGCGGAACGCTACAAGAAGGTCGTGCAGGCGGGCGGGATAAAGGCCGAATAACCCCGGTCGTTACAGAGAGGGGATCGTTACAGCGATCCCCAGACTTCCCTGGCCGTGTCGATGCACAGCTTGAGCTTGGCCGTCTCCTGGGCCACTGTCAGGTTGTTGCCGTGGTGGGTGCTCGAGAAGCCGCACTGCGGGCTGATGCAAAGATGGTCGAGCGACACGTACTTCGACGCTTCGTCGATGCGGCGCTTCAGGCTGTCCTTCTTTTCCAGCTCGGGCAGCTTGGAGCTGACCAGGCCGAGCACCACGCGCTTGTCCTTGGGCACGAAGCGTAGCGGCTCGAAGCCGCCCGAGCGCTCGTCGTCGAACTCCAGAAAGAAGCCGTCCACGTCGATGTGCGCGAACGCGGTCTCGGCGACGAAGTCGTAGCTGCCGCTCGCGAGCCAGGTGCTCTTGAAGTTGCCGCGGCAGGTGTGCACGCAGACGGTCATGTCGTCGGGGACGTCGCGCGTCGCCTCGTTGATGGCTCTCGCGTAGCGCTCGCTGTCCTTCTTGGGATCGTCGCCGAGCTTCCTGAACTGCTCCTGCACCTTAGGGTCGCCCATCATGGCGATGGTGGTGTCGTCGATCTGCAGGTAGCGGCAGCCCGCCTTGTACAGGTCGGCGATCTCCTGGCGGTACGCCTGCGTCAGGTCGGACCAGAACTCCTCGACGTCCGGATAGACCTTCTTCAGCGACGCCCGGTCGGCGCGCGCGTGCAGCATCGCGGGCGAGGGCATCGTGAATTTGGGCACGCCCTTCGTCACGACCGACTTCAGAAACTTGAAGTGCTCGAGCATGCTCGGCTTGGTGCGCCGGATCTTGCCCGCGATGACCATGAAGGGCGGCTGCTCGTCCGTGTTCTTGAACTCCGCGCCCTTCAGGTACTGCGGCTTGGTGAGCTCGACGCCGTCGAAGCCGTGCAGGAAGTCGATGTGCCACCAGTCGCGGCGGAACTCGCCGTCGGTGATCGACTGCAGGCCGAGCTCCTCCTGCAGCTTCACCACCTCGCGGATGTGCCGGTCCTCGGCCT
>CAYOVM010000038.1:0-14635 GCA_964407355.1 uncultured Enterobacteriaceae bacterium
CGCACGAGGCGCCCGTCGGGGCCCACGTGCAGCCCGCATTCCTTGGTCTCGGGGCTTTCCCACCACCAGCGTCCGGCGCGGACGTCTTCATCGGGCCGCACCGGGCGCGAGCACGGCGCGCAGCCGATGGAGCGGTACCCCTGGTCGTAGAGGCGGTTGTAGGGGACTTTGTGCTCGCCTATATAGTCCCAGATTTCCGCCTCGCTCCACGCCGCGAGCGGGTTGAATTTCTCGAGGCCGTGGATCGCGTCGAATTCCCGCTCGTCGAGCCGCGCGCGTCCGGCCGAATGCTCGCGCCGCTGCCCGGTCAGCCAGGCGCGCTTTCCGGCGAGCGCCCGCTTGAGCGGCTCGACCTTGCGGATCTCGCAGCAGCGCTTGCGCAGATCGACGCTTTGGTAGAACGCGTCGCGGCCGTGGGTGCGCACGTATTCGAGCACCGCCGTGTCCTGCGGCTTGTAGACCTTCACATCCATGCCGTAGCGATTTTTTATCTCGTCGAGGAGGGCCAGGGTATCGGCGTGAAGCCGCCCGGTGTCGAGCACGAAGACCTCGATCGGCAGGCCCGCGCGCGCGATGGCGTCGGCCAGGACCATATCCTCGGCCGACAGGCTGCTCGCGAGCGTCGCGGGAGAGAATTCCGCCGCGATTGCTCTAAGGCTTTGCGTAAGAGAGTCGGCTTTCATCCGGCGCGGCGGCGAAAAAGCGGCAGCGGCTTCGTCACCGAAGCCTGGTACGACTCGCTGAAATCCTGGAAACCGGTCAGGGCTTCCTCCGGGTCCTCGCCTTCGCGCAGGAGAAACGCGTCGAAGCCGCAGCTTTCCATGTAGAGCAGATGGTCGCGCACCACCCAGCCGACCGCGCGCAGCTCGCCCTTGTAGCCGTAGCGCTCGCGCAGCAGCCGCCCGATCGAGTAGCCGCGGCCATCGCCGAACTTCGGAAAATTGACCTCGACGCGCGCGATGCGGTCCAAGCGATCCGCGACCGACGCCGGATCGTCGGTCGGCTCGAGACGCACGACCTCGCCCTGCTGCGCCTCGCCGCTAGGCGAGGGCGCGGCTTGCGTTGCGATGCGCCGACCTTTGATCAGCGTTGCCATAGACGTATTCCTTGAAAGGTTCGATACCGATGCGCTGCACGACGTCGACGAAGCGCTCGGCTTCGCTGTCGCGCTCCTCCAGATAGCACTTGATCAGGCGCTCGACCACGTCGGGAACGTC
The DNA here is from genome assembly GCA_964407355.1 of uncultured Enterobacteriaceae bacterium. Taxonomy (GTDB): domain Bacteria; phylum Pseudomonadota; class Gammaproteobacteria; order Burkholderiales; family SG8-39; genus SCGC-AG-212-J23. The sequence continues at coordinate 1,218 of CAYOVM010000038.1, forward strand.
GGCGCGCGCGAACGACGGGCCGATGACCTTGCCGAGCGAGGCTTGCGTCGCCCGGATGAATTTCCCGGTGCGGGTCTCGCCCTGGTTTCCGCCGATCTCGATCTGGTACCACTCCTCGCCGTTCTTGTCGACGCCGAGGATCCCGATGTGGCCGACGTGATGGTGGCCGCACGCGTTCATGCAGCCCGAGATGTTCAGGTCGAGCTCGCCGATGTCGTGCTGATAGTCGAGATCGTCGAAGCGCCGCTGCAGCGCCTCGGCGACCGGGATCGACTTGGCGTTCGCGAGCGAGCAGAAATCCCCGCCCGGGCAGGCGATGATGTTGGTGATGAGCCCCAGATTCGGCGTCGCGAGCCCGAGGCCGAGCGCCTCGTGCCAGAGCGCCGCGAGGTCGCGCTGGCGCACGTCGGCGAGGATCAGGTTCTGCTCGTGGGATACGCGCAGCTCGCCGCCGGAATAACGGTCGGCGAGATCGGCGATGGCGTCCATCTGCGCCGAGGTCACGTCGCCCGGCGGCACGCCGGTCTTTTTCAGCGACAGCGTGACTGCCGCGTAGCCGGGAACCTTGTGGGGATGGACGTTGCGCCTTGCCCACGCGCCGAACGGGCCCTCGGCGGGGATTTTTTCGTTCGGCAGAGCTTCGTGCTGCGGGCGGGTAAACCGTTGCGCGACACGGTCGAGCTCTTCCTGGGTCAGCGTAGCCGGCCCGTCCTTGAGATGCGCCCACTCGGCCTCGACGTCCTCGCGGAACTTGTCGATGCCGCGATCCTTGACCAGGATCTTGATGCGCGCCTTGTGGATGTTGTCGCGGCGCCCGAAGCGGTTGTACACGCGCAGGATCGCGTCCAGGTACGTGAGCAGGTGCTGCCAGGGCAGAAATTCCCTGATCGTCTTTCCGAGCATGGGCGTGCGGCCCAGGCCTCCGCCGACCAGGACCTTGAAGCCGACCTCGCCGTTGCCGTCCTTTACCGCGTGCAGCCCGATGTCGTGGACCGCGACGGCCGCGCGGTCGGCGGCGGCGCCATTGACCGCGATCTTGAATTTACGCGGCAGGTAGCTGAATTCGGGATTGAAAGTCGACCACTGCCGGATGATCTCGCACCATACGAAGGAATCGACGATCTCGTCGGGCGCGACGCCGGCGAAATGGTCGGTGGTGATGTTGCGCACGCAGTTGCCCGAAGTCTGGATCGCGTGCATCTGCACCGACGCGAGCTCGGCCAGGATCTCCGGCACCTCTTCGAGCTTGGGCCAGTTGAGCTGCAGGTTCTGGCGGGTCGAAAAGTGGCCGTAGTCCCGATCGTAGGCGCGCGCTATATAGGCGAGCTTCCTCAGCTGGGTGGAGGACAGCAGGCCATAGGGAATCGCGATGCGCAGCATCGGCGCGTAGCGCTGGATATAAAGGCCGTTACGCAGGCGCAGCGCGCGGAACTCGTCCTCGCTCAGCCTGCCCGCGAGGAAGCGCCGCGTCTGGTCGCGGAACTGGTTCACCCGCTCGTCGACCATGCGCTGGTCGATCTCGTCGTAGATGTACATGCAGGCCTTTTTAAGCGCGGGCGAGGCCGTGTTTCGCCCCGGCTCGCTTGCTGAAAAAAACGTAGAGAAGATATGCGTCGATCAAGATGGAGACAATCAGGGGGCTGTAGGCCACAACGCCGCGCGCCAACTCGAGCTCGATCAGCACTCGAGACAGGCCGAAGCCCACGATCCAGACGTCGAAGCTCATGCAGACCCGGCGGAACGTCTCCGCGTCGAGCCGCCGGATCGCCCAGGCGCCAAGCGGGATCCCGAGGACCACGCTCGGGACGATCATCCATAGGACGCCAATGCTCTCCGCGGCGAAGAGGCCCAGGTGGTAGTAGGCGATGGCGGTGAGCACCGATTCGACCACCCGGATCAAGCCAAGCCCTGCGCGGAATTCTCCCTTGACCAGGCCCTGGTTGTTGAACAGCATCGCCAACGGCGGGCCGGAAATGGTGGTGACGGAATACAGGAAGCCGAGTCCCGTGCCGAACGGAACGCCGAGGGCTTTCTCGGAGCGGATCGGCCGCCGAATACCGGCCGCCTGAAACAGGATCAATGGAAGGAGCAGGGCGTAAGTGGCGAACTTCAGCCAACCCGGATGGATCGAGGCGAGGAGATAGCTGCCCAGAGCCACGCCGGGAAGCAGGCCGATCAGGATCGGATAGATCCGCCTCCATACCGCCGGGACGCTCGAGCGATTGATGAAGAGCACATAGAGGTTGATGAACACCTCGATCAGCACCAGCGCAGGGTTCAAAACCCGGTTGGCGAGGAACAGCAGGCCCACCGGTACGGTCAGCGAGGAAAAGCCATAGCCCAGCGCCCCGTTGACGAACGCAGCAAGGAACGTAATCAGGGCGAGCGCAACGAAGGTCGGTTCCATCCGGTGCGATGCTAGTGGGGGTCTTTATTCTTTCAAAGACTAATATGTTAGAATTTTATGTGTCTTTGTTATAACGTACCCCACTTGGCCCATCCCGAGATAAGTTCATGAAATTACAGCAATTGCGCTATATGTCCGAAGTCGCCAGGCGCGGGCTGAACGTTTCCGAGGCGGCCGAAGCCTTGCATACCTCCCAGCCCGGGGTGTCCAAGCAGATCCGCGCCCTCGAGGACGAGCTCGGAATCCAGGTATTCGTGCGCCACGGCAAGCGGCTGGTCGAGATCACCGAGCCGGGGAAAGCGGTGATCGCGATCGCGGAACGGATCCTCGCCGAAGCGCAAAACCTGCGCCGCGCCGGCGAAGAATACGCAAACGAGAAGCTCGGCACGCTCACCGTCGCGACGACTCATACCCAGGCGCGCTACGCCCTGCCCAAGGCGGTGGCTGCCTTCAAGCGGCGCTACCCGAATGTGCAACTGGTGATCCATCAGGGCAATCCGACGCAGATCTGCGAGCAGGTGCTCGCTGGCGACGCCGATCTATGCGTGGCGACCGAGGCGATCGCGCTCTATCCCGACCTGATCTCGATGCCGGTTTATCAATGGAACCGCTGCGTCGTGGTGCCCGCCAAGCATCCGCTGCTGAAAGGGCCGCTTACGCTGGAGGCGCTCGCGCAAAACCCCATCGTGACCTACGACTTCGCGTTCGCCAACCGCTCGCTCGTGCAAAAGGCCTTCGAAAGCCGGGGCTTGCAGCCCAACGTAGTCCTGACCGCGCTCGATGCGGACGTCATCAAGACTTATGTCGAGCTCGGATTGGGCGTGGGCATCCTCGCGAAGATGGCGTTCGATCCGAAGCGCGACCGCGGCCTGCGCGCCATCGACGCGAGCCATCTTTTCGAATCGAGCACTACGCGGCTGGGGATCAAGCGCGGCGCCTATCTGCGGCGCTACGCCTACGAGTTCATCGAGCTCTTCGCGCCGCACCTGCCGCGCAACGTGGTCGAGGCCGCCGTGAAGGGCGAAGAAGGCTCGCGCTACGAGCTGTGATGCTCAGGAATGCTTCTTGATGAAGTCGCGGACGCGCGGGTAGATCAGCTCGCGCCAGCGTCGCCCCGAGAAGATGCCGTAGTGTCCGACGCCCTGCGCGAGCAGGTGCTCCCGCCGTTCGCGCGGAATGTTCAGGCACAGCGCATGCGCCGCTTCCGTCTGTCCATTGCCGGAGATGTCGTCGAGCTCGCCCTCGACGGTCAGCAGGGCCGTCTCGCGAATCGCCTGCGGGCGCACCAGCTCCTCGCGGACGAACATGCGTCCCTTGGGTAGCGCGACGTCCTTGAACACGGTCCTCACCGTGTCGAGGTAATACTCGGCGGGCATGTCCAGCACCGCGTTGTATTCGTCATAGAAGCGCCGGTGCGACTCCGCCGACTCGCCATCGCCGCGCATCAGATGGTTGTAATAGTCCCAGTGCGCGGAGACGTGGCGGCTGGGATTCATCGCGACAAAGCCGAGGTGCTGCAGGAAGCCGGGATAGACGCGCCGCGAGTAGCCGGGATACTTCTCCGGGACGCGATGAATCAGGTTCTGCTCGAACCACGAGAACGGCTTGCGCGTGGCGAGATTGTTCACCGCCGTGGGGCTGCGGCGCGCGTCGATCGGCCCCCCCATCATGACCATCGTGCGCGGGCGCTGCGGCTCGCCGCGCGAAGCCATGAGGGAGATTGCCGCAAGCACCGGAACCGTGGGCTGGCAGACCGAGATCACATGCAGGTCCGGGCCCGCGGTCTCGCCAAGGAAGCGAATCCATTCGCAGACGTAGTCGACGTAGTCGTCGAGGTGGAACGGCCCGGCGCTGAGCGGCACCATGCGGGCATCGACCCAGTCGGTCACCCATACGTCGTGCTCCGGCAGCAGCGCACGAACCGTGTCGCGCAGCAGCGTTGCATGGTGCCCCGAGAGCGGCGCCACCAGGAGGACTTTCGGTTTTTTGGACTGCGGCTGCTTGAAGTGGATCAGCTTGCAGAAGGGCTTATCGAGGGCCACCTCGATGTCGACGCCCTCGATGTCCCACTCCGGCTTTTCGTAGCGCTGCGTCACGCGCAGGAACAGATCGCTCGAAGCGGCGAGCCGGCGCGCAAAAGGTGCGTAGGCGAACGGACTGAAGGGATGGCCGAACCAGCCGCGCGAAAGCTCCGCCATGTATCGCATCGGCATCAGCGCCAGATGCTGCGCTTCGTAAAGCTTGTAGAGCACCGACCCCCCAAAGGGTCATTTCGACCATATCGTTATAGCAGAATTGCCGCACTGCCGCATTGGCGTTCTCCACGGCGAAATCGGTAGGTTCAGACCATCCGCGCCGTCCCGGAATGGGCATTTGTTACACCGGCGCTTTCCTGAAAGCCGGCCGGCTCAGCGGCGGGTGCTTCCTCTGCGCAAATAGAGGTTATTCGCCGCCAGCGCGCCGACCACGAGCGCCGCGCCGGCGAGCTCGATTGCGGCGAAGCGCCGGCCGAGCGCAGCCTCGATGGCGAATACGCCGACCGGCACGAGATTCAGCATCAGCATCGTGTTCAGCGGGCCAAGACGCCGGGCCGCATTGTTGAAGCCCAGCACGCCGAGAACGACGGTGCCCACGGAGAAGTAGAAAAGCTGCCAGCCTACCGCGCCGATCGCTTGCGCGCTGGGCAGGCTCGCCCACCCGGCCGCGAGCGCTACGGCATTCGCGACGACCAGGCCGGCCGCGCCGGGAATGCAGGTAAGCGCGGTGAGGCGAAGCGGCGACCATTTGGGAAACTGCGTGGCCGACAATGTATAGGTCACCCAGCACAGCGCGCCGCAGAAGATGATCAGGTCTCCCAGCAGGGCGCTGCCCGCATCGGACAGGCGAGCCAGATCGGCGATCGCGCCGAGCGGATCGCCCTTGGTGATCACGAGAAACACGCCGCAGATCGCGAACGCGACGCAGCCAAGGGTGAAGCTCGCCGGCCGCTGACCGCGGCGCAACCAGACCGCGAGCGCCGTGAGCGGCGTCTGCAGCGCGAGAATGATCGAGGCGTGCTCCGGCCGGGTGAACACCAGCCCGATCCACACGAACAGGTTGAAGCCGGTGATGCCGATGAGGCCGAAGATTGTCGCCGGGACGAGCTTGCCGTCGAAGCGCAGCGCCTGGCGCCCTTCGACGGCGGCGAGCAACAGGACGAGCAGCACGATGCCGATCGCATAGCGCAGCGTGCCGAGCGCGAACGCGTCGATGTAGGGCAGCGTGCGCTTGGCGACCGGGAAAAGCGGCGTCCAGCACAGGACCGCGAGCGCGGCCCAGGCAAGGCCGGAAATCAGGTTGGCGCGGGTCAGGCGGCGTTCTGCTCCGGGGCCGGCTGCTTCCGGGCGGGGTTCTGGGCCGCCAAATCAGGCGGCCTTTTTTTCCTCGCGCAGGGCGCGGCGCAGGATCTTGCCGACGTTGGTCTTCGGCAGCTCGGCGCGGAACTCTACGTACTTCGGGCGCTTGTAGCCGGTCAGCTCCTTCTTGCAGTGCTCGAGCACGTCCTGCTCCGTGAGGTTCGGGTCCTTCTTCACCACGAAGACCTTCGGCACCTCGCCCGAATGCTCGTCGGGAACGCCGATCGCGGCGCACTCGAGCACGCCCGGGTGCATCGCCACGACCTGCTCGATCTCGTTCGGGTACACGTTGAAGCCCGACACCAGGATCATGTCCTTCTTGCGATCGACGATGGTCACGAAGCCCTTCTCGTCCATCACGCCGATGTCGCCGGTATAGAGAAAGCCGTCGGGCCCCAGCACCTTCGCGGTCTCGTCCGGGCGCTGCCAGTAGCCCTTCATCACCTGCGGGCCGCGGATGCAGATCTCGCCGGGCTCGCCGCGTTTCACGTCGTGCTTCATATCGTTGCGGATCGCGATCTCGGTGGAGGGCAGCGGCAGGCCGATGGAGCCGTTGTAGCCCTCGATGTACGGCGGGTTCATGGTCGCCGACGGGCTCGTCTCGGTCAGGCCGTAGCCTTCCTGCAGCGGCTTGCCGGTCATCTGCTTCCAGCGGTCCGCCACCGCCTTCTGCACCGCCATGCCGCCGCCGACGGCGCTTTTGAGCGCCGAGAAATCGAGCTTGGCGAAGTCGGGGTTGTTCATGAGCGCGTTGAAGAGCGTGTTGACGCCGGTGATGATGTTGTACGGATGCTTGGCGAGCTCTTTCACGAACGCCGGAATGTCGCGCGGGTTGGTGATCAGGATGTTGCAGCCGCCCACCTTGAGCATCAGCAGGCAGTTCACCGTGAGCGAGAAGATATGGTAGAGCGGCAGCGCGGTGATGATCACCGCGGTCTCGCCCTTCAGCGACGGCAGCAGCCACGCCTCGGACTGATGGATGTTCGCGAGGATGTTGCGGTGAAGCAGCATCGCGCCCTTCGACACGCCGGTAGTGCCGCCTGTGTACTGCAGATAGGCGATGTCCTCGTGACCGATATCGAACGGCTGCAGCGGCTTGCCCGCGCCTTCGGCGAGCACCTTGTTGAAGCGCTGCGCCGCGGGCAGGTCGAACGCGGGGACCATCTTCTTCACCTTGCGCACGACGAAATTCACGATCAGCCCTTTCGGGCCGAGCAGGTCGCCGAGCGCCGCGAGCACCACGTGCTTCACCGGCACCCGCGGCAGCACCTGCTGCAGGGTGTGAGCGAAGTTCTCGAGGATGACGATGACATCGGCGCCCGAATCCTTGAGCTGGTGCTCCAGCTCGCGCGCCGTGTAGAGCGGATTGACGTTGACGACCGTGTAACCGGCGCGCAGCGCGCCGAACATCGCCACCGGGTATTGCAGGCAGTTCGGCATCATGATCGCGACGCGCGCGCCTTTCGGCAGCCCTTTCGCCTGCAGCCATGCGCCGAAATCGCGCGTCATCTTGTCGAGCTGGCCGAAGCTGATCGTCTTGCCCATGTTGTGGAAGGCGGCACGCTCGCGATAGAGCGATACGCTCTTCGCGAACAGGTCCCCCAGCGACTTGAAGCCGTTGTAGTCGATCTCGGCGGGCACGCCCGGGGGATAGCTTTTCAGCCAGATGCGCTCCATGTCTCCTCCTGCGGGGGCGGGCCCCGCTTAGCTTCGGCGGGATTCTACGCCGCGCCCGAAGATTATCGTTACGGCGGGCGCCGCGAGGCAGCCGGCGCCGATGGCGGCGTAGCCGGCCACCCACGCGGCGGCGCTCTGGGCGCCGCCCGCCGCGTCGAGGGCGGCGCCGAACACGACCGGGCCCAGCATCCCGCCCGCGAAGCCGCTCAGGGAGTAAAGCCCCATCGCCGCGCCGCGCAGGTCCGCCGGCGCCGCGGCCACGAGGCCCGCGGTCAGCGTCCCGGACTCGCCCATGACGAGCATCGAGTAGACGGTAAGCAGCGCGAGCACCGCCGCCCAATGCCACGGCGCAATGAACGCGAGCGCGATCCCGCAGGCGCCCGAGGCGGCCATCACCATGACGATCCAGCGCCGCCGCCCGATGCGCAGCGCGATCTCGTTGCCCACGATCGAGGCCGGGACTGCCGCCAGGTTGACCACCGCCGCGATGGCGGCGAAGCGCCACGGAAAGCCGGCGCCCGGCTGCAGGGCCGCCGAATACGCGAGGAAGGCGACCATCCATCCGCGCGAGCCGAACAGCTCGAGGCAGTGCGCCGCGTAGCCGAGCGTATAGCCGGCGCAAGCGCGATTCGCGAGCACCTGCCTCCAGGCCGAGACCGGAAACAGGCTCCCGAGGGACAGCGGAACCCTGCCGCGCCCCGCGGAGGCAGGCTCGATGAGGAAGAAAACCATCGCTCCCGAGAGGAGCGGCCCGGCCGCGGACCACAGGAACGCCGCGCGCCAGCCGTATGAGGGCGCGACGAAGCCCGCGATGGCGAGCGAGATCGCGGTGCCGATGCCGAAGAACGACGTGTAGAACGCGATATAGCGGCTCTGCGAGGGCCCGCCGACCCGGTCCGAGAGCAGGCGCAGTCCCGGCATGTACGTCGCCGCGATGCCCGCGCCGAGAAACACCTGGAAAAAAACCGCGCTCGCGAAGCCGTCGGCGAAAACGCCGAAGCCCGCGCCGCCCGCGGCGCCGAGCGCGCTGCCGGCGAGGTAGACCTTGCGCGCGTCGACCCGGTCGGTGAGCGCCGTCCAGAAGGAGACGGTGCCGATGTAGCCCGCGAAGAACATGCCGGCGACCGCGCCGGCTTCGGCGTTCGAGAGGCGCCACAGATCGCGCAGCTCCGGCAGGAGCGCGGCGTAGGTCGAGAAGCCCAGCATCGACAGGATGTGGGCGCCGAGAAGAATTAAGGCAGGTTTATTTATTTTTGAAAATCGGCTTGCGCTTCTCGATGAAAGCGGCCATGCCTTCCTTCTGGTCCTCGAGCCCGAACTGGGAATGGAACAGGCGCCGCTCGAACAGCACGCCCTCCGAGAGCGTGCTCTCGTAGGCGCGATTGACCGATTCCTTGATCATCATCACCACCGGCAGCGAACAGGCGGCGATCCTGGCGGCGACGGCGAGCGCCTCCTCCATCAGCTTGTCGAGCGGCACCACCCGCGACACGAGCCCGGCGCGCTCGGCTTCCTGCGCATCCATCATGCGCGCGCTAAGGCACAGATCCATCGCCTTCGCCTTGCTGGTGAAGCGCGCGAGGCGCTGGGTGCCGCCCGCCCCCGGCATGATCCCGAGATTGACCTCCGGCTGGCCGAACTTCGCGTTGTCCGCGGCGATGACGATGTCGCACATCATCGCGACCTCGTTGCCCCCGCCGAGGGCATAGCCGGCAACGGCAGCGATGATCGGCTTGCGAACGGAGCGGATATGCTCCCAGTCGCGCGTGATGTAGTTCGACATGAAGGCGTCCATGTAGCTGTAGCCCTTCATCACGCCGATGTCGGCGCCGGCCGCGAAGGCCTTCTCGTTTCCGGTGAGCACGATCGCGCCGATCGCCTCGTCGGCGTCGAGCTCCTGCAGGGCCTTGCCGAGCTCCTGCATCAGCTGCGGATTGAGCGCGTTCAGCTGCTTGGGGCGGTTCAGCGTGACGAGGCCGACGCGGTCCTTGCGCTCGACCTTGATGAGCTCATAGGTCATGGAGATCGACCACTCTTGCGTAAAAGCCGTTCAACGCGGCGAGAAATGCGCCGTGCACCTGGCGGGCCGGGATCGTTTCGCCGGCGAATTTCTGCGCGCGCGTCGCGCAGGCGTCGGCGAGCAGCGTGATCTTGTAGCCCAGGTCGGCGGCGTGGCGCACCGTCGCATCGACGCACATGTGCGTCATCATCCCGGCGACGACCAGGTTTTTCACCTGCATGCCTTCGAGCCGCTTCTGCAGGTCCGTGCCGCGAAAGCCGTTCGGAAAATTCTTCTCGATCACGGCCTCGCCCGCCTTCGGCCGCACGCCGGCGTGGATCTCGGCGCCGGGCGTGCCCGGAAGAAAGAACGTGGAGCCCGGCCGCACGGAAAGGTGGCGCACGTGGATCGCGGGCAGGCCCCGCTCGCGGAACCGCGCCAGCGCCCCGGCCGCCTTGGCGGCCGCGGCGTCGGCGCCCTCGAGCTCCATCGCCCCGCCGGGGAAGTAATCGTTCTGGATGTCGATGATGAGCAGCGCGTCGCTAGAATTCTGAGTCACGGGTAACCTATTGGAAGAGGAATAGACTTGCTCGAATAAACTTTTGCTCGAATAGACTTCCGGTTCTCCAGAATTGTAAGCTTTTCCCATGTCCCCGATCCTCGTTTCACAGGAAGCCGGCGTGCTCGCGATCACGCTCAACCGTCCGGACAAGCTGAACGCGTTTACCCCGGAGATGCACGCGCTGCTGCGCCAGGCGCTCGGCCGCGCGGCCGACGAGCCCGAGGTGCGCGCCGTGCTGCTGACCGGGGCCGGACGCGGCTTCTGCGCCGGCCAGGATCTTTCGGAGCGCAACGTCGAGCCCGGCGCCGCGCCGATCGATCTGTCGGTGTCGATCGGCTCGAACTACAACCCGCTCGTGCGCCGCCTGCGCGCGCTGCCCAAGCCGGTCGTCTGCGCGGTGAACGGCGTCGCCGCGGGCGCGGGCGCCAACATCGCGCTCGCCTGCGATATCGTGCTCGCCGCGCGTTCCGCGAGCTTCGTCCAGTCGTTCTCGAGGATCGGGCTCGTGCCGGATTCGGGCGGCAGCTATTTTCTTCCGCGGCGCGTCGGCGCGGCGCGCGCGATGGGGCTCGCGCTGCTCGGCGAGAAGCTCCCGGCCGAAGAGGCGGAGCGCTGGGGACTGATCTGGAAGGCGGTCGAGGACGCGAAGCTCCTCGAGGAAGCAAAGGCGCTCGCGACGAAGCTCGCGGCCGGTCCGACCCGGGGCTACGGCCTCGTGAAGAAGGCGCTGCACGCGTCGGAAGGCAATTCGCTCGACGCGCAGCTCGACCTCGAGCGCGACCTGCAGCGCGAAGCCGGGTTCTCCGAGGACTATCGCGAAGGCGTGTCGGCGTTCCTGCAGAAGCGCGCGCCGGCGTTCAAGGGAAAATGAGCGCATTTCCGCTCGAGCCGGTGGAATCTTTTCCGCGGGAAAAAATAAGAGACCTGCAGCTCGAGCGGCTGCGCTGGTCGCTCAAGCACGCTTACGACAACGTCGCGCACTATCGGCGGAAATTCGACGCCGCCGGCGTGAAGCCGGAAGATTGCCGGCGGCTCGAGGACCTGGCGCGATTTCCGTTCACTACCAAAGCCGACCTGCGCGAGACCTATCCGTTCGGCATGTTCGCGGTGCCGATGGAGCGCATCGTGCGCCTGCATGCGTCCTCCGGCACGACCGGCAAGCCGACCGTCGTCGGCTACACCGCGAAGGACATCGCCATGTGGACGCAGGTCATGGCCCGCTCCATCCGCGCCGCCGGCGCGCGGCCCGGCGACAAGGTGCAGGTCTCGTACGGCTACGGGCTTTTCACCGGCGGCCTGGGCGCGCACTACGGCGCCGAGCATCTGGGACTCGCTGTTATTCCTTTGGGCGGCGGCATGACCGAGCGCCAGGTGCAGCTCATCGGCGACTTCCGGCCGGACATCATCATGGTGACGCCGAGCTACATGCTCGCCATCGCCGACGAGATGGAGCGCCAGGGCCTCGAGCCGAAAGACTGCTCGCTGCGCGTCGGCATCTTCGGCGCGGAGCCGTGGACGAACGAGCTCAGGCGCTCGATCGAGAAGAGGCTTTCGCTGGACGCGCTCGATCTCTATGGCCTCTCGGAGGTGATCGGGCCGGGCGTGGCCGCGGAGTGCATCGAGACGAAGGACGGGCTCACCGTCTGGGAGGATCACTTCTATCCGGAGGTCATCGATCCGGCGAGCGGCGCACCGCTCCCCGACGGCGAGAAGGGGGAGCTCGTGTTCACGTCCCTCACGAAAGAGGCGTTACCCGTGATCCGCTACCGCACGCGCGACCTCACGCGCCTTCTTCCGGGCACCGCGCGCACCATGCGGCGCATGGAAAAGGTGACCGGACGCTCCGACGACATGCTGATCGTCCGCGGGGTGAACGTGTTCCCCTCGCAGATCGAGGAGCTGATCCTCAAGCAGCCCGGGCTTTCGCCGCACTATGTGCTGGAGCTCTCGAAGGACGGGCCGCTCGACCACCTGACGGTGCTGGTCGAATCGAGCGATGAGGCGGCGGCAAAATCCCTGCGGCACGATATCAAGGCGTACGCGGGCGTCAGCGCCGACGTGAAGATCGTCGCCGCCGGCAGCGTGGAGCGCTCGATCGGCAAGGCGAAGCGCGTGATCGACCGGCGGCCGAAAGCCTGAGCGGCGCGCGCAAGATTCGGATGGAGCCTCGCCTGCGCCGCGGCTAAGATGAGCGGCATGGAAACGACCCTTGTAGGAAAGGCCTGCGCCTATCTCGACGAGCGCCGCGGCGAGCGCGTGACGCTCGATGAGCTCTCCCGCGCCGTGGGCCTGAGCCCGTTTCACCTGCAGCGCCTGTTCAAGCGCAAGATCGGCATCTCGCCGAAGGACTACCAGCGCGAGCGGCGCCTCGAGGAAGCGAAGCGGCTCCTCGCCAACGGCGCCGGGGTCACCGACGCGGTGTTCGGCGCGGGCTACGGCTCGGTGTCGCGCTTCTACGAAAAAGCGTCGTCGCGCCTGGGCATGGCGGCGCGGGAGTACCGCGCCAAAGGCAAGGGCCAGAGCATCGCCTTTTGCTGCTTCCCGACGCCGCTGGGCTCGGTGCTCGTGGCGGCGACGGCGCGCGGGATCTGCTCGATCAAGCTCGGCGACGATCCGGCGAAGCTTTGCCGCCAGCTCGGCGAGGAATTCAGCGAGGCGCAGCTCGTCGAGGAGCCCGCCGCCTTGAAGCCGTTCCGCGAGGCGATTCTTTCGTTCCTCGCCGGCGACCAGTCGCTCGCAGGCGTTCCGCTCGACGTGCGCGGAACGGTATTCCAGAGGAAGGTCTGGGAGCAGCTGCGCCGCATTCCCGCGGGCGAAACGCGCACATATCAGGAGATCGCGCGCGCGATCGGCGCGCCCGGCGCGGTGCGGGCAGTCGGCAGCGCCTGCGGCGCCAACCCGGTCGCGCTGCTCGTCCCCTGCCATCGGGCGGTCCGCACCGATGGCGGCCTGGGAGGGTATGCTTGGGGCCTCGCCAGGAAAAAACGCCTGCTCGAGCTCGAGCGGCGCAAGGGGAAAAAACCATGAAATACATTGTGGCAGCCATTGCAATCGCCGCGCTCGCCGGCTGCGGTCTCGATGCCGCCAGCAGCGCGGCAACCAGTGCCGCCCTGAAGAAGCAGCAGATGGAGCGGGGCAAGAAGGCGCTGGAGGCGGCGCAGCAGCAGATCGACAAGGGGGTCGCGCTGCAGCAGGAGCGCATCGAGTCGGCCGGCGACGCCGCCGGCAAGTAGCGCCGCTCAGTGCGTCCCGCCGACACGGCGCGGCTTCTCGCGCTCGCGGCGATCTGGGGCGCCTCCTTCATCTTCATCCGCGTCACCGCGCCGGTGCTCGGGCCGGTCTGGATGGCCGAGGGCCGCGTGCTGATCGGCGGCCTCG